>NZ_LT906441.1:1553745-1864494 GCF_900186975.1 Cutibacterium granulosum
CGGCGATGGTGCCCGAGGATCCATTCGCTGATCGGTCCACCAGCCGACTCATCGATCTTCGCCCGGGCCGCCTTGGGATCGGTGAGCACCTCCTCGAGCAGGGCGACGGCATGACGCGAGTTGTCGTAGAGATAGGGGTAGGTCTCCGGGACGATGTCGCTGCTCCACTTGGCGCGCGGCAGCACGCCGACGACGCCGGCCAGCAGTGCCTCCATGTACTCGAACCCGTATGCCTCGTCCTTCGCGGTGGCCAGGAAGGCCGTCGTACGTGCCAACGCCTCCCAGTACTCCTCGCGCTCGCCGAAGAGCGGACCGACCTGGGCCCAGGTCGGTGAGCTCATCTTCATGGCGAGGACGCTGGCCAGGTCACGCTGTCCCAGCCGGGCCTCCATCTGCAGCGGCATGTGCTCGGCGACCTCGGAGACGATGTCGAGGAAGACCTTGGGCTGCTTGTTGTCGTTGAGGTGGATCGACGGGTAAAGGACGGTCGGGACCTCCGGATCCACGTGCTCGCGCAGGAGGTCGTCACGGATACCGGGCTGCACCCAGGCGACACGGCACTGGTGGGCCAGCGGTGGGATCATCCATCGCCGTGCCAGTTCGACGACCTCACCAGCCGTGCGCTCCCCCGCGCACAGGGTGGGGAAGAGCGCGTACGACATACCCATCGCTGCGAAGTTCACCTTGTGGTGGTAGTGCGACGGCGGCAGCCACTGGAAGTTCATGATCTTGGGTTCGAGTCCCTCGCGGTGCATCACCTGGAAGGCGCCGACCGAGTCGATGACGTCGAGATTGATGAGCAGGGTCGACTTGACGTCGAGATTGTCCAGGGTACGCAGTCGGAAGTCCGGGCAGTCCTTGTTCTCGTGTCCCACGATGACGGCATGGGGGTACATCTTCATCAGTCGTTCGACGATGTTGGATCCCGAACCATGCTTGGTCAGTTGTCCGTCATCGCCGACAATCGGCGCGTCATCGAGGAAGCCGAGTTTGATGGCAATCGTCATTTGGAACTCTCCCACATGTGTCTTCAGGTGTGCAGCGGTGCGTCCTGTCGGTCTTTGGCACCCCAGCCTAGTCCGGATTCATGGGGTGCGGCCACGGGGCACGGTGTTTGCCGGGCCGGGGTTGTCCTTCCAGACGTCGTCGATCGGGGCCGATGAGGGGAGCGATCCGGTGAGAATCGTCTGGAGGGTTGGGGCCTCCCGGGCGATGAGTTCGTCGTCAGGCAGGTGGCGCAGGGCGTCGAGTCCCACAATGGTGCGGGTGATGAAGATTCCCAGCAGATGGGTGACCGCCAGGGCGGCTCGCACCTCGGCCTCCTGCTCGTCGAAACGCGTACCCAGCAGATGGGCAACCGGTTCGACGATCATGTGCTGGTAGAAGTCGTGCAGATTGTGGAACGCATCGGGTTCCTGCAGCAGTGCCTGGGTCATGCCCTGCATCGAGTTTCCTGCTGTCCGGTCGTCCTGATCCGCCGTGCCCTGCCCGGGCCAGGCGGTGAGGAAGGAACGTACCAGTGTCTCCCCCAGCTCGTCGATGCTCGACGACGCACAGGCCTCGGCAATGATGCGATGCGGACCGCTGGGCAGCGAGATCGTCTGCAGGTAGAGCTCCTGCTTGGTGCCGAAGTAGTAGCTCACCAACGAGGTGTCCACCCCGGCCGTGCGGGCGATGGCTCGCATGCTCACCGACTGGTAGTCCATCTGCTGAAAGAGGCTGCGTGCCGCGGTGAGGATTGCCGAGCGTGCCGCTCCAGCATCGGTGCGGGGGCCTCGTCGTGGCCCAGCTGGCAGATGATCCGACGTGCCAGTGCTGCGAGCAGATGCCGATGACATACCCCTCAGCCTAATCTCGGATTTTTCTCGCCGGGATTCGGTGTGCAATTGTGCAGATCAATTTCCATGGTGTTGAAATGGACACATGGACGCACAGGTCATGCGGATGGGGCTCGACGTCGGTTCGACGACGATCAAGGCTGTGGTTTTCGACGGCGATCCGGGCGCGGACGCCCCGATCCTCTTCGAGGACTATCGCCGACATCGAGCTGACATCACCGGTGCGCTTGCCAGCCTGCTCGCCGATGCC
The DNA here is from genome assembly GCF_900186975.1 of Cutibacterium granulosum. Lineage (NCBI taxonomy): Bacteria > Bacillati > Actinomycetota > Actinomycetes > Propionibacteriales > Propionibacteriaceae > Cutibacterium > Cutibacterium granulosum. The sequence goes on from NZ_LT906441.1 coordinate 1,555,834, forward strand.
GCCGAGGCCCTGCCCGCACGCCGCGTCATCGCATCGGTGACGGGATCGGCCGGACTGGGCACTGCCGATGCCCTAGGAATCCCGTTCATCCAGGAGGTCATGGCCGAGACCGCTGCGGTGCAGCACTGGAACCCCGATGCCGACGTCCTGCTGGAACTCGGTGGTGAGGACGCCAAGATCACCTACCTCAAACCGGTACCGGAACAGCGCATGAACGGCTCGTGCGCCGGCGGAACCGGTGCGTTCATCGACCAGATGGCCACCCTGCTGCACACCGACGCCCCAGGGCTCAACGAACTGGCGATGAACGCGTCGATGACGTACCCCATCGCCTCGCGATGTGGCGTGTTCGCCAAGTCGGACCTGCAACCGCTCATCAACGACGGTGCCCAGCACGAGGATCTTGCCGCCTCGGTCATGCAGGCGGTGGCCACCCAGTGCATCGCAGGTCTGGCCTGCGGCCGTCCGATCCGGGGACAGGTCGTCTTCCTCGGTGGCCCGCTGCACTTCATGCCGAGTCTGCGACATGCCTTCGCCACGATCCTCGACGGCAAGGTCGACGAGTTCGTCACCCCGGAGCGTGCCCAGCTCTACGTCGCCATGGGAGCGGCTCTCACCGCGCACGGCACCTCCATCGGGATAGACGAGCTGGCACGGGTCGCCCGACACAGCCGGGCCGCCACCGGCGTCAACCAGTCCATGCCCCCGCTCTTCCATGACGAGGAGGAACTGGCGTCCTTCCGCGCCCGACATGCTCGCGCAAAGTTGCCACGCATCCCCATCGGCCACGCCAAGGGAGAACTCTTCCTGGGGGTGGACGCCGGCTCGACGACGATCAAATCCGTCGTGCTGGACGACTCCCTCAACATCGTCGCGAGCTCCTACGCCTCCAACGAGGGCGATCCGGTCAATGCCGCGGTGCGGATCCTCGCCGACCTGTACGACGAACTGCCCACCGGGGCCGTCATCGCTCGAACCTGCACCACCGGGTACGGGGAGGGACTCGTCAAGGCAGCCCTGGGCGCCGACGATGGTGAGGTCGAGACGATGGCCCACTACCGCGCTGCGGCCCACCTGTGCCCCGGGGTGACCTCGATCATCGACATCGGTGGTCAGGACATGAAATACCTGCGCGTCGTCGACGGGGTCATCGACTCCATCAGCGTCAACGAGGCCTGCTCATCGGGGTGTGGCTCCTTCCTGCAGACCTTTGCCGCCGGTATGGACACCGACATCCGCAGTTTCGCCGCGATGAGCCTGGACGCCGAGCACCCGGTCGATCTGGGCAGTCGCTGCACCGTGTTCATGAACTCCTCGGTCAAGCAGGCGCAGAAGGAGGGGGCCTCCCCCGCCGACATTGCCGCCGGATTGAGCTACTCCGTGGTGCGCAATGCGCTGTACAAGGTCATCAAGCTCACCGATCCGGCCCAGCTCGGCGACAAGGTCGTCGTGCAGGGGGGCACCTTCCTCAACGACGCCGTGCTGCGTGCCTTCGAACTGCTCACCGGACGGGAGGTGGTTCGTCCCTCCGAGGCCGGTCTCATGGGTGCCTACGGAGCTGCCCTCACGGCACGTGCCCGGTTCCACGCCGGGGAACCGGCCGGTGTGGGGTTGCGAGACCGTGGCGAGCTCGACGGTTTCGCCGTGGAGACCCACCGCGACGACTGCATGCTGTGCCAGAATCACTGCCAGCGCACCATCTCCACCTTCTCCGACGGTCGCGTCTTCGTGTCGGGGAACCGCTGCGAACGTGGCGCCCAGGTGGACAATCGCAAACTCAAGCGAGCCCCCAAGTCGGAGCTGCCCAACCTCTTCGAGGCCAAGTACAAGCGGCTGTTCTCCTATCGCCGACTCACTGCCAAGAAGGCGTACCGTGGCGACATGGGCATCGCCCGTTCGCTCAACATGTACGAGAACTACCCGTTCTGGTTCACGGTGCTCTCCACGCTGGGCTATCGGGTGATGATCTCGGGGCGGTCCAGCCATGAGATGTTCGACAAGGGCATGGAGTCGATCGCCTCGGAGAACATCTGCTACCCCGCCAAGCTCTCCAATGGCCACATCGAGGACCTCGTGCAACGCGGCGTCAAGCGGGTCTTCGACCCATGCATCCGCTTCGAGCGGGTCTCGGTGGAGCAGGCCGATGCGCATTTCAACTGCCCGGTGGTCGCCTCCTACCCCGAGGTCATCCGGGCCAATGTCGACTCCCTGCGTGAGCAAGGTGTCGAGCTCATCTCGCCGTTCCTGTCCCTGGCCAATGAGGACAAGCTCGCCGAGCGTCTCACCGAGATCTTCGCCTCCGACGGTGTCACCCTGGAGGAGGCCCGGCGCGCCGTTGCCGCTGGAACCGCCGAGGACGAGGCCTTCCACGCAGACATTCGACGGATGGGTGAGGAGGCGCTGGAGTACATGCGCGTCCACGACGTGCCCGGCGTCGTGCTGGCCGGACGCCCCTACCACGTCGATCCCGAGATCCATCACGGCATCCCCGAGATGGTCAACTCCTTGGGCATGGCGGTGCTCACCGAGGACTCGGTGGCCCATCTGGGAGCCGATCTGCTGGAACGTCCACTGCGGGTGCGTGACCAGTGGATGTTCCACTCCCGGCTCTACCAGGCGGCGGCATTCGTGCGCAGCCAGGGCAACCTGGAACTCGTCCAGCTCAACTCGTTCGGTTGTGGGCTGGACGCCATCACCACCGATCAGGTACGGGAGATCCTCGCTGCCCGCGACCGCATCTACACGACGTTGAAGATCGACGAGGTCTCCAACCTCGGCGCGGCACGCATCCGGGTGCGTTCCCTGCAGGCCGCTGCCAAGGAGCGGGCCAGTCAGGAGGATCGTCCGGTTGTGAACCATCAGGTGTCGGCCTCCCCGGTCCGGTTCACCAAGCAGATGCGCAAGACCCACACCATCCTCGTCCCCCAGCTGGCCACCTACCAGACGGCCATCGCCGAGGCGGCGTTGCGTTCGTGCGGCTACCGGGTCGAGGTGCTCAAGGTGGCGTCCCACGACGACATCGAACGGGGGCTGGCCGTGGTCAACAATGATGCCTGTTTCCCCGCCATCGTCGTCATCGGGCAGCTCGTCTCGGCGTTGAAGTCTGGCAGGTACGACCTGGACCACGTCTCGCTGTTCCTCACCCAGACCGGCGGCATGTGTCGGGCGACGAACTACATCGCCCTGCTGCGCAAGGCCCTCAAGGATGCCGGATTCGGGCAGATCCCCGTCATCGCGGCAAGCCTGCAGGGTCTGGAGGACAACCCCGGGTTCAAGCTCACCGGTCCGCTCGTCCATCGCATGGCCCAGGCCGTCACCCTGGGCGACCTCATCCAGCGTGTCCACCTGCGCACTCGCCCCTACGAGGCCGTGCCCGGTTCAGCCGACGAGCTCATGCAACGGTGGCAGACGATCTGTCGGGAGCACTTCGAGGACGGAGGCACCTCCCCCACCTGGGGACGACGTACCAGCTACTCCGCACTGGTGCGCGGCATCGTCGACGCCTTCGAGGCCCTGCCGTTGCGTGACGAGCCACGCAAACCGCGAGTGGGGGTGTTGGGTGAGATCCTCGTGCAGTTCCATCCCGATGCCAACAATCACATCGTCGAGGTCATCGAGTCCGAGGGGTGCGAGGCCGTTCTGCCCGGGCTCATGTGGTTCGTGCACAACGCCCTCACCAGTGGCGACTACAACTGGAAGACGTTTGGCACCGAGAAGTGGAAGCGCTTCCTCAAGAAGGGGTTCCTGGCCGTGCTCCAGCAGTACCAGAAGCCGGTGGACGCCGCCCTGGGCACCTCCCAACGTTTCGAGGTGCCCACCCACATCTCGCGAATCGTCGAGGAGGCGCAGCAGATCGTCCAGTTGGGCAACCAGTCCGGAGAGGGCTGGTACCTCGTGGGCGAGATGATCGACATGATCGAGGAGGGGGTGCCCAACATCTGCGTGGTGCAGCCATTTGCCTGCCTGCCCAACCACGTCACGGGGCGCGGCATCTTCCGTGAGATCCGTCGGCAGTACCCACACGCCAACGTCGCCTCCATCGACTACGATCCCGGTGCCTCACAGGTGAACCAGCTCAACCGCATCAAGCTCATGGCTGCCACGGCACGGGACCGGCATGAGGAGCTCACGAACGTCGAGCAGGGTGCGCCGATCCGTGGGGAGCACGTCGCTGGTGGCGGCTCGGCCACGAATGGTCCAGGCGCAGCCTCAGGTACGCAAGGTGGGGATCAGGATGGTTCCGAGCATGCCGGTATGGCTGGGGCCGTTGATCTCAAGGACGCCCGTGGTGCCGTCTCACTCGGTGTCATGTGAGGTGACGGCGGCCCAAGCCCTGCCCTGCTTCTAGTCGCCCAGCACCCATCGGCGCATCCCCCCGCCCACCGGGCGCGGCTCGACATCCACCGATGACCGAGGCCGGGACCCGCTGGGCCCCGGCCATCACGTGACGACTCTGTTTGGGATCGCGTCGTCACCAGGTGCGACGTCGTCCTGGATTGCGTCGTCGTCACCAGGTGCCGACGACGGTGGGCCACAGGTCAGCGGCCGGAGGATTCCACGAATCGGCCCGGGCCACCACCTGCTCACCGGAGCGGATGTCCTTCACCTCGTCATCACCACGGACCCCGTCGTGCACCGATCCGGGGAACCACACGAACGGGATCGAGCGACGGTCGGCATAGCGAATCTGCTTGCCGAACTTGTCCGCCTTGGGGGCCACCTCGCACGGAACACCACGGGAGCGCAGCTGGCGGGCGATGTGCTGGGAGACCTCTCGATCATCCTCGGTGTTGACGGCCACGAGTACGGCGCTGGGCACGCTGCGGCTCGCGGCGATGCTGCCCTTGCCGATCATCGGGGCGAGCAGCCGGGTGAGCCCCAGCGAGATCCCCACCCCGGGGTAGGTGTGCTTGCCGTCGGAGGCCAACGAGTCATAGCGTCCACCAGACGACACCGACCCCATCGACTCGTGCCCCGAGAGCATCGTCTCGTAGACCGTGCCGGTGTAGTAGTCCAGGCCGCGGGCGATCTTGAGGTCGGCCACCATGCGGCCGGGCACCTCGCGGTTCACCGCACCGACCACCCGGTTCAGGGAGTCCAACCCCTCCTCCAACATGTCGTTGTGCACGCCGAAGTCACGCACCTGCTCGATGAACGACGAGTCGGAGGTGCAGATCCCGGCCAGGGCGACGCACTTGTCGGCCACCTCGTCGGACAGGCCGAGTTCACCCGTGAGCAGCTCCTTGACGGCTGCCGGACCGATCTTGTCGTACTTGTCGACGCGCTGCAGCACGGCTGCGGGTTCCTCGATGCCCAGGCCGCGGTAGAACCCCTCGGAGAGCTTGCGGTTGTTGACGTGCATCGTCACGGTCGGGAACCCCAACTCGGTGTGCAATCGCTCCAAGGCCTCGAGCATCACCAGCGGGGCCTCGATGTCGTGGTGCTCGGCCAGGGTCTCGGAGCCGACGATGTCGATGTCGGCCTGGGTGAACTCGCGGTACCGGCCCTCCTGGGGGCGTTCGCCACGCCACACCTTCTGGATCTGGTAGCGGCGAAATGGGAACGAGAGGTGGCCGGAGTTCTCCAGAACGTAGCGTGCGAATGGCACGGTGAGGTCGAAGTGCAGCCCGAGGTGGTCGTTGGGGTTGGGCTTCTCGCCGGGTTCGGCGTGCAGCCGGTTGACGACGTACACCTCCTTGTCGATCTCCCCCTTGCGGGTGAGCGATTCCATCGTCTCCACGGCGCGGGTGTGGATCGGTGCGAACCCATGCAGTTCGAAGGTCTGCTCCAGGATGTGCGTCACATGGTTCTCCACCATCTGGCCCTGGGGCAGGAATTCGGGAAAACCGGACAGAGGCTTGAGACGAGCCATGGAACGTTCCTTCGAGACAAATCGTTGAGTGGATGGGTCGGATGTCGACCGGTTCGCCGGGCCGGGAATGCCAGACCAGCAGATCGAGTGACGATCACGCGGTCGCGTGGGCCAAGTCTATCCGCATCACGAGGTGCAGGCCGCATCACAGTTGCAGGTATGGGTTGACCTTCTTCTCATACCCCATCTGGGTGCTGCCACCATGGCCGGGTAGGACGTGTGTGGCATCGGGAAGGGGCCACACGACGTCTCGCAGACTGCTTGTCATGGCGTTCGGGTCTCCCCCGGGCAGGTCGGTACGGCCGATGGCTCCGGCGAAGAGCACGTCACCGGAGAAGATGATCGGGCCGTGCTCCTCGTCCACGAAGCGGATCATGGAACAACCGGGGGTGTGGCCCGGGGCATGGATGAACTCGAGGTCGAACCCGGCGACCTCGTGGTGGGTGTCGGGCATCACGTCCACAACCGTCTCGGGTTCGGTGAGGTGGGTGGTGCCGTAATGGTTCATGACCAGGGGCAGGGCGAAATCCGCCAGTCCCTCCATCGGTTCGCTGAGCAGATGACGGTCGTCGACCGGGCAGTAGGACGGGATCTCGTGGAGTTCACTCACCTCACGTGCTCCCCCGACATGGTCGATGTGACCGTGGGTGAACACCATCCCAGCTGGGCGCAGGTGGTGAGCGGTGAGGGCCTGCTGGAGCGGCTCGACACATCCCATTCCGGGATCGACGATGACGGCGTCACCGCCCTCCTCGTGGGCCAGGACGTAACAATTTTCCGAAAATGGTCCGATGACGAATGACACGATGAGCACAAACCGATTTTATCGGGCAAAATTGGCTCCATGAGTCAAGATACAGGTCCGCAGTCCTTCGGCCGAGTCGACGATGACGGGACCGTCTACGTCCGCACATCCTCTGGTGAGCGGTCCGTCGGACAGGTGCCGGATGCCAGCCCCTCCGAGGCGATGGAGTTCTTCGTCCGTCGGTTCACGTCGTTGCAGACGGAGGTCGAGTTGCTCGAGTCGCGGGTGTCCTCGGGTTCCGTGGCACCAGCCGAGGCGCAGCGCACGGCAGCACGGCTGTCGACGTCGATCGAACAGGCCAATGCCGTCGGCGATCTGGAAGGTCTCAAGGCCAGGGTCGACGCTCTGGCTCCCACGATCGAGGCCAAGGCGGAGGTTCGCCGCGAGGAGCGCGCTGCCGCCCATGCCGAGACGAAGGCTGCCAAGGAGCGCATGGTTGCCCAGGCCGAGGAGATCCTTCACTCCAACGACTGGCGAGGCGGAGTGGGGCGGTTCCGCAAACTGCTCGAGGAGTGGAAGCAACTTCCGCGCATCGACCGCAAGACCGACGACGAGCTGTGGCACCGATTCTCCACGGCGCGTACCCAGTTCACCCGGCACCGCAAGGCGCACTTCGCCGAGCAGAACGCCGTGCGGGAACAGGCCCGCAGGATCAAGGAACAGATCATCGAGCGGTCTCGCCCGCTCGCCGACTCCACCGACTGGGGCACCACGTCTCGGGCCTTCCGTGACCTCATGAATGAGTGGAAGGCCGCTGGCCCGGCTCCGCGCGACGTCGACGAGAAGTTGTGGAAGGAGTTCCGCGGCATCCAGGACGTCTTCTTCGACGCGCGTGCCAAGGCCCAGTCCATCCAGGACGAGGAGTACCGCGGCAACCAGGAGGCCAAGGAGAAGTTGCTCGACGAGGCGGAGCAGAAGATCCTGCCGGTCAAGGACGTCGAGGCTGCCAAGGAGGCGCTGCGCGACTTCCTCACCACGTTCAACGAGATCGGCCGGGTGCCTCGCGACGCCATGCGCAGCATCGACGCTCGGGTCAAGGATCTGGAGGGCAAGGTCCACTCCGCCGAGCAGGCTGAGTGGAAACGCACCGATCCCCAGGCCAGGGAGCGTGCCCAGGCCACCGTCGACATGCTCACTGCCCAGATCGACAAGCTCAAGACCGACGCTGCCAAGGCAGAGGCGGATGCCAGGACGGCTGCTGCCGCCAAGGCTCGCGAGTCCATCGCCACCTACGAGTCCTGGCTCGACCAGGCTCGCAAGGCTCTCAAGGACTTCACCTCCTGAGGTGCTGGCCCGGGGTGATGTCGTGACCGGGAGTCAACGTGGGGCTGGGGGGATCTCCCGGCCCCACGTGTTGCGTCGTGCCCGTCACGGTACGTGGTCGGCCCTGCCCGTGTTCCCTCGGGCCATGCTGCCGACGCCTGGATTCCCGGCGCACGGCTGCCCATCCGGTGCACCAGGTTCCGTTGGCGCCTCCCAGGTTCTGCTGCCCCGGCAGACTCCGTTCTATCCCCGCAGATCCCGTGAATTCGGCACCGCCACGGGCAACAGCTGACGGGGTGCTCAGGCCTTGACGCGATACACCTCGTAGACCCCGGAGATCCGTTTGATGGACTCGATGAGGTGGTGCAGATGAGTGGTGTCGGGTGAGACGAAGGTGAGACGCAGCTGGGCGATGTGATTCTTCGCGGCACTCATCTCCGCGGAGACCAGCGAGACGCCCTGCTCGGCGATGACCCTGCCGGTGTCACGCAGCAGCCCGGAACGATCCAGCCCCTCCACCTGGACGGTGACGAGGTATCCGTCGGCCTTGGCACCGGTCCACGACACCGGGATGATTCGCTCGGGGAACTTCAACAGGTGCTGGGCGTTGGAGCAGTCACGTCGATGGACCGACACCCCCTCGGAGCGTGTGACGAATCCCATGATCTCGTCACCGGGCATGGGGGTGCAGCACTTGGCCAGTTTGACGAGCATGTCCGGGTCGCCGTCGACGACGATGTCGCCGTTGCGCTGCCTGCTGGGCTTGGCGTCGGTGACAGGCAGATCCTCTCCGGCATCGGCGACCGTCTCCTCGGCCCCGCCCCCCAGGTCGATGAGTCGATCGACAACCGTCTGGGCACTGATGTTGTGCTCCCCCACGGCTGCGTAGAGGGCGTTGACGTCGCTCACGCGCAGTTCGTCGGCAACGGCGGTGAGGTATTCCAGGGTGAGGACGCTCTGCAGGTAGTGGGCCTGGTGCTTGATCTGCTGGGCAATCGCATCGCGGCCTCGCTCGATGGACTCCTCCCGGCGTTCCTTGGTGAGGTACGACTTGATCTTGGACCGGGCCCGTCCAGAGGCGACGAACCCCAGCCAGTCGCGGCTCGGCCCGGCGTCGGGTGCGCTTGAGGTGAGGATCTCCAGCACGTCGCCATTGCTGAGTTCGGAGTCCAGTGGCACCAGGCGTCCGTTGACACGTGCCCCGATGCAGCGGTGGCCGATCTCGGTGTGCACCGCGTAGGCGAAGTCCACCGGTGTGGCACCCTGCGGCAGGGCCATGACGTCACCCTTGGGGGTGAAGACGTACACCTCGCGGGAGTTGATCTCGAAGCGCAGCGCGTCGAGGAACTCGTTGGGGTCATCCTCCTCGTGGGACCACTGATTGAGGTTGTGGACCCACGAGAGGTCCGAGCCGTCGGCCTGCACCTTCTTGCCGACCGCGTTGGGGTCCTCCTTGTACTTCCAGTGGGCGGCGACACCGTACTCGGCGCGACGGTGCATCTCGTGCGTGCGGATCTGGAACTCGACGGGGTGGGCGCCCGGTCCCAGCACGGTCGTGTGCAAGGACTGGTACATGTTGTACTTCGGCATGGCGATGTAGTCCTTGAACCGGCCGGGAAGCGGGTTCCATCGCACGTGCATGACGCCCAAGGCAGCATAGCAGTCCCTGGGGGTGTCGACGAGGATGCGCAGACCGACGAGGTCGTAGATGTCGGAGAAGTCCCGGCCACGCACCACCATCTTCTGGTAGATCGAGTAGTAATGCTTCGGGCGCCCGTAGACCGTGGCCGTGATACCGGCCTCGGTGAGGTCGGCACGGACGATCTCGATGACCTCCTTGAGCTGTTTCTCACGCCCCGGCGCCCGTTCGGCGACGAGATGGACGATCTCGTCGTAGACCTTGGGCTGCATCGTGGCGAAGGCGAGGTCCTCCAGCTCCCACTTGATGGCATTCATACCAAGGCGGTGGGCCAGCGGGGCGAAGATCTCCAAGGTCTCCTTGGCGATGCGATTCTGCTTGTCCGGACGCAGGTAACCCAGGGTCCGCATGTTGTGCAGCCGATCGGCAAGTTTGATGACGAGCACCCGGATGTCTCGGCTCATGGCGATGACCATCTTGCGGATCGTCTCGGCCTTGGCCGAGTCGCCGTACTGCACCTTGTCGAGCTTGGTGACGCCGTCGACCAGTTGGGCGATCTCCTCGCCGAAATCCGCGGTCAGCTGCTCCTTGGTGTAGGAGGTGTCCTCGACGGTGTCGTGCAACAGCCCGGCACACAGGGTCTGGTCGTCCATGCCGAGTTCGGCCAGGATCATGGTGACGGCCAGTGGATGTGTGATGTACGGGTCGCCGGAGATGCGTTTCTGGCCGCGATGGTAGTGATCGGCGGTGTCGAAGGCACGCTGTAGCAGGGCGACGTCGGCCTTGGGGTGCTGACTGAGCACGACAGCCAGCAGCGGGTCGAGCACGCCCTGACTCTGAGGTTTCGGGCTGCTCCACCGGATGAGACGCTCCCGCATCCCCATGCGGGGCTGTGGCGGCTTGTCCGGGGCCTTGCCGGGCACGCCCAGGGCGGACTTGCTGCCGTGGTACGGGCCATAGACGCTTTCGTCGGCCATGGCGGCGACCTCCTTCACATCTATGGTTTTGGCCAGTTTAGTGCCTTGGCGTCTGGTACGTGGGCAGATGCCCACAGCGAACTGAGAACCGGAGTGTGTCGTGGCGCGTTCAACGCCCGCGACGTGCCCCAGGATGATCGTCTGCTTTCAAGGGTGCGCACGCCCGGGAAACGGTGTGCCCTCGGCCCCGGGCGTCCCGGACGCTCACGCAGGATGCAGCGACGTGAGTGCCACGATCTCGGTACCACGTGGGAGGGCCACCGGGGTGTTGCCGACGTGCCGGATCGCCCTGTGTTGAATCATCCAGGGCCGAATCACTTTGTGCCGGATCTCCCTGTGCTGAATCGTCCTGGATCGAACCGCTCGGTGTCGAGTCGTTCCGTACCAAATTGTCCTGGGATCCCGCGTCTCGGGGACGGCCGTGGTAGGGCTCAGACCGTGAGCACCGAGCTGAAGGAGTCGATTCCTGAGTTGGTGAGGGCATCGCGGCCGTGCAGGAAGCTGAGCTCCATGAGCACCGAGACGTGGACGAGCTCCACGCCCAGTTGCTTGAGCAGGTTCGCGGTGGCGACGGCCGTGCCGCCGGTGGCCATGACGTCGTCGACGATCATGACGCGCGACCCGGGCTTGATGGCGTCCTGATGGACGGTGAGGGTCTCCTCCCCGTACTCCAGGGCAAAGGTCTCGGAATACACCTGGCCGGGGAGCTTCCCCGGCTTGCGCACCGGCACGAATCCAGCCCCGATGGCCAGGGCCACCGGAGCGGCGAAGAGGAAGCCGCGAGCCTCCATGCCGACGACCACGTCGATGTCGCGTGGGGAACGCAGCACCAGTTCCTCGATAGCTGCGGAGAAACCGTTGGGGTTGGCCAGCAGCGGGGTGATGTCCTTGAAGACGACCCCGGGCTTCGGGAAGTCCGGAACGTCGCGGATGAGGCTTTCGATGAGCTCACTCTTGGATTCCATCATTTCTTCCTCTGGGAACGAGTCATTCGACGGGGTTGGGGACGTGCGGAGCTGGCGGACGAGGTGGATGACTCGGCAGCTTCTCGTGCGACCGACGAGCTGGGTGGCATCCCTGCCCCATCGGCAGCATCATCGGCTGAGCTGGCACTCTCCCCAGCACCCGACTCCTGGGACCTACTGCGGGTGCGATCGGCGGCCTTTTCCTCCTTGGTACGGCGACGCAGCACCTTCGCGTCGTGGTCCTTGACGACGCGCTCGTTCCTGCGGAACTCGGTGAGTAGCGGGGTGGCGACGAAGATCGAGGAGTAACCACCGGCGAGCATACCGACGAACAGCGCCATGCCGAGGTCCTGCAGCGGGCCGGAACCCAGGATGAACACGCCGGTGAACAGCAGGGCTGCCACCGGGAGCACACCGATGATCGTCGTGTTGACCGAGCGGACGAACACCTGGTTGAGGGCCCGGTTGACAGCCTCGTCATAGGTGTACGGGGATCGATCGAGGTCACGGGTGAGTTCGCGAACCTTGTCGAACACCACGACGGTGTCGTAGAGCGAGTAACCCAGGATCGTCAACATACCGATGAGGGTTGCCGGGGTGAACGCGAATCCGACCAGGGCGTACACACCGAGGGTGACGATGAGGTTGTTGAGCAGGCCGAGCATGGCCGTCACCGACATCTTCCATTCCCGGAAGTACGCCCAGATGAGCAGCATGACGAGCACGAGGAAGACCACCAGGGCCTGGACGGCCTTCTTGGTGATCTGGCTGCCCCACTGACTGCCCACCTTGGAGTAGGTGACCGAGGACTCACTGGATCCGGATGCCTTGGCAATGCCCTTCTTGAGGGTGGTGACCTCCGAGGAGTCGAGGGCGCGGGTCTGGATCTGCACCTGGTCGGATCCGAGTTCGACGACCTGGGTGCCATCCAGCTCGGGCAGACCGGTGTCGAGGACGGCACGGCGAATGTCGTCGGCGCTGGCGCTGGTGGCAGAGACGTTGGCCCGGAACTCCACGCCGCCCCGGAAGTCGATGCCCAGGTTGAGTCCGCGGAAGATGAGTCCGCCCAGGGCCACCAGGATGATGACCGCCGTGACGACGTACCAGCGCTTGCGGTGCGGGATGAACTGGTAGGTGAGTTGGCCGGTGTAGAGCTTGTGGGCGAATCCGGTTTTCTGGCCGGTTGCCGCCCTCCGTTCGTCGTTCGTGGTCACCTCGGTGTCCTGGTTCTCCACGTCGGCAATCGTCGAATTGGGCATCTCAGGCCTCCTCGGACGTGTTGGTGGCGGATGCGTGTGCTGTGCGACGGGATCGCGCCGTGCGTCGACGCCTCCTGCCCAGCAGGGCATCCTGGGTCACACCCATGTGGGCTGCCTCCAGGCCGGATCCACGGCGTCCCTCACCCCAGAACTTCGTGCGTCCCAGCAGGATGATGAGTGGGTGGGTGAAGAAGAAGCAGATGAAGAGGTCCATGAGGGTCGTGAGGCCCAGGGTGAAGGCGAATCCCTTGACCTGGTCCACCGACAGCAGGAACAGCACGATGGCCGACAACAGTGAGACGCCGTCCGCCATGAGGATGGTGCCGCGGGCCTTCTGCCACCCGGTCTCCAAGGAGCGTCGCAGGGTTCCGCCGTCTCGGATCTCGTCTCGGATACGTTCGAAGTAGACGATGAACGAGTCGGCGCTGATGCCGATGGCCACGATGGCACCGGCGATACCGGCCAGTGAAAGGGTGAAGCCCACGGCAGGGCCGAGCAGCACCATGGCTGCATAGGTGCCCAGGCCGGCAACCAACAGTGATCCGATGGTGACAGCGCCCAGTCCGCGGTAGTAGATGAGCGCGTAGGCGGCCACGAGGACCAGGCCGATGATTCCTGCGATGAGACCTGCATTGAGCTGCTCACCACCCAAGGTCGGCGAGACGGTGTCGACGCTGGAGACGTCGAAGGACAGTGGCAGGGCGCCGTACTTGAGGACGTTGGCCAGGTCGTCGGCGGACTCCATGGTGAAGTTGCCGGTGATCTGCGCCTCCCCCGCAGTGATCGGGCACTGCCCTCCCTTGCTGCCGTCCAGACGCGGCGCGCTGATGACCTTGCCGTCCAGGACGATGGCGAACTGGTTGCGCGGGTCCTGCTGGCTGCACAGGTAGGTCGTCGCGTCGGCGAAATCCTTGGCACCCTTGGAATCGAACTTGAGGCCGACCCCGTAGCCCATTCCATTGCTGAGCTGCTGCTGGTTGGCGTCGGTGACGACGGTGCCGGGGAAGGCGACCGGGGAGAGCATGTACTTGAGCTGCTTCTCACGGTCACAGGTGATGAGCGGCTTGCCCGGCTCGTCGGTGATGGGATCGCCACACTTGAACTTGGTGAAGGCCTCCTGGTCCGCCTCGCTGGGCTGCCATTTCTGGGCGGTGGCCACGCTGGGCTCAGCCTTCTTGTCCTTGGCGGAGGCGCTGGGGCCGGAACTGGCACTGGCCGAACTGCTGGGAGCTGCCTCGGGCAGTGTCGTCGCCTTGATGCCGTTGGGTCCGGCGGACGGCGAGGCCGAGGGTGACGGTGAGGCTCCGGCATCCGGTGCCCGGTCGTAGGTGTTCACCATGCGGAATCCCAGCTGGGCCGTCTGCCCCACCATGTCGACGAGTTTCTCGGAGTCCACGTTGGGGGCCGAGACGACGATGTTGCGATCACCCATCGTCTTGACCGAGGACTCACCGACTCCCAAGGAGTTGACGCGCTGCTGGATGATGACGCGTGCCTGCTCCAGGCTGGTCGGGGTCACGGACTTGTCGTTGGTGCTGCTGGCGGTCAGCGTCACTGACGTGCCGCCCTTGAGGTCCAGGCCCAGACGTGGCGTCCACGTCCGGGTGGCCGCCATGAGCACGTACATGGCAAGAATCAAGACGAAGAAGATCGTCAATGTCCTGCCCGGGCGCGGTTGTTTCTTCTGAGTTGCCACAGTCGAGGAATCCTTGATCAGACGACGTCACTCACCGGTTGACCGGAGAGACTCGTGATGGGGTTGTGCCGCGCGTCAGTCGCGCTGCTCTCCAGCCGAAGGGTACTCCCCCTCGGAGGAGATGGTGGTGTTCGTGTCACCGTCAACGGTGGTGCTGGCGTCGGGAAGCGAGTCATCGGACTCGGCAGTGGTGTCTTCCGACGCACCTTCCGTCGGATCGGCGGGGGCCTCCTGTGCCGAGTTCTCGGCCGGCTCGTCGATGTCTTCGGGCTGATCCTCGGCAACGATGAATTCCTCTTCGGAATCCGTCACCTTGCGCATGACGGCGGCCTTGAGCACGACGACCTTGACGTCCGGGGCCAGCTCCACCCACAGCTGCTTGTCGCCAATGGTGTCAACGGTGACGATGACACCGCTGTGCAGCAAGACCCGGTCGCCGGGGTGCAGCGAGGACTCCAGGGTCTCGCGATCCTCGTTACGCTTCTTCTCCTGGCGTCGTGTGACCAAGGACATCACGACCAGGATGACGATGAAGATGAGGATCGCGGGCATCAACTGCGCGAACGCGTTGGAGCTCTGAAGGGGCATGAGGTTGCTTTCTACGACGGAACGCTGGCGCACATATGATACCCGCCCATCCCTCCAACGGCGAAAAATGACCGCTGTCGTGCTGATGAGCAGACGATGTCACCGACAGCGCCGGGCCTCGGTCGTGCGGCGGGCACGACCACGGGCGCAGTCCGTTCCAGCAGTGACTCAGAACAGCTGTGTGCGGTTCTGCGGGGGTTGCATGCCCAGGTGCTGCCAGCCCCGTTCGGTGGCGACTCGGCCACGTGGGGTACGCATGAGGAATCCCAGACGAACCAGGAAGGGCTCGGCGACCTCCTCGATCGTCTGCGGCTCCTCCCCCACGCTGATGGCAAGGGTCGACAACCCCACCGGGCCACCGTGGAACTTGCCGCAGATGGACTCTAGGACGGCACGGTCCAGACGATCCAGGCCCAGCTCGTCCACCTCGTAGAGGTCCAGGGCGGCAGCAGCGACCTGTGGGGTGACGGGTGTCTGGGCATGGACGTCGGCGTAGTCACGTACCCGACGCAGCAGTCGGTTGGCGATACGTGGTGTGCCTCGGGAACGGCTGGCGATGGTCGACGAGGTGCCCTCGGCCAGGTCGACCCCCAGCACCTCGGAGGACCGCTCGACGATGCGCGCCAGGTCGTTGGTGTCGTAGTAGTCGAGCTGAGCGGTGAACCCGAATCGGTCTCGCAGCGGCCCGGGCAGCAGTCCGGCCCGGGTCGTTGCCCCGACAAGGGTGAAGGGTGGGATGTCGATGGGGATGGCCGTGGCCCCCGGGCCCTTGCCGACGACGACGTCGACTCGGAAGTCCTCCATGGCCAGGTAGAGCATCTCCTCGGCCGGTTTGCTCATGCGGTGGATCTCGTCGAGGAAGAACACCTCCCCCTCGGTGAGTGAGGAGAGGATGGCTGCGAGGTCACCGGCGTGCTGGATCGCCGGACCGGACGAGATGCGAATGGGTGCGCCCATCTCGGCGGCAATGATCATGGCCAGGGTAGTCTTGCCCAACCCGGGAGGACCGGAGAGCAGGACATGGTCAGGGGTGCCACCGCGACTGCGAGCGGCAGCGAGTACCAGGCCAAGTTGATCGGCGACCCGCTTCTGGCCCTGGAACTCGGCCAGAGCGCTGGGTCGCAGGGCGACCTCCTCAGCCTTCTCCGGGGGATCTGCCCACGGCGTCACCGGTGAGGTCTCCATGATCGGTCGTCCTTTCTCGAATGCACCCCTGACCCAACACTGTCACCATGACGCGACATCCTTCGCACGACAAGGATGTGCTGGCCAAGGTCCCAGTCTGCCGCGCCGGGGATCATGGCCTTGCCGTTCTCGTCGCGCCCGGTTGTCGGTGCAAGGGGGTGCAGGGTCATCGTGCCAGACTGCGCAGTGCAGCTCGCATGAGCACCCCGAGGGAGGCCCGGGGATCGTCGTCCTTGAGTGGGGCCACGGTCTCGACGGCCTGCTCGGCATCATGCGTGGACCAGCCCAGCCCCTCCAGCCCTTCCATGAGCTGCTGGCGCCATGACGTGTCGGTGCTGCTGGGAGCAGGCGTGGCCGAGGGGCCACCCTCGAGGTGCACGGCCTTGTCCTTGAGTTCCACCATGAGCTTGGCCGCGGTCTTCCTGCCTATCCCCGGTACGGTGCACAGGGCTGAGACGTCCTCGCTCTGCAGCACTTCCTTGAGACGGGCGGCGTCCAGTACCGAGAGGATCGCCAGAGCCAGCTTGGGGCCGACGCCCACCGCCCCCAGGACGATGTCGAAGGCATCCCGATCAGCCGTCGTGGCGAATCCGAAGAGGCTCAGGGAATCCTCCCGTACCACCAGGGAGGTGTCGAGATGAATTTCTTCCCCCATCCGTGCTGCGGCGGCGGTGGCCGGTGGGCAGGACGCGCGTATTCCCACCCCGCCCACGTCGACGACGACCCAGGTGGGTCCGGCGGCCGCAACCGTGCCACGCAGGTGAGAAATCATGCGAGGAAATCCTTCCATCATGAGTGCGATCGCGGTGGTTGCCGGGACGGCCCCCACGAATCATCGGTGGCACGAATCATCGGAGGCGCCATCGGTCAACCAGCCGCGCGATGCCACGCACCCCTGATCATCGCAGGTGGTGCTCCTGCCAGGTGCGTGGAGTGGAGCGTTGACGCCACGTTCGTGCCGGTGAGTGCTGTTGGGCGGCCATCGCTGCCTCGATCCGGCTCTGCGTACCGCCACGCCAGATGTGCGTGATGGCCAGGGCGACCGCGTCGGCAGCGTCGGCGGGGGTGGGAGGCTTCTCCAAGTGCAGGACACGAGCCACCATGAGGCCGACCTGGGCCTTGTCGGCCCGGCCAGAACCTGAGATGGCCGCCTTGACCTCGCTGGGGGTGTGCACCCCCACCGCAACCCCGTGACGAGCGCCAATCATCTGGGTGAGTCCCATGGCCTGCGCGGTACCTGCCACGGTGCTGCGGTTGTGCTGGGCGAAGACTCGCTCCACCGCCATGGCATCGGGGTGGTGGGCGTCGAACCACTCCTCCAGACCGTCGTGGATGCGTAGCAGACGGGCACCATGATCCAGATCGGACGGGGTGCGTATCACCCCCACCCCGAGCAGCTCCAGTGGGGTTCCGACTCCCCCGCGTACGATTCCGACACCACAACGCGTCAGACCCGGGTCCACCCCCATGACGGTGAGGCGGGACCCGGGTCGGCGTGAGATGTCGGCGTTCAGTCCTCGTCCTCCTCGAGGGCGGCGGCGAGCTCCGGGGTGATGTCTGCATTGGTGTAGACGTTCTGCACGTCGTCGAGATCCTCGAGCAGCTCGGTGATCTTGGCGATCTTGCGGGCATCCTCCAGCTCGACGGGCTGGGCGAAGCCGGCACGGAACTCCACCTCGGCGGAGTCGTAGTCGATGTCGGCAGCCTGGATGGCCTTGCGGACGTCGACGATGGCGTTGGGGTCACAGATGATCTCGAAGGCCTCACCCAGATCGACGATGTCCTCGGGCTCGGCCTCGAGGGTGGCCTCCATGAGCTGATCCTCGTCCACCTCGTGGGTGGTGGTC
Source organism: Cutibacterium granulosum (assembly GCF_900186975.1). Classification (NCBI taxonomy): domain Bacteria; kingdom Bacillati; phylum Actinomycetota; class Actinomycetes; order Propionibacteriales; family Propionibacteriaceae; genus Cutibacterium; species Cutibacterium granulosum. The sequence continues at coordinate 1,573,930 of NZ_LT906441.1, forward strand.
TTGCGTCCCTCGGTGACCTCGAAGGTCTTGGAGACGGTGACGACGCCCTTGCGCTCGAAGAGACGCTGCACCGAACCGCCGTCCGCCATGGTGGCGCCATTGCGGGTCACGGCGACGCGCACGTCCGACACGGCCCGGTTGCGGTTGTCGGTGAGGCACTCGATGAGCATGGCGACGCTGCCGGGGGCATAGGCCTCGTACATGATCGTCTCGTAGTTGACGGCGTCGGCACCCTCACCCGAACCGCGCTTGACGGCGCGATCGATGTTGTCGTTGGGCACCGAGTTCTTCTTCGCCTTCTGGATGGCGTCGTAGAGGGTTGGGTTGCCCGAGGGGTCCCCGCCACCGGTGCGGGCGGCAACCTCGATGTTCTTGATGAGCTTGGCGAACAGCTTGCCGCGCTTGGCGTCAATCGCCGCCTTCTTGTGTTTGGTGGTGGCCCACTTGGAGTGACCGCTCATGTAGGCAGTTCCTCGCTTCCTCGGCTCAGTGTGATGGTGAAGACAGCCGTCAGTGATGTGCTGGCTGTTACGCAGACGGTGTTCCATATTACACTTCCGAGGCCTGCCGGAAATAGTGAGTATCCGATGCCCTGCGGTGTCTGCTCGCTCAGTCGTGTGGTTGCGGCGATGCGTCGGCTGGTACGGACCCCTGGCAGACGTCCAGGGCATCGGCCACGGTGAAATTGCCCACGTACAGGGCGGTGCCGACGATGGCCCCCTCCACCCCGATGGGGACGAGTCCACGCAGCCGGCGCAGATCCTCCAGGGTGGAGATTCCGCCCGAGGCAATGATCCTGCCCTGGGTGCGGGCGCAGACCTGGCCGAGCAGTTCGTAGCTGGGGCCGGTGAGCATTCCATCACTGGTGACGTCGGTGACGACGTAGCGTCGGCAGCCGGCCTGCTCGAATCGGCTCACGACGTCCAGCAGGTCCCCACCGGACTGCGTCCAGCCGTGGGACTCCAGCACCCCGTCGCGCACGTCCAGGCCGATGGCCACCTGGTCGTCGAACCGGTGGATCATCTCGGCGCACCACTCGGGCTGCTCCAGGGCAGCGGTGCCGATGTTGACCCGGCTCGCGCCGGCGTCCAGGGCCGCAGTGAGGGACTCGGTGCTGCGAATACCACCCGAGACCTCGACGTCGATGTCGAGATCACCGGTGATGCGACGAATGATCTCGGTGTTGGCCCCATGACCGAAGGCGGCATCCAGGTCGACGACGTGGAGCCATTGCGCACCAGCACGCTGCCATGCGGTGGCGATCTCCACCGGGTCGCCGAAGACGCGCTCGGAGCCGTCCACCCCCTGTCGCAGCTGCACGGCGCGACCGTCCTTGACGTCGATGGCGGGCAGCAGGATGAGTTCTTCCACACGCCCGACAGTACCAGCTGGTGTCTTTGCGCCCATCTGCTTGACATGCCCCCTGCCACATCTACGGTGGAGGTACATCACCACAGCGAGTATGCGCAGCGATGCCTCGCCCCAGCGACGGGAGAAATCCATCATGACATTTGATCCCAAGATTCCCTCCACCACCGAATCCGGTGAGACGCGACTCTCTGACGAGAAGTCCCTGTCCGTCGGCGCGGACGGTCCGCTCATGCTCCACGACGTTGCCCTGGTGCAGAAGCTCGCCCGTTTCGACCGGGAGCGCATTCCGGAACGCAGCCCACACGCCAAGGGATCGGGGGCCTTCGGTGAGTTCACCGTCACCGGAGACGTGAGCAAGTACACCAAGGCATCCTTCCTGCAACCTGGGGCCACCTGCCGGGTCTTGGCCCGATTCTCCGCCGTTGCCGGTGAGCTGGGTGCCCCCGACACCTGGCGGGACGTGCGCGGCTTCGCCCTGAAGTTCTACACCGACGAGGGCAACTACGACATGGTGGGCAACAACACCCCAGTGTTCTTCATCAGGGACCCCATGAAGTTCCCCGACTTCATCCACTCCCAGAAGCGTCTTCCCGATTCCGCACTGCGCAGCAAGAACATGCAGTGGGATTTCTGGACCCTGTCACCGGAGAGTGCCCACCAGGTGGCCTATCTCATGGGCGACCGTGGCATCCCACGCACGTGGCGGCACATGAATGGCTACTCCTCCCACACGTACATGTGGGTCAATGAGGCCGGGGAACGGTTCTGGGTGAAGTACCACTTCATCTCCGACCAGGGCGTGGAGTACCTCTCGAACGAGGATGCCGACCGGATTGCCGGTGAGGACTCCGACTTCCACCGTCGCGACCTCTTCGAGGCCATCGACCGTGGGGACTGCCCGAGCTGGACCCTCAAGGTGCAGATCATGCCCTACGAGGAGGCCAAGACCTACCGGTTCAACCCCTTCGACCTCACCAAGACGTGGTCCAAGAAGGACTACCCGCGTATCGAGGTTGGCCGCTTCACCCTCAACGAGAACCCGACCAACCACTACGCCCAGATCGAGCAGGCCGCCTTCTCCCCGTCCAACGTGGTTCCCGGTATCGGTTTCAGTCCCGACAAGATGTTGCTGGCGCGTGTGTTCTCCTACCCCGACGCCCAGCGCGCCCGTATCGGCACCAACTACAACCAGTTGCCGGTCAATGCCCCGATCGTCCCGACGAACTCCTACGACAAGGAGGGCGCCATGCAGTTCGAGCACAGCGGTGACGCCCCGGTGTATGCGCCCAACTCCTACGACCGGGCCTACCAGAGCGGTGATGTCGTCGACGAGGCGGGTTGGGAGACCGATGGTGAGCTCATGCGCGCCGCCTACAGCCTGCATGCCGAGGATGACGACTTCGGACAGGCCCACACCCTGGTGCGGGACGTCTACGACGACGCCTCCCGTGAGCGGCTCGTCGACACCGTCGTGGGGATGCTCGACGAGGTCGAGGAACCGGTGCTCTCGCGGGTCTTCGAGTACTGGAGGAAGATCGACCGACAGGTCGGCGAGCAGATCGAGAGTGCGTACCGGGCGCAGTGACCGCACCCTGAGGTTCCCGCGTCCCATCTGACGGTTCCCCCACCTGACGGTTGGGGTGCCGCGTGGGAGCGGGAACCTCTCAGCTCCACCCAGGTCCTGGAGCAGTCGGGATGTGGCCGAGCGGGATCAGACCATCGCCAGCCAGTTGCGCAGCAGCTGGATGCCCGCCGGGCCGGACTTCTCCGGATGGAACTGGGTGGAGCACAGCCGGCCGCACTCGATTGCCGAGACGAAAGTGCAGCCGTCATGACACGTGGTGGTGGTGCGTACCGGGTGGCCGTTCCGGCCTGTCATGGCATGGGCTGACTCGGGACCCGCCGCAGTGTGCCCGATGGCTCCGGGCGATGCCGTCCCCGTGCCGGTCTCGGGATCGGTCGCGTCATCCCCAGTGTGCGCCAGCGCAGCCGCATCACCCTCGACGTGCGCCAGCGCACAGGGGCTCACCGTCACCACGGCACAGGAGTGGACGAAGTAGAACCGCTCCCCCGATATTCCCGTGAACAGTGCAGTGTCAGCTGGGGGATGCACCGTGTTCCACCCCATGTGTGGCAGACGCGAAGTGGGCATGGGGACGACCGTGCCGGGCAGGCACCCCAACCCATCGACCGTCTCGTCTCGTTCGGTGCCCTGCTCGAAGAACATCTGATGACCCACACAGATGCCCAGCACCGGGCGCTCCCCCCGCTGGACCAGCTCCTGCACCTGCTGCACGCCGTTGATGCGTCGCAGGTTGGCCATGGCCGTGCCGAGCGCTCCCACCCCGGGCAGCACCACAGCGTCGACAGCACTGAGCATTCGAGTCTCCGAGACGAGCTTGGGGTGCGCCCCGGCCTTCTGCAACGCCTGGCACACGGAGTGCAGATTGCCCGAACCGTGGTCGATGACTCCGACGAGCGGGCCACGTCGACCACAGATGGCAGGATCCGGGACGCGACCAGTCCCCCTGTCATGCACGTCGCCGGGCTTTCCGATCGGCTCAGGCATCAAGGGTTCCCTTCGTGGACGGCACACGTCCCGCACTACGCGGATCGGGTGCCAGGGCCACACGCAGGGCTCGAGCCAGTGCCTTGTACTGTGCCTCACAGATGTGGTGTGGATCGCGTCCGGCCAACAGCCGCAGGTGGATGCACAGCCCGGCATTGAGCGCCAACGAGGTGACGACGTGATACGTCATCGACCCCTGATAGGCCACCCCGGAGCCTCCGATACGGGCATAGGCCTGTGCCTCGGGCTCACCGGTGCACGAGACGTAGGGGCGTCCGGCGACGTCGACGACGCACTGTGCCATGGCCTCGTCCAGAGGGATGGTGGCCTCACCGAATCGGGTGATGCCGACCTTGTCGCCCAGTGCTTGGGACATGGCCTGACCCAGGGCGATGGCGGTGTCCTCGACGCTGTGGTGGCCGTCGATCTGCAGGTCGCCGGTGGTCGTGACGCGCAGGTCCATCCCGGAGTGTCTGGCAAGCGTGGTGAGCATGTGGTCGTAGAACCCCACCCCGGTGTTGATCTGCGAGCATCCACTGCCGTCGAGATTGATCTGCAGGTCGACCTCGGACTCACTGGTGTGACGGACGATGTGTGCGGTGCGTTCAGTCATCGTGGCCTCCTGGGACGTGGCGGGGATCCCTCGTCGCCGCAGAGTCCGTGGTTCTCGGCCCAGGATCGCCGTGTCCCGCGTCACTGGGGCCGGCGGGCAGTCGGGGCGAGGTGGAGATCACCTCGATCATCGCAGCCCGGAACTCCGACATCTGCTCCGGGGTGCCGGCACTGACGCGCAGGTAGCCCTCCGGCCCGACCTCGCGCACCAGCACACCGCGTTCCAGCAGTGTGGTGAAGACGCTGTGTCGGTCGGCGAATCGACCGAAGAGCACGAAATTGGCCTGGCTGGGCACGACGTCCAGGCCATGACGAGCCAACCAGGTGGCTGTCTCATCTCGGGTGATGCGCAGTTCCGCCACCTTGTCGAGCATCTGCGGGGCATGTGACAGAGCCACCCGGGCGACGGCCTGGGTCGGTGCCGAGAGGTGGTATGGCAGCCGTATGACACGCAACGCGTCGACCACGGCGGGGGCGGCGACGGCGTACCCCACTCGCCCACCGGCCAGGGCGAAGGCCTTGGAGAGAGTGCGTACCACGATGAGACGGCCATGCTTGGGCAACAAGGCGATGGCGGAGTCGTCCGGGGCATCGGAGAACTCCTGATAAGCCTCGTCGACGACGATCATGGCCGTGGTCCGCTCACAGATCTCGTCGATGACCGAGACCGGAATCGCGGTTCCAGTGGGATTGTTCGGGGTGGCAATGAGCACCACGGAGGCATGGGAGTCATTGATGGCCTGCACCGCGTCATCGACGTCGAGACCGAACCATCTGTTCCGATCGGCAGTGACGTAGTGCGAATGGGTGTTTCGGGCATATTCGGGATACATGGAATACGTCGGAGTGAAACCCAGCACCGTTCGTCCCGGCCCGGCGAAGGCCTGCAGAATCTGCACCATGACCTCATTGGAACCATTGGCCGCCCACACCTGGGTGGAACCGACCCCGAAACCGATGTAGTGGGCCAGGTCCTCGCGCAGTCCCAGCGCCTCCCGGTCCGGGTACCGGTTGAGGGTCTCGGCCGCCTCGGCCACGGCCCGGGCCATCTCGCGTCGTATCGCGGGGCTCGGTGGGTACGGATTCTCGTTGACGTTGAGCGGTACGGGCACCTCGAGCATGGGAGCCCCGTAGGGCTGCTCGCCGACGAGCTCGTCACGCAGCGGAAGATCGGCCAAGGTGATCGGATTGACGTGCGAGATTTTCCCGAGGTCGCGCTCAGTCATGGGTGTCACCCTTCCTGGCTTCCCGACGCACGGAGATGGCATTGGCGTGACCGGGCAGGTTCTCGCTGTGGGCGAATCTCTCGACACCGTCGGCGACCTGCGTCAAACCATCGGCGTCGTAATCGATGACGTGCATGGCGCGCATGAAGGAACGTACCGTGAGCCCCGAGGAGTGACGGGCAGCTCCGCCGGTGGGAAGGACGTGGGTCGATCCCGCCGAGTAGTCCCCCAGCGACACCGGGGACCACTCCCCGACGAAGATGGCCCCGGCATTGTGGATTCGGGCGGCCACCTGCGCTGCATTGGCGGTGTGAATCTCCAGGTGCTCGGCGGCGTAGTCGTCGACGACGGCAATTCCCTGCTCCAGGTCACGGACCAGCACGATCGCGGACTGCTGTGATCCGAGTGAGGTACGGATGCGGTCGCGATGCGTCGTGTTCTCGATCATGGGGTCAAGCTCGCGACGCACCTGGTCGGCAAGCTCCGGACTCGTCGTGACGAGGACGGCGGCAGCCATCGGGTCATGTTCGGCCTGACTCATGAGATCGGCGGCGACGAACCGGGGATTGGCCGTCTCATCGGCAAGAATGGCGATCTCGGTGGGGCCAGCCTCCGAATCGATGCCCACGATCCCCCGTACGTGACGCTTGGCGGCAACAACGTAGATGTTCCCCGGTCCGGTCACCATGTCGACGTGGCGGCACAGTCCGGCAACACCGTGGGCGAACATGGCGATGGCTTGGGCACCCCCCACGGCGTAGACCTCATCGACCCCGAGCAGACGACACAGGGCGAGGATGTTCGGGTGCGGCAGACCGTCGAACTCGGCCTGCGGCGGGGAGGAGACGGCGATCGACTCGACACCGGCCACCTGGGCGGCCACGACGTTCATGATGACGCTGGAGGCCAGTGGTGCCAGCCCACCGGGCACGTAGAGCCCCACCCGTTGCACCGGAACGATGCGTTGGCGCACATGGGCACCGGAAGCGAGCTCCACCTGGTGTGAACTCGTCTCCAGTTCGACGGCCTCGCACACGCCACGGCGGCGACGAATGGATTCCTCGAAGGCAGCTCTCAGCTGTGGGTCCAGCTCGGCCAGGGCCTGGTCGAGCTGGTCGGTGGGAACACGAAGATGTGGGGGAACCACATGGTCGAATCGCTCACTGAACTCTCTCAGGGCCTCCTCACCTCGGTCCCGAACCGCATCGCAGACTCCCACGACGTCATGCAGCGCCGTCTCGACGTCGAACGTGGCACGGGGAACGATGGTGCGGTAGTCCTCGAGGTCCTTCCCGCAGATGTCGATTGTTCTCACCATGACGCAAGTGTACGAGGGCGTGGCCGTGGTGCTGGTTCGGCGTCACGTGGTGGGATGCGTGACATCCCGATCACTGCCCTGCTGCCCGCTCCCCTCGTCGCTCCGGCCCCGATGGCCCTGCTCGACCTCATGGGGGTCGGACTGGCCGGTGCTCGCAGAACGTTGATCACCTACTGTGTGGACCACTGCGAGGATGAGGGTGACGATCAGTGCGCCAAGAACCCACACGAGCAGGGAGGTCCATGTGTGCAGTCGGAAATCCACCGGGACCTCGTCGCCCGGTGAGGCTGCAGCCACCCGGTCGGAAAAATCGTGCGGGCCCATGAGGGTGCCCACTGCCCAGCACACCGTTGCACTCACCAATGCCGTTGCGATCGTCGGGACGAGCACGACCACTCCGCGATGGTGCAGGGCCCACCACGAGAGGAAACCGCATCCCACCCCGACGACCATCCCGATCAGGGCGAAGGTCGAGTCGATGGAGAAGATGGCGGTGAGCCCTCGCTCCGACGTCGTGGCATAGCCCTTGTCGTCCACCTGGTAGATGGGAAGGTGGACGCAGGCGTGCCAGATGAGCGCGCAGACGACGCCCGCGATGACAGCGGCAGCGAGACAGAGCACGACCGCCCGTCCCGGACGTTCCTCTGGAAGGTCCCTCACTCGGGCCCACACTCCCGGGCGGGGGTCCGTCACCTGTTCTTGCCGGTCGGTCCCGGCGTGGTGCTCCTGCCTTCCCTGCACACCAGTCACCGGGGACCGTGGGTCGGTGGAACGTGTGGTGGCGGTACCGGCACCAGTTGGCTCCGCACTCGTGGATTCCTCGGTCGTCCGTGGTTCGCCGTCTCCGCTGGTGAGGGTTCCGGACGCATGACCTCGGCCCACCGTCTCGTCTGCCGCCGCTGCGCCGCCGGACCCCACCTGGCTGTCACCGACCCTCGTCTCACGGGAACTCGGTTGCCGGTCGCCGTCCCGGTGCGTTGCTGAGCCATTCGACGCGGCCGCCGTGGGGCCATTCGACGCGGCCGCCGTGAGGTCGTCCTTCGAGTCGTGGGAACTGCTCATGATGTCCTTCCCGGGATGCAGTGCGGGCCGAGCAGGGCCTTGAGATCGGCCATGAGCGGCTGGCCGTTGGCCACCTTGAGCTCGTCGGCCAGCTTGAAGGCCGTGACCGACTCGTCCCCCAGCAGGCGCAGATGCACCTCGGAGGGACCGGGATGGTTGCGCAGTACCGCGCGCAGCTGCTCAACCACGGGACGTGTGCACCGGGTCTGGTGCATCTGGACGGTCACTGGCAGGGAGGCGTTGTCACGGATGTCCAGCAACCACACGTCGGAGGCGGACATCTCGACGGTCTCGTCGCGTTCACGCAGCCGCCCCCTGATCTTGAGGATCGCGTCGGTGGCGAGCAGTGGTTCGATGCGCTGGTAGACCCTGGGGAAACACGCCACATTGAAGGTGGCATCCAGATCCTCGATGGTCACCGAAGCCCAGATGTCACCATTCTTGGTGGTACGACGCACGATCTGGGTCACCATGCCGACGACGGTCACCGTGCCCTCCCGTGGACCATCCTCCGACACCAGACGCGCCAGCGGGACATCCCGCTCCGCCTCGAGGATCGATTCCATCCCGCGCAACGGATGGTCGGAGACGTAGAGGCTGAGCATCTCACGCTCGAAGGAGAGTTTCGTGCGTCGTTCCCAGTCCTCCTCAGGCACCACCCGCTCGACACCCAGTTCGGGTGGTGCGTCGGTGGCGCCCATGCCGAACAGGTCGTCCTGGCCGTTGGCCTCGTTGCGTTTGAGCTCGGTGGCAGCGTCGACGGCCTGCTCGTAGACCGCCATGAGACCGCGCCGGGAGTGACCCATCGAGTCGAAGGCCCCCGCCTTGATGAGCGACTCGATGAGCCGCTTGTTGCACACTCCCAACGGCACTCGGTCGAGGAACTCGAAGAAGTCCTTGGCCGGGCCGTGTTCCTGACGAGTGGCGATGATGTCGTTGACGGCACTGGCCCCGACATTGCGAATGGCCCCCAGGCCGAATCGGATGTCCTCACCGACGGCCGTGAACTCCAAGGAGGACGCGTTGACATCAGGTGGCAGCACCTTGATGTGCTGGGCGCGCATGTCGGAGAGGTACAGCGCCATCTTGTCCTTGTCGTCCCCCACACTGGTGAGCAGGGCAGCACCGTACTCGGCCGGATAGTTGGCCTTGAGGTAGGCCGTCCAGTACGAGACGAGCCCGTAGCCTGCGGCGTGGGACTTGTTGAAGGCGTATCCGGCGAACGGGACCATGACGTCCCACAGGGTCTGGATGGCGTCGTCGGAGTAGCCGTTCTTGCGCATGCCTGCCTGGAAGGGGACGAAGTTCTCCTCCAGGATGTGCTTCTTCTTCTTGCCCATGGCGCGACGCAACAGATCGGCGCCACCCAAGGTGTACCCGGCGAGTTTGCGGGCGATCGACATGATCTGCTCCTGGTACACGATGAGGTGGTACGTCGGAGCGAGGATCTCGTCGAGGTCCTCCTTGAGCTCTGGATGGATGGGGATGATCGGCTCGCGGCCGTTCTTGCGCTGGGCATAGAGGACGTGCGCATTGGCACCCATCGGGCCCGGCCGGTACAGGGCCAGTACGGCGACGATGTCGTCGAATCCGGTCGGCCCCATGAGACGCAGCAGGGAGCGCATGGCGGTGCCGTCGAGCTGGAAGACGCCGAGCGTGTCGCCACGCGAGAGCATGTCGTAGGTGTTCTGGTCATCGAGGGGGACGGCGTTGAGGTCGACCTCCTCGCCCCGGTTCTCCTTGATGATCTTGAGACAGTGATCCATGATGCCGAGGTTGCGCAGGCCCAGGAAGTCCATCTTCATGAGCCCCATCTCCTCGAGCTGGGGGTAGGCGAACCCGGCGATGATCATGCCGTCCTTGTCGCGGCGGTGCATCGGCACGAGGTCGAGCAGCGGTGCACTGGACAGGATGAATGCGCACGCGTGCACACCTGTGCCACGGATCAGCCCCTCCAGGCCACGGGCGGTCTCGACGACCTTGGCCACGTCCGGGTTGTCGGCGACGAGTTGGCGGAACTCGGTGCCCTCGGCGTAGCGCGGGTGCTCGGGATCGAAGATCTTGCTCAGTGGCACCCCCTTGCCCATGACGTCGGGTGGCATGGCCTTGGTGATCTTGTCGCCCAGGGCGAAGGGGTAGCCGAGGATACGGTTGGCGTCCTTGACGGCGGCCTTCGCCTTGATCTTGCCGAAGGTGTTGACCTGGCTGGTGTACTCGGCGCCGTACTTTCTGGTGACGTAGTCGATGACCTTGTCGCGCTGACGGTCGTCGAAGTCGAGGTCGATGTCGGGCGGGTTGACTCGCTCGGGGTTGAGGAATCGCTCGAACAGCAACCCGTGCTCCAACGGGTTCACCTGGATGATGCCGGTGAGGTAGGCGACCATCGAACCGGCGGCAGATCCTCGTCCCGGCCCCACTGGCACCCCCATGGCACGGGCAGAGTTGCAGATGTCGGAGACGACGAGGAAGTACGACGAGAACCCCAGTGGTTCGATGACCGACAGCTCCTTGTCGATGCGGTCCAGCACCTCCTGAGGAGGATTGGACCCGTACTTCTCGTCCAGCCCCTCGGCGATCTTCTTGCGCAGCCAGGACTCCTGGGTCTCCCCCTCCGGCACGTCGAACTGCGGCATGCGGTCGACGTGGGCGAAGACGTCGTCGTAGCTCTCGATCATCTCGGTGAGGGCCAACGTGTTGTCGGCGGCCTCCGGCATGTCCGGGAACAGTGAACGCATCTCGTCGGACGACTTGATGTAGTACCCCGACCCGTTGAAGCGGAATCGGTTGGGGTCGTCCTTGTTGCGCCCCACGCCCACACACAGCAAGGAGTCGTGTGCGTCCGCGTCGTCCTCGTTGACATAGTGCGAGTCGTTGGTGAGCAACAGCGGGGCGTCGATCTTCTTCGCCAGTCGCAGCAGGTCGGAGCGAACCTGGCGCTCGATGGGCACGCCGTGGTCCATGAGCTCACAGAAGTAGTGATCCTTGCCGAAGATCTCCTGGTAGGCACCAGCCGCCTCGACGGCCTCGTCGAACTGGCCCAGCCGCAGCCTGGTCTGGACCTCACCCGAGGGGCAACCGGTGGAGGCGATGACCCCCTCGTTGTACTGGCTGATGATCTCGCGGTCCATACGAGGCTTCATGTAATAGCCCTCGTAGGAGGCCAGGGACGACAGGGTGAAGAGGTTGTGCAGTCCGGTGGGATTCCTGGCCCACATCGTCATGTGGGTGTACCGACCACCACCGGAGACGTCCTTGCCACCCTCGACGTCCGGGTCGCCGCCGTCACCGCGCCGACGTCCCCAGAACTCCTGCTTGCGGGAGTGGCGGGAGGAGGGTGCCACATAGGCCTCGATGCCAATGATGGGCTTGACGAGGGGGTTCTCGTTGCCGTCGTACTTCTTGGCGATCTGGAAGAACTCATAGGCACCGAACATGTTGCCGTGGTCGGTCATCGCCACAGCCGGCATGCCTTGACGCGCCACCTCGGCAAACAACCGCTCATTGCTCGCCGCACCGTCCAGCATGGAGTACTCGGTGTGAGTGTGCAGGTGCACGAAGTCAGAACGCGCCACGACGATCCTTCCGATGACAGTCGACCTTTTTCAATGAGACCTCGGGCCGATGGGCAGTTGGGGTCTCCACCCTAGCCGGCCGAGTCGACGGAACGGCATTCACGACGGCATCAGATGTTCCGCGACTTGGCTCACTGGCTCAACGTAGACTGATCACATGTCTGACACATCCACGTCCCGTCCGTTGAGCTCCGTGTGGTGGCTCCCCCTCATCAAGGGAGTTGTCGCCGTTGTCGTGGGCATCATCGCCATGGCGATGCCACGTGCAACGATCACCGCCCTTGTCGTGTTGCTGGGTGTCTATGTCCTGGTGGATGCCGTGATATCCGTTGCCAACGGTGCAGCCATGCGTGGCGTCGCGGGATCACGTCTCATGGTTGTCTGGGGAGTTCTTGGCGGCATCATTGCCATCATCATGCTGGCCCACCCGCAAGCAGTGATGAACCTCATCGTGGTCCTGGTGGGTGCATGGGCACTGGTGTCTGGAATTTTCATCATTGCCATCGCGGTGTTGCTCATTCCGATCACTGAGAGGGCATGGATCTGGGGTCTGGTCTCAGGTGCGGTGGCATTCATTGCGGGGATCGCGGTTCTCGTTCACCCAGGTTTCGGTGCGGTGGCCATGAGCTGGATTCTCGGGCTGGCAGTACTCGCCTACGGCGTGAGCCACATCGGGCTCGGAGTGGGGATCCGCAAGGTGAGCTCACAGGTGTCGTCCTCGTTGAATGCTGCTCGTGCCGGCCGGCCGGACCATACGATTGTCGAGGGCGAGGTCGTCAATGAGCCAGGTGACAAGCAGCAGAGGAACGAGGGACCGCAGATCACTGGCTGATCTCGAGGAAAATGCCTCTCGCCGCATGGGGCCAGGAATCGCGGGCCATGTTCGGGGGCCTCGTTTCTGCGGGCAGGCTGCCCGGCTGCCACCCGTTACCTCTGGATCGATCCGCGTTGTCTGGTCCGTTCCTCTGGGTCAATCCGTGTTGACAGCACCCCTTCCTCGGGAGCAATCACGTTGTCAGCGTCCGTTTCTCTGGGGCATCGCTCAGGGCCGCACTGGTCATCTCACTTCTGCGGGGTAGATGCATCCCTTCGTATTGGGTCAGGGATCGGGGCCATGTTCGGGGCCTCGCTTCTGTGGGGCAGGTTGCCCGGTTGCGCCGTTCTTCGGATCGATCCACGATGATGACACCTGTTCCTCTGAATCATCGCTTCAGGGCACCAATCTTTTCGATCAGGTCTGTACTGGTCATCTCGCTTCTGCGCGCTTTGATCGTCACCGTCATTGGCCTTCCTGTCACGTCGGTTCGCCCTGGCCGCACAGTCGCTTCTGTGCGAGCTGCTCACTCACTTGGCGAGCCATTTTCCCGCAACCCATCTTCCATTCCATCTCCCCCCAGTTCTAGCCAATCTTCCCAGCTGCCATCCCTTACCGCCGCTGTGGTAATTAGGTTTGCGATCGGTTGCTTGCCCTCGTGCATGGTTGCAGATGCCACTGCACGCAGGATTGCCACAAGCTGGGCAATGAGGATGCCAGAAGCTACATCTGGTGAGAGCAGACGGCTGACGCTGATGTGAATGCGCTGGACTTACTGCTCACAATTGTGAGTGATGCGGGATCTCGATCTACTGACTAGTGGTTTCAATCCGTGTGCGTCATCAGATCTTCTGGCATGGCTGGTGTGCGCTCCCAACAACGATCATCTTCACCCCGTACTGCTCGTGCCTTGAAACTGGTGCTTCTCATGACGTGATACCTTCTTCGTCTCTCAGCTGTGGATATCTTGTTGCCAGCTGGCGGAGAGCCACGTGTCACAGCAGATGGGGTGATCGGCAACCGGATTACCACGGGCACTGTGGGGGTTGGCTGTCGTGATGCAACGAGGAAGGAAGCGACGATCGATATCTGAATTTGCTAGCTACTCTGAGGCTTCTTGGGTATCTCTGATTTCTCAGGTGTGATGTGACCGTTCATGATGCGTCGAAGTACGTGGTCACTGTATTGGCGTTTGGGCTTGTGCCGAGCGCGAAGGTAGGAGGTCAACCAGTCTAGGACGAAACGTGGACAGCGGCGGAGCATGGTGGGCGTGACGTGGAGTACCTTCCAACCATGACGGTCAAGATTGGCTGAACGCATCATGGTTGATTCGTAGCCTTCGGCTGTGCCGTGGACACAACGTCCATCGATCTCCAGCGAAATTTTCTCTGACTCGAAGGCCTGGTCGAGATAATAGAAACGATCTCCCACGTGAACTTTGTGGTTGGGCTTGTGACCCGTAACCCCAGTTGCTCGCAATATCCGAGCCATCTCAAGTTCAGGGATTGACCAAGCAGCCAGGGCAATGTCCGCAAGAGCCTTGTCCACCTGGTGCTGTGGGTACCGACCAGTGAGGCTACGCCGAGCAGCCTTGCAGGAATCCGGTGTCACCAGGCGGAGGCGTAAAGCGTGACACACCCACTCCCATTCTCCTTCGATCGCAAGTATCAGTACCGAGACTTCTGCGGTGGCGATACGGATCTGTTCGCGTTCAGTGATGAATTTCCAAGGGACGTGCCAGCGATGCACGTGTATTCCGGGCCGTACCAGTCGACGGGTACATGAGAAGGCTTCAACTTGAGAGATGCCAGTGAAATCGAGTGATCTTCCAGATTGGGGTGACGTCATCCCCAACATCAACAAGGCGGCTTTCCCCACAAGTACGACATCACGGTGCCACAACCACAGTGCCCTTATCAGGGTTCTGGGATCTCTGGCCAAGACTGTGGCAGCGACCACACCTGGCAAGACGCGGATCGCTTCTCCCTTGGCTACAGCTCGGTCAGCCTGACCGCGTATTGGGCTGTGGCGATGAATACGGGCCACGCCATGATGCTCAAGGTGCTCATACAAGCTCTTCATGCCTGTGGTTATCGTGGCCAAGCCCTGTATCCCGGCACAAGCCCGCCAACTTGTGGAAAACCAGAGTCGGGATCAGGTGTGTCGCTGTGGACATCTTGGTAGAGAAAACACTCACCAACATACGTGCTGGCATCGCTCATGTTTTCCACCACGATCACCACAGACATGAAGGTACGAGACCAGCCATGGACGACGGGAGGGGCTGGGGAGATTATGGGTGGTGCCGGGTGCATTTCGCCGTTGATATGCCACGACCTCATGAGCAGTCACCCATTGGCCGCACCACATTATGAGGATTCATGATCTAGGAACGTGGCAGAACGGTGACTGACGGTCCTGGCAACGTCTGTTCATCTTGGATGAGCGTGTTCACCCAAGATGAACATTTCTCCATGATGGGCACCAGGACTGTCCACATGCGTGGACGGCAGCAGGGAGAAAGTAGGCAGTCATGTCCGCTCATTGACCGACAGGTAGCTGATGACGCTAGGTTCTGGATTCTCAGATCAATGGGGCCACGCTTGCATCTGGTCAGTGAACAAAGGAATGGTCAGGCATTGCAAAGTTGTCTCACGGTTGGCCGCTCATCTGTGATTGACCATACTCATGCTGAGAGAACCAGTGAAGCAGAAGCGAGGATCAGGATTGTCGGTAGTGATTGCCAACCACCGCCGGAACAAAATTCATCAATCTGCCAGCACCTCGATCCCGTTACTCAACGCGACGGGCCTTTGAGCTCTCACCTCGGTGGGGGACAGCTCAGATGTCAGTTCTTGGTGACCTCGGTCTCATGATGCTCGACGGGTTCCTTGCCATCGTGACGTCCGTACTTGGCCTGCAGCGCGATGAAGACGACGAGCCCTGCTGCCCACACGATGATCGAGGTGTACGAGTTGATCCGCCATCCCTGAACATGATTGGCAGGGTCGATGCGCAGTCGTTCCACGAAGAACCGACCTGTGGTGTAGACGACGACGTAGAGC
This sequence comes from Cutibacterium granulosum, assembly GCF_900186975.1. Classification (NCBI taxonomy): domain Bacteria; kingdom Bacillati; phylum Actinomycetota; class Actinomycetes; order Propionibacteriales; family Propionibacteriaceae; genus Cutibacterium; species Cutibacterium granulosum. The sequence goes on from NZ_LT906441.1 coordinate 1,589,539, forward strand.
GCGAAAAGACGTCCATGGTCGAGCTTCCAACGTCGGTCCACCAGTAGCAGAACCGTGGCACCCAAGGAGTTCCAGATGAGCTCATACAGAAAAGTTGGGTGAAAGGTTGCGAATTGCTCGTACCCGACTGGCCGGTGTGAGGAGTCAATGCGCAGCGCCCATGGAACTTCGGTAGGGCGGCCGAAAAGTTCTTGGTTGAACCAGTTCCCCAACCGTCCGATGGCCTGGGCATAAAGGATGCCTGGGGCGAGGCTGTCGGCGATGATGCCGAAATTCAGTTTGTGCACCCGGGTGACGACCCACACGGCCAGGGCGCCGCCGGCAATGCTGCCCCAGATCCCGAGGCCTCCTTCCCAGATGTACAACGCGCGGTACCACTGCCGTCCGGGACCGAAGTACAGCTGATGATCGGTGATGACGTGATATGTCCTTGCACCGACTATCCCGAAGATGATCCCCCAGGTCGCGATTCGATCGAATTCCTCAGAGTTGCCACCGCGGGCCTCATATCGTTTCGTCCCGAGCACATACGCCACGATGATCCCGGCGAGGATGCAGATGGCATACATGTGGATGGTGACGTGACCAATGCTCCAACCGCTCCAATTCGGGCTGGGAATGCTCAGTGCAACTGCGGGCGTCATGCCTTGGATCGTCATGAGATTTCTCCTTGTTGGTGCGGGTCGCACGGAACCTGTTCGGACGGATCTGGTGACCAAGAACCAGTAGGTCGGAACCGAGCCAGACGCGAACTTGGTGGGCACCACAATGACCATGCGTCAGGAACGTTGCTGAGTCCAACTGGGTACCAAGCCAAATTGGCTGCTGGGTCAAGCTTCCAGATGACCAAACTGGTTATGCACTGTTTACTCCCCCATGGGGTACCTTATCGGGATCTCGGCATGCATGAATTCTCATGGTGCGACATTCCTACAGCTTCACGCATCATGGGTCGCAAGGATGGCGACGAGCGCACCGGGCTAGCCCTCCAGCACTGATGGAGGCGCACTCACCTCAACAGGATCCGCATCTGCGGTTCGTCCCCTGTCAGAACCTTCTCTTTGTCAACTGGTCGCTGGAGGCAACCATCCTGGGAAGATCGATCATGTGCCACTGACATGGCTCGGCCGATCATCAGGGTGGAGCAGCACATCGGTGTCGAAGCAGCTGTGCGTACCAGTGTGGCAGGCCGGTCCGGTTTGATCGACGATGAGCAGTATCGCATCTGCGTCGCAGTCCAGTCTCACCTCACGGACATGCTGGGTGTGTCCAGAAGTCTCTCCCTTGACCCAGTACTCCTGGCGAGAGCGAGACCAGTACGTCGCACGCCGGGTACGCAGGGTGCGGGCAAGCGCCTCCTCGTCCATCCAGGCGAGCATGAGGACGTCTCCAGTGCTGGCCTCCTGAGCGATGGCTGGCACGAGACCAGCATCGTTCTTCCTCAGACGGGCAGCAATGGCGGGGGCAAGGCTCGAGGTGGGGACCGAACCATCATGAGCTGTGGTAATCGTGTCCCCACGGGTCGAGGATGCGTCGGTGCTGTGGTGATTATTTGGGTTGCACACACGATTACCACGCGAGTTGGGAAGTCGATCATCAGGCATGTCACACATTGTTGCCTCTGGAGCTGGCAAAATGGGGCAAAACGTGACGCGAGCATGCCCATGCTCCCGGGAAAGGACACGACGATGTCTCTGGCACAGAGTGAACGAGCCGGGCTGGCGGGGGATCTGGATCGTCTGGGCCCCGATGCCCCGACCCTCGACAAGGGGTGGACGACCAACGACCTACTCACCCACATGCTGCTGCGTGAGAATGATCCACTGGCCATTCCAGGTATGGCGGTCGACCTGCTGGACGAGACGACAGCTGCGCGAGCACGTCGCCTGGAAGCGTCAACGACTTTCGATGAACGGGTGGCACAGTTCCGACGCGGCCCCAAACCGTGGAGTGCGTTTCGTATCCCGCTTCTCGACCGGGTCGCCAACGGGGCGGAGTTCTTCGTGCACCATGAGGACGTGTTGCGGGCTGAGGAAGGGTGGTCACCCCGAGAGCTGGGGCACCAGACCCAGACCCACCTGGCAAGGATCGTCAAGCAACATGCCCGCCTGCTCCTGCGCCGCAGCCCGGTGGGTGTGCGGGTGGAGATGACTGGGCAGAGCGGTGACCTGCACACACTCATGGTGCGTCCGGGATCCCGTATCGTCACCGTGGTCGGAGAACCTGCCGAGGTGCTGCTGCACTGCTATGGACGAAAGAGCGTCGCCCAGGTCACCGTGCTTGGGGAACGCGAGAGCGTCGAGGCATTCCTCCAGACGGAGTGCTCTGTCTGACTGCTGGAGCTGTCGGTGAACCCTGCACGGACGACGAGGGCAGGATGACACATCAGCCGTGGTCATCGCCGTAAATCCAGCTTGGGTTGCATGTGGTGCCGTGCCGGGATGGTGCTTACGGGACCTTGACTCCTTCGAGCTGGTCGCAGGTGGAGACCAGGGTGTCGGGCATGGTCTCGGTGGGCAGGGAGAGGATGAAGTCGTCAATGGCGTATCCATCGCCCTTCTCGACGATCTCCACGGCAGAGATGTCCGCGTCGACCGTCCCCATCGTCGTGGCCACCTTGCCGAGGGCGCCGGGGACGTCAGGGACCTGGATACGAAGAATGAGCACGACCCCATTGTTCGCTGGTTCGTCATCAGTGAACCAGGGTGCGGCGACAGAACCGTGACCACGGGACCTGGGAACACGCGGGTCCGTCCAGGTTCAATGACGTACCTGATCAGGTCGGATGGGGGTCTGTTCGGAACGTGCACACATTCAGCGGCCACCGGACTGTGCTTGACACGGTCGTGGTACTGCCAGGTGAGTGCCTGAAAGCTGAGAGGAAACAACCTGCCCTGCGTGTGAACGTCGCCTTCTCAACGAGTTGAAGATGTCGGGATGGGCCTTCTGCCTGCCCCTGCGTGTGAACGTTGCCTTTCTGTGAACGCCGTCTCCCATGAAAAGTTGACGGTGGGTGATTTCGGTCGCTGCTCGTGCATTGAGTGGGGAATACCCCCACCCCATCGCATTCACACATGAACGCCACGTGTTGGGGCCGGTGCGGACCCACCCGTCACCGGCCCCAGCAGGGTGCTCGGTCTCAGGAGAGTTTCTCCAGGATGAGCTCGCGCACCCGCTTGGCATCGGCCTGACCCTTCATGGCCTTCATCACCTGGCCGATGAGAGCCCCGGCGGCCTGCACCTTGCCGCCGCGGATACGCTCTGCGACGTCCGGATTGGCGGCGATGGCGTCATCGACGGCAGCTCCCAGGGCGGCATCGTCCGAGACGACGGCAAGGCCGCGGGCGTCCACGACCTGCTCTGGATCGCCCTCCCCCGCTGTGACGCCGTCAATGACCTGACGGGCCAGCTTGTCGGTGAGGGTCCCGTCGTCGACGAGGTTCTGCAGCTGAGCGACCTGGGCCGGGCTCATGCCCACCTCGGGCAGCTCCACACCGGCCTCGTTGGCCCGGCGGGACAGCTCGGTGAGCCACCACTTGCGGGCCGGGGCCGGTGCACAGCCTGCCTCGGTCGTCTGCTCGATGAGGTCTAGGGCGCCGGCGTTGACGATGGCCGACATCTCCACCTCGTCGAATCCCCACAGCTCCTTGAGTCGGGCTCGTTTGACGGCAGGCAGCTCGGGCAGGGTGGCACGCAGCTCCTCCACCCACTCCCGACTCGGTGCCACCGGCACCAGATCGGGTTCGGGGAAGTAACGGTAGTCCTCGGCATCGGACTTGTCGCGACCGGCGATGGTATACTCACCACTCTCCTGCCACATGCGGGTCTGCTGACGTACGCTTCCTCCGGAAGCCAGTACGGCGGCCTGACGGCAGATCTCGTAACGCAACGCACCTTCAACCGAACGCAGTGAGTTGACGTTCTTGGTCTCGGTTCGCGTCCCCAGGACATCAGAGCCCTTGGGCATGAGTGAGACGTTGGCGTCACAGCGCAGATTGCCTCGCTCCATACGTGCCTCGGAGACTCCCAGGGCAAGCATGACGTCGCGCAGATGGGCCATGTAGGCACGAGCCACTTCCGGCGCCTTGGCCCCCAGGCCACGTACCGGTTTGGTGACGATCTCGATGAGTGGGACACCGGCTCGGTTGTAGTCCAACAGCGAGTACTGAGCACCCTGGATGCGCCCGTCCGAGCCGCCGACGTGCAGCGACTTGCCGGCATCCTCCTCCATGTGAGCCCGTTCGACCTCGACGTGATAGGTCTGCCCGTCCACCTCGAGGTCGACGTAGCCGTCGTGACAGATCGGCTCGTCGTACTGCGAGATCTGGTAGTCCTTGGTCATGTCGGGGTAGAAGTAGTTCTTGCGCGACATGCGACTCCACTCGGCGATCTCACAGTTGAGTGCGAGGCCGATGCGGATGGCCGACTCCACGGCCTTGCCGTTGATTGCCGGCAGCGAACCGGGAAGTCCCAGACACACCGGGCAGACGTTCGTGTTCGGCTCGGCGTCGGAGTTCGTCGAGCAGCTGCAGAACATCTTGCTGGCCGTTGACAACTCGACGTGCACCTCCAGCCCCAGGACTGGGTCGAAACGCTCCATCGCCTCGTCGTAGTCGAGCAGATCATCGGTGGCATAGGCCGTCATCGTGCGTCCTCCTTGGCCGGGTCGGGAACTTCGGAGAGCAGGGAATGACCCCACGACTCCTCCAGGGCGTGTTCGACAGCCGCACCCACTCGGTAGACGCGGTCATCGGCCATGACCGGTGCCATGACCTGCAGACCCACCGGCAACCCATCGGCCAGACCGCACGGGAACGATCCGGCCGCGACACCGGCCATGTTCGCAGGGATGGTGCACAGATCTGCACGGTACATCGCCATCGGGTCATCGGTGCGCTCCCCCAGTGTGAAGGCGACAGTGGGGGTCGTCGGGGCCACGAGGGCGTCACAACTGCGCCACGCCTGCGCGAAGTCACGCTGGATGAGGGTACGGATCTTCTGCGCCGAACCGTAGTAGGCGTCGAAATACCCGGCGGACAGGGCGTAGGTGCCCAGAATGATGCGCCGCTTGGCCTCTTCCCCGAAGCCGGCACCGCGGGTGGCACGCATCACCTGCTCGGCGCTGTGGTCACCATCGTCGTCCAGACGCAGTCCGTAGCGCATGGCGTCGTAACGGGCCAGATTGCTCGACACCTCAGCAGGCTGGATGAGGTAGTAGGCCGACAGGGCGTACTCGAAGTTCGGGCAGGAGACCTCGACGACCTCGGCGCCCAGACGGGTGAGCAGCTCGACGGTCTCGGTGAACCGTGCCTCGACACCGGGCTGGTACCCCTCACCGGAGAGCTCCTTGACGACGCCGATTCTCATGCCACGGACCTCGCCGATGCGAGCCGCCTCGGTGGTTGCGGGGACTGGTTGGTCGATGGAGGTCTGGTCCATCGGGTCGTGGCCGCCGATGACCTCGTGCAGCAGAGCGGTGTCCAGGACGGTGCGGGCACACGGGCCGGGCTGATCCAGGGAACTCGCCATGGCGATGACGCCGTGGCGCGAGGTGCCACCGTAGGTGGGTTTCACGCCGACGGTGCCGGTCACGGCAGCGGGCTGACGGATCGAGCCTCCGGTGTCGGTGCCCAGGGCCAGGGGTGCCTCGTGGGCCGCCAGGGCTGCCGCCGAACCACCACCGGAGCCGCCGGGTACCCGGTCCAGGTCCCACGGGTTGTGGGTGGGGCCGAATGCCGAGGTCTCCGTCGAGGATCCCATGGCGAACTCATCGAGGTTCGTCTTGCCGAGGACGACCAGGCCGGCGTCCAGGCAGCGCTGTACGACGGTGGAGTTGTACGGGGGCACCCACTTCTCCAGCATCCGTGACGCAGCGGTGGTCGGCATCCCCCGGTAGCAGAAGAGATCCTTGACGGCGATGGGCACCCCAGCCAAGGGGCCAAGCTTCTCACCTGCGGCGATGCGCTCGTCAACCCTGCGAGCCGACTCGATCGCACGTTCCCCGTCGACGGCGAGGAATGCATGGACCGGACCGTCCACCTGCTCGATGCGGTCCAGGTGGGCACGAGTCACCTCTTCGGACGACACCTCGCGGCGGGCGATGCGCGTGCCGAGTTCGGCAGCCGTGCTGTGAATGAGATCGCTCACTGCTCCTCCTGCAGAATCCTGGGGACACGGAACCTGTTGTCCTCGACCTTGGGCGCCATGGCCAGGGCATCGTCGACTGGCATGGACGGGGCCACGACGTCCTCACGGAACACGTTGGACAGTGGCAGGGCGTGCGAGCTGGGTGGGACGTCGGCCGAGGCGACCTGGGAGACGACGGCCACCGAGTCAAGGATGAGTCCCAGCTGCGGGGCCAGGTTCTCCTTCTCCTCCTCGGTCAGGTCGATACGTGCCAGGCCAGCCAGACGGGCGACGTCATCAGGCGTCAGGGCCACGATGATTCTCCTGGAGGTGGACTGATGGAAGGTGTCCGGCATGTGCCGTACAGCACGAGTCTAGTGGTTGACGTCCTGCCGATGTCTCGGCACTGCCGATCACGGTCGATGGAACAGGTGCTCCTGCACACCGCGTGTCTCACATGCGGGCGCGTATTTGGGTGAGATCTCCCGACGTAGGACAATGGAGACGTGCTCATTCTTCGTATCCAGGTCCCTGACGTCCCCGGCGCCCTCGGCAAGGTGGCCACGACGATGGGGACCGTCGACGCGGACATCTCTGCCGTGGAGATCGTCGAGAAGGGCGATGGATACGCCATTGACGACTTCATCCTCTCCCTGCCCACCGAGACCATGCCCGACACCTTGGTCTCCACCTGTGACCAGCTCGAGGGAGTCAAGGTCCTGTGGCTGTCGCGCCACCTCGAGGACTGGGGCCTGGAGTCCGACATCGCGACCCTCAACCGCATGGCCGAGGACCAGCAGCATGCTGCCGAACTGCTCACCGAGGCGGCACCCACCGTGTTTCACTGCCAGTGGGCCACTCTCTTCGGACCTGGTCATGAGGTGCTGACGTCGACTGCGCTCTCCCCGGAGTTCACCAGTGAGGCGATTGCTGCGCTCGGTGCGATGGATGAGCCGCGTCGCGTCGAACTCGATGAGACCTGGATGCCTGGATGGGGCGCCACCGTGGTGGCCCTTGCCCCGCTGTCCGGTGGACGCTGCCTGGTGCTGGGGCGCCGTGGTGGCCCGGTGTTCCTGGCATCGGAGGTCAACCGTCTGCGTCACATGGCGGCTCTGGCGAACTGATTCTTCGTGTCGACCTGGCTCACCTGGCGTTTCTGGTACGAGGTTCTCTCCTCCCTGGGCTTTGGAATCGCATCCAGCCTGGTACCTGTTCTCAACTCCGAGATCTTCATCGTTGGTTCCCTGGCCAGTGGCCTGCTCGGTCCTCTGGAGATCTCGATCGGTCTTGCCATTGGCCATGCCATCGGCAAGCTCATCATCTTTGTGGGGATTCGCAAGGGCAAGGATTCCCGCTGGTTCCGGCACAAGGAGCCCAAACCGGTGGAACCGGGCTCCTGGCGCGACAAACTGCGTCGGTGGAACGTCAAGGCAGCGCATGCCGTGGAGCACCCCAAGTGGGGGGTGGCCATCCTCATGTTCTCCACGATCACCGGTGTCCCCCCGGTGTATCTCACGTCGATCTACGCGGCAACGACGAAGATGCGCACCGTGCCCTTCATGGTCACCATGGTCATCGGTTTCTTCCTGCGGTGTTATGCCTTGGCGCTGGCCACGGTGTGGGGCATCGATCTGTTCATCTGAGAGGCCCTCGGACCGGTTCATCCAAGGAAGATCCTCGGGCCTGTTCATCCAAGGCAGGACCTGCCGGGGTATCACCGATCCATGTCGTCCCACACCAGGGTGCTCAGCCCATCATCGCGGTGAAGAAATAGTACCCCTGAGCCACCAGAGCTGCGAGGACCAGGACGAATGCGATGGGAACGACCACTCGCTGCACCTTCTTGCGACGGATGGACGGCACCCCACGTGGGGCCCATGGCGAGGGCTGAGGATGACCTGATTCGAGGTGCGCTGGGTCAGACGTATGTGGGGGTGCCATCCCCAACGAGGTCTGTCCAGATGCCGGCGGCTGGCCAGGCTGGGGCTGTCCTGGCTCTGATATGGGGCGCTGCGAGCCAGGCTGGGGTTGGACACGTGTCGGTGTGTCACCGTTGAGGTCAAGATTGGAGAACAAACCCACGATGGTCACGCTACTTTCCGTACCCAAGTTGTTCGTCGACGAGACGTGCCGCCCGGGTGAGCTGACGCATCTGTTCGCGTGCCGCCGGCACCGACCAGCCGGCCAGGCCACATGCCGGGGTGAGCAGACCATGGTCCACCACGAGGGCCGGATCGATTCCCCACCGCCGAGTCAGCTGTACGACTGTGGTGATGATGCGATCAGCCGGGGCGACGACGTCTGGAACGTCAGTGGCAATGACGCCCAGCCCCACCTGCCGGCCAGCCTCCAGACGGCCGGCCACCGTGTCCATGCCCGTGCCCGATCCAGTGGCCAGTGCCGCCGTGAGGTCGAGGAACACTGCGTCGATGGCGGTTCCCAGCTCCTCCAGCGGCACCCCCGGCGCACAGCAGTGCAGGGCAACCGCGATGCCGTCCAATGCCTCGGTGAGGATCTGCCAGCTCCGCCGGGCCTCGTGGATGGACACTGGCGCAAGGGTGTGCAGTCCGGACTGCGTGGGAATCCGTCCAGCCAGGACTGCGGGCAGAGCTGGCTCGTCCAGCTGGAGCGTCCACTCCACCTGTGGCATGCGTCGATGCAGCTCGTCGACGAGTTCGGCGAGACCGCTCGCCATGCTCTGCACCACCTCGCGCACGGCGCCATGATCGGCAAGGACGACCTCACCACGTGGCAGGTGCAGGAGGGTCATTGCCGTCACCGGACCACAGAACGCGATCTTGGCGCACGTCTGGCTGTCGGCGAGCGTCTCCTCGACATCGTCGAGATCCTGCCGGAGCAGGGCGCGCGCCCGACGATGTGCCGCATCGGAGCTGTCCGCCAATCGCCAACCGCCGGGCCCCAGGTCCACGTCCAGTCCGCACAGCACAGCCGTCAGACGCCCAGCCATGCCAGCCGATGCCCCTCGCGCGGGCAACTCTGGCAGGGCAATGAGGTCATCGAAGAGTTCGGCAACCTCTGCCAGGCAACCGCGCATGTCGGTGCCGGGCACGGACCCGATCGTCGTGGCTCTCATCGAAGCTTCCTCGTCGGTCGGGTGCGGGTCATGGTTTGGGCAAGCATCGTCATGACTGCACCGGAGTGGTTGTATCCGGGGTGGTCGTGTCCGGCACGGCCCTGTCGTCCTGTCTGGCCAGCGCAGCCGTCGTACCAGCCCGATCCGTACCACAGATCGTCGCCGAACCGATGACGAGATCACCGTCGTAGAAGACAACGGCCTGCCCAGGTGCCACTGCGCGCAGTGGTTCGGCCAGCTCGGTGATCACCCCGTCCTCAGTGCGTCTCAGATGTGCTGCCACTGGGGTGCCGTGCGCCCGCACCTGCACCTCACCGTCCCATTGGTCAGCAGGTTCCCCGGAGCACCACACCGGACGGATGGACTCCAGACGGTTGACGGACAACCCCTCGGCTCCGCCGACGACGACGGTGTTGGACACCGGCTCGATGTTCAACACGTATCGTGGTTTACCGTCCTGGGCGGGGACGCCGAGGTGCAGTCCTCGGCGTTGCCCGATGGTGAAGTGGTGGTAGCCGTCGTGGCTGCCCACCACGGTTCCGGACTCATCATGGATCTCGCCCCGACGCTCACCAAGTTCACCCGAGAGCCATCCTGCGGTGTCCCCGTCGGGAATGAAACAGATATCGTTGGAGTCCGGCTTGTCGGCCACGGCGAGTCCGAGCTCGGCAGCCTCGGCACGTATGTCGATCTTGACGGTGTCGCCCAGCGGGAACATCGAATGGGCGAGTTGCTCCTGGTTGAGCACTGCGAGCACGTAGGACTGGTCCTTGCCCGCGTCGATCCCCCGGTACATCCTCGTACCCGAGGCGGTGCGTTCCAGACGGGCGTAGTGGCCGGTGGCCACCGCGTCGAATCCCAGATCAAGTCCACGCTCCAGCAGGGCAGCGAATTTGATCCGCTCATTGCAGCGCAGACACGGATTGGGGGTGCGCCCGGCCGCGTACTCGGCGACGAATGGATCGATGACCTCCTCGGCGAATCGGTCGGAGAAGTCCCACACGTAGAACGGAATACCGATCTTGTCCGCTGCGCGCCGTGCGTCGAAGGAGTCCTCCAGGGAGCAGCAGCCTCGTGATCCCTCACGTTGTGAACGTGGGTTGCGGGACAGGGCCAGGTGCACACCTGTGACGTCGTGCCCCTGGGCCACCAGACGTGCCGCCGCCACAGCAGAGTCCACTCCCCCGGACATCGCCGCGAGTACCCGCATCCGTCTCTCCTCCTGGCTTCCTGTTCATCGACCGTCCAAGTCTAGGTGTCGATGAACCGCATTCGGAACTGCTACCGCGCCCCGCGAACGGTCTCGATCGCCCCGGGCAGGACGTCCAGCAGCTGCTCGATGTCCTTGCGAGTGGTGGTGTGTCCCATGGAGATGCGCAGCCCCCCTTGGGCCTCATCAACGCTGCGCCCCATGGCGAGCATGGTGGAGCTGGGTCGGGCGACTCCGGCCTGGCAGGCGGACCCGGCTGAGCAGTCGATGCCTGCTGAGTCCAGGACGAGCAGCAGGTCGGTGGCACGTACCCGGTCGATGGTGAGGTGGCAGATCGACGGACTTGTCTGCGGGGCGTCGTCGACGTGGACACCGGGCAGTCGGCCCATCTCGGCGACGATGAGGTCGTGCCACGCCTGCCACTGGGCTCGGTCCCGGTCCAGGTTCTCGACGGCCTGCCGGGCGGCGGCGGCGAATCCCCGGGCCAGCATGACGGCCTGGGTGCCGGATCGCACCTGAGCCTGCTGCATGCCACCAGCCGTGATGGGGGCGAGGTTCACACCACGCCGAACCCACAGCGCGCCGATACCAACGGGACCACCGATCTTGTGTGCCGAGATCGAGATCAGGTCCACCCCGAGCTCGGCTGGGTTCACATCGATGTGTCCGAAGGCCTGGACGGCATCGGTGTGGGCCAGCGCCCCGGCGTCGTGAGCCATCCGTGCCATCTCGGCCACGGGTTGGACGGCGCCGGTCTCGTTGTTGACCATCATGAGGGACACGACATCCCCCGGCCGGGGTCCCCGCCCGTCCCCCATTCCTCTGCCACCAGCGAAACCAGCCAGATCGACGACCCCATGCCCGTCCACCGGTACCGTGCTGACGCGCTGACCCAGCAGCCGCGGATCTGCCAGCCCTGCCACGGCTGGATGCTCCACGCCGGAGGTCCACAGCCTGCCCTGGGGTGCCAGCCCACCGAGGATCGCGAGAGCATCGGCCTCGGTGCCACCACTGGTGAGGATGATCTCCAGGGGTCGCACACCGAGCAGGGCTGCGATCTCCTCGCGGGCGTCCTCCAGCATGGCTCGAGCAGCCCGGCCGGATCCGTGCACCGCCGATGGATTGCCCAGTGCCGGGGTGTCTGCCATCGCCTGGGCAGCACAGGGGCGCAATGGTGAGGTCGCGGCATGGTCGAGGTAGGTCCGTCGGGGCCGGCGCACCTCGCGAGGTTCCGGTGACTGTGCATTTTCACCGTGGTCAGTTAGCATTCGTGGGTTTCCTCCTGCCATGTCTCGGCCGTGGCAATTTGTGGCCAGTCTGCAAAGGCATCACCATTGTCCTGCCGTGAAGGACTGGCAGCTGCAACCAGAAAGGTCCATGCATGCCCGACACGCTCCCCTCGAACAGCGTCTCGCCCACGTACGAGATGTTCGGGGCACATCTGCATGACGGCGGCTGTCGTTTCGCCCTGTGGGCACCGCGAGCAGAACGGGTGGAACTCGTGCTCGTGTCCCTCGACCGTACGCAGAACAATACTGACATGAACCGTGGCGCGAACGGTGCGTGGCAGCTGGACGTGCCCGGCGTACGAGCCGGACAGATCTATGGCTACCGGGTGCATGGGCCGTGGAATCCCGACGACGGGATGCGATTCAACCCGGCGAAACTGCTTCTGGACCCCTATGCGCGGGCCATCACTGCTGGTGTCGACTACCACGGACCGATTCTCGATCACACCTCGCAGTCCAACTTCGAGCCCGACACCACCGACTCGGCTGCCTGCGTGCCGCTGTCCATCGTCGTGGCGGACTCACCGGCTCCCGAACCGGTTGCCCGACGTCGACCGATGGACGAGTCCGTCATCTACGAGATGCACGTCAAGGGTTATACCCGCACCCATCCTCTGGTGCCAGATCATTTGCGTGGTACCTACGCCGGTCTGGCGTACCCGGCTGTGATCGAGCACTTGGTGAGTCTGGGGGTGACAGCGGTGGAATTGCTGCCGGTCCACCACTTCGTCTCCGAGCCGTTCTCCGTGGCCAAGGGATTGCGCAACTACTGGGGATACAACACCTTGGGATTCTTCGCCCCCCATGCGGCCTACTGCTCGGTGGGCAGCCTCGGCCAGCAGGTCGACGAGTTCAAGGCCATGGTCACCGCCTTCCACCGGGCAGGTATCGAGGTCATCCTCGACGTCGTCTACAACCACACCGGTGAGGGGGGCCATGAGGGCCCCACCCTGTCGTTCCGAGGGATCGACCACTCCACCTACTACCGACTCAACGAGGATTGCCGTGACGACTACGACGTCACGGGGTGTGGCAATTCCCTGGACACCTCCCAGCCCGAGGTGCTCGACATGGTGCTGGACTCGTTGCGCTACTGGGTGACGCAGATGGGGGTGGATGGCTTCCGCTTCGATCTGGCGACGACACTCATTCGTGACGCCGCCCACGGCGTCGATCAGAACCATCCGTTCAAACAGGCCATGGCCCATGACCCGGTGCTCAGCCAGGTCAAGCACATTGTCGAGCCGTGGGACGTCGGTCCCTATGGGTACCAGGTTGGCCAATGGGGTGCGGACTGGAGCGAGTGGAACGATCACTTCCGCGACCACATCCGCGACTTCTGGCGGATGGCGACCTGTGGTGTGCAGGGACTCGCCACTCGACTGGCCGGCTCCGAGGACCTCTACGCCGATCCCACTCACAGTGTGAACCTCGTCACCGCCCATGACGGATTCACGGTGCGCGACCTGGTGTCGTACAACGACAAGCACAATGAGGACAACGGCGAGGACAACCGGGACGGTTCCAACGACAACAGGTCGTGGAACTGCGGCTGGGAAGGTGAGACGACCGACGACGCGATCGTCGATCTGCGACACCGTCAGGTACGCAATCTCATGGCCACCATGCTCCTGGCCGCTGGGGTGCCGATGATCACCGCCGGCGACGAGATGGGGCGTACCCAGAACGGCAACAACAATGCATACTGCCAGGACTCACCGATCTCCTGGCTCAACTGGGATGACGCCGTGGAGTGGTCCGACATCACCGAACTCACCACCACACTCGTTGCACTGCGTGCCAGTCATCCAGCGCTGCGTCCGAACACGTACCGGCATCATGGCTCGGTGCACACCGAGGACGGCCAGGACACCGGACGTCCAGACCTGGCCTGGTTCTCCGAGTCCGGTGCGGAGATGTGCACCGAGGAGTGGAACGACCAGGGGCGTCGCACCCTGGGCATGTATTCCTCGAGTGCGGACGAGGCGTTCCTCATGTGGTTCCACAGTGGGGATCAGCCGCTGGGTGCACGACTGCCAGCACGTCAGTTCGGGGAGAACTGGCAGCTGGAGCTCACCACGGCCCACCCCGATGAGGTGATCGACGCCCCGCTCCCCCCAACTGCGCAGTTCGTCATCCCACCACGCAGTGTGACGATTTTCCGTGCGACGCTCCGCCACGACTCCGCTGGTACCCATGACCACTCTCGACCGACCCAAGAGCCCCAGACCCAGGATCTCGACGCCGCCGACGAGCAGTCACCGGGGACCAGTGGTACTGGTCGTATGCTGGTGGATGACCCCACTGGCCAGCCACCAGCTGGTGACACTCGGCAGTGAGGAACCGCGGCTGCCTTCCGATTGCAGATTTTGCCGTCGGGAGTCTGCCGCACGCGGATCGAGCCGGTACCGTTGGGTACATGTGGAGGCGAAATCGGCGCGATGACGACGCGGCCAGGATCCATGAAGGCTGCGACACGGTTCCAGGTGGCATCGAGGACATGCCCGAATCATCCCCGGACGCACCGGTGCAGCAGTGTTCCGTGATCCCGGAATCCTCCGCCACCACACCACGACACGCCGCCCCCGACGACGGCACCGACCTCCAGGACCCTCCCATCGATCGCCCCGGACAGCCCCCATTGCGGGGTTTCGGACGTATCGGGGTCCATGACGTGCAGCCTGTGGTCGAGGGGGGTCGACTGCCCGCCTACGCCGTCGTCGACGAGGAGTTCGAGGTCACCGCGCACGTGTTTCGTGAGGGCCACGACAAGGTGGGAGCCACCGTCGTGCTCACCGCACCGGACGGACGCGAGCTGCGTACCGACATGTGCCAGCAGGAACCCATGGGACTGGACATCTGGTCGGCTCGGGTGCACGCGGACGCCACTGGTTCGTGGACCATGCATGTCGAGGGGTGGTCGGATCTGTGGCACACCTGGCACCATGCCGCGCAGGCCAAGCTTGCTGCCGACATTGACGTCGACCTGGTACGGGCCGAGGGTGTTTGCCTAGCCGAAACCGCCTTCGATCGTGCCCGTGATGCCGGGTACGACGCCGACTCCGAGATCATTGGTGCGGGGCTCAGCCGTCTCAAGTCGGCAGGCAACGCTCAGGCCCTGCTCACCGATGTCGTGGGCTGGGAGGAGTTCTGTGAGGTCATGGCGCGTCATGCCGATCGAGACCTCGTGAGCCCGACGCAACGCACTCCCCTGCTCGTCGAGCGCCGTCGGGCGCTGTACGGGTCGTGGTACGAGTTCTTCCTCCGTTCCCAGGGTGCCCATCGCCGTCCCGACGGCAGCTGGGTGTCCGGCACCTTCGCCAGTTCCGAGAAACGTCTGGACGAGATCGCTGCCATGGGCTTCGACGTCGTCTACCTGCCACCGATCCATCCGATCGGTTCGGCATTCCGCAAGGGGCCGAACAACACCTTGGATGCCGGGCCGAATGATCCGGGATCGCCGTGGGCCATCGGCTCGCCAGACGGTGGCCATGACTCGATCCACCCGGACCTGGGCACCTTCGATGACTTCGACCACTTCGTGGCACATGCCCATTCCCTGGGCCTTGAGGTCGCCCTGGACTTCGCCCTGCAGGCCTCCCCGGACCATCCATGGGTGCATGAGCACCCGGAGTGGTTCACCACCCGAGTGGATGGCACCATCGCCTATGCGGAGAATCCGCCGAAGAAGTACCAGGACATCTACCCCATCAACTTCGACAACGATCCAGAAGGCATCTACCACGAGTGCGTGCGCATCCTGGAACTCTGGATCGCCCACGGCGTGACGATCTTCCGGGTGGACAATCCGCACACCAAGCCGATCAATTTCTGGGCCTGGCTCATGGCGACCATGCGTCGCCGTCATCCCGAGGTCATCTTCCTGGCGGAGGCATTCACCCGACCGGAAATGATGCAGGCCTTGGCCAAGGTGGGATTCCAGCAGGGATATTCCTACTTCGTGTGGCGCAGCGCGAAATGGGAGTTGGAGGAATTCCTCACCGAGGTGTCCACACAGACCTCTGCCTGGTATCGACCCAATTTCTTCGTCAACACCCCTGACATCAACCCCTACTACCTGCAGGACGGCAACCCTGCTGCATTCGCCATTCGCGCGATTCTGGCCGCGACGATGAGCCCGTCGTGGGGAATGTATTCCGGGTACGAATTGTGCGAGCACGTGCCATTGCCCGGTCGTGAGGAGTATGACCACTCCGAGAAGTACGAGTACCGACCGCGCGACTACTCCGGCGAACCCAATCTCAGTGTCCTCATCACTCGGCTCAACGAGATCCGCAGAGAGCACCCCGCTCTGCAACAGCTTCGTGACGTGACGGTCCACCACGCCCCTGACGATCGCATCCTGGTCTTCTCCAAGAAGTCCGGTTCCGACGTCGTCATCGTTGCCGTGAGCCTGGATCCGGTGTGGGGGGCGAGCAGCCAGGTGATGCTCGACATGGCGGCACTTGGCCTGAGGTCCGACGCCCAGTTCGACGTCCACGATGAACTCACCGGAGCCGATTTCACCTGGTCCCAACAGGCCTGGGTGAACCTGTACCCGGCTCAACCGGCACACATTCTCACCGTCCGAGGGAGTCACTGAATGTAGGTCTTCCCGATCCTCCGGTTCCTGTTTCCGACTCCGTCCACCCCGACCAGAACCTGATCCTTGCGGCTGAGCTCCGCCTCAACTCCCGCACCCGAGTCCCCTGAATCTGAACTCCCTGAACCTGAACCCCGAACCTGCTACCATCAAGGCATCCCGTTGCACGCTGTCCCTGAGTCGCACACCGTTTCCAATCCCACACGTTCAGACGGTCCCCACCTCGACCACCGTGAGGCACCACGTCCGAACCGGCATGATCCTGCCAAGGACGAGCACGTCCTCGACATGTCAGCCGAGGAGCTGGCCGGAGCACTGGACGACGTCCGCCCCACGGGCTCCTTGGACCGCACCGACACCCAGTGGTTCCGCACCGCCGTCTTCTACGAGGTGCTGGTGCGTTCCTTCAAGGACTCCAATGGCGACGGTATTGGCGACTTCAAGGGACTGGAATCCAAACTGGACTACCTGCAGTGGCTGGGCGTGGACTGCCTGTGGCTCCCACCGTTCTACGACTCCCCATTGCGCGATGGTGGATACGACATCAGCGATTATCGGTGGATTCGTGAGGAATTGGGAACGATCGAGGACTTCAAGACATTCCTTGATTCCGCCCATGACCGCGGCCTGCGCGTCATCATCGATTTCGTCATGAACCATACCTCGGACTCCCATCCGTGGTTCCAGGCTTCCCGCAGTGATCCCGATGGCCCATTCGGCAATTTCTACGTGTGGTCCGACACCGATGAGAAGTACTCGGACGCCCGCATCATCTTTCTCGACACCGAGAAGTCCAACTGGAAATGGGACGAGGAACGGGGGCAGTACTATTGGCACCGGTTCTTCCACCACCAACCCGATCTCAATTTCGACGAGCCACGAGTCATCGACGAGATGTTCAATGCCGTGCGGTACTGGATGGACATGGGAATCGACGGTTTTCGGCTCGACGCCGTGCCCTACCTCGTCGAGGAGGATGGGACGAATTGTGAGAATCTTTCCGGGACCCACCAGATCCTCAAGGACCTGCGAGCCATGGTCGACAGGGAATATCCGGGACGTATCCTGCTCTGCGAGGCCAATCAATGGCCTGAGGACGTCGTCGAGTACTTCGGGGCCGGTGACGAGTGCCAGATGGCCTTCCACTTCCCGGTGATGCCGCGTCTGTTCATGGCCCTCCGACAGCATTCTCGCCAGAGCATCTCGGACATTCTTGCCCGAACCCCACAGATCCCGGATGGCTGCCAGTGGGGCACCTTCCTGCGCAATCACGACGAACTCACCTTGGAGATGGTCACGGCGCAGGAGCGGGAATACCTGTGGGGCCAGTACGCCCCGGAACATCGCATGCGGTGCAATCTCGGCATACGCCGCCGACTGGCCACCCTGGTGGGCAACGATCAGGACCAGATCCGTCTGCTCCACGCCATGCTGCTCACCCTGCCAGGCTCCCCGGTGCTCTACTACGGCGACGAGATCGGTATGGGCGACGACCCCTGGCTACCGGATAGGGACGGTGTACGCACCCCGATGCAGTGGGACAATTCGCCCTCGGCAGGGTTCTCGGACGCTCCGCCGGAGAAATTCCACCTGCCCGTCATCGACCAGTTCGGTTACCGTCCAGCACGTGTCAACGTCGAGCGTCAGATGGAGGATCCCTCCTCCCAACTGGTCTGGTTGCGCTCCATGCTCGCGGTGCGACGTCGATACCCGGTGTTCGGCACCGGTGAGTTCATCGATCTGGGTGGCGACGACGAGGCCATCCTCGCCTTCCTGCGTCGTGACCGGACGAGCACCATCCTGTGCCTTGTGAACCTCAGCCCGGACGAACGCAGGTACGTCGGCGTCCTGCCGCAGTTCGGTGGGCACCGGGTGGTCAACATGCTGCGCGACGAGCCCTTCGGCCCCTTGGATCCTGCTGGCACGGTGGAGTACGACCTGGCGGGATGGGGTTTTGCCTGGATCCTGTTGCACCATGGGGAGGACCATTGATGACGCACCGCTCAACGGCAGATCTCGGCTCCCTGTGGGCACACATGAGTGCCGCGCGATGGTTCTCCGGCAAGGGACGCGGCGGCCGACTGATCGCACTCACTGCTCTGTCACCAGTCATCACCGAACCATCGGTGCGTCACGTCATCGCAACCGTGGGCTACCCCGAGGGGCCGGATGAGTACTACCAACTCCTGCTCAGCGCGGCCAGCAAAGACGACGAGGACGTCCTGCTCGTCGATTCCGAAGGTGCGTGGCGAGATGCGACGAATGACCCAGATGCCCTACTGGCCTGGGCGCGGGCCATCCTCTCCGGTGCCGTCGATCCCACAGCGCGTGGTGCTGAAGGGCACTGGAGCATCGACACCTATCGTCCGGTGGACGGGTCGAGGGTGCGCACCGCACGGCGCTTCGGCGGGGAGCAGTCGAACACGTCGATAGAACTCGACGACACCCTCATCATCAAACTGTTCCGCCGTCTGGAGCCCGGGGAGAACCTGGACATCGTCCGGCACCGTGGCCTCAACGAGGCGGGTGTCACCTCGGTCGCCACCGTGCATGCCGCGATGCACGCCACGGTGGGCGTACCCGGACACCACGTCGCATCGGCCGAGCACCCCACGACCTGCCCGTCCGACATCACCTTGGCCCTCACCACCGATCTCGCCATGGTCGTCGAGCGACTTCCCCATCCCCGTGACGGCTGGCAGTACTTCTGTGACAGGGCCCGTGATCTGGACGATGCAGGTGACGACGCCCGTCTGATCGGAGCAGGCCTTGCCGCCATCCACCGTGCCCTAGCCGATTTCAGTACGCCGACCACCGTCTCGGGAACTCGCATTGCCGACGCCATGTCGGCTCGACTCCACCGGGCCTGTCATCGGGTACCCGATCTCATCGAACTGCAGCCGGCACTGGTGCAGATCTTCGATCCACTGCGGGCAATGTCCGTTCCGGTGCAACCGGTGCACGGCGACTTCCACCTGGGACAGACCCTGCTCACCGACGACGGCTGGCGCATCATCGACTTCGAGGGCGAGCCGCTCAAGACGGCGCAGGAACGCCGGCAACCGGATTCTCGCTGGAAGGACGTCGCCGGGATGGTGCGCTCCCTCTCCTACGCCACCAGCGCGACCCCCGACCCGCACAGCACCGAGTCCCAGCAGTGGTACCGATGCGCACGAGCCGCCTTCCTGGACGGGTATGGTGCTGCCACTGGTCGGGAGCGGAACATCCTTGCTGCCTATGAGGCCGACAAGGCGATATACGAGACGGTGTACGAGAAACTCAATCGTCCCGAATGGATCGATGTGCCCTTGACGGCGCTGCATGAGCTCATCGGCTGACCAGGATCGGCACGTGGACCAGCGCCAGTCGACGCACGACCATTCCGGGAATTGACCAGCCTTTTCGGTGACCCACCCGGTAGATTGGCAACAACGATCCACACATCTGGCGACCACACATCTAGGAGACGAGATGGCGCACGACCTCTTCGGTGGCCTCACCGGAACAGACCTGCAGGGTTTCCACTCCGGTGGAGACACCGAGTGCTGGAAACGCCTGGGTTCCCACGTCGTCACCATCGATGACGACGAGCGGGGTGCGATCACCGGCACCAGATTCGCCGTGTGGGCACCCAACGCCCAGGCCGTGGAGATCATCGCCGACTTCAACTGGTGGACCGGTGACCCCATGCAGCTCATCCCCGGATCGGGGGTCTGGGGCACCTTCGTCGAGGGAATTGGTGAGGGAACCCTCTACAAGTTCCGCATCCAGGACCAGTGGGGCAACTGGCACGAGAAGGTCGACCCCATGGCCCGATTCAGCGAGCAGGCTCCTGGCAATGCCTCCATCGTCACCGCCAGTCACCACACCTGGAACGATGCGCAGTGGATTGCCCGGCGAGAACGTTCCGCCGCTCACCAGGAGCCCATGAGCATCTACGAGCTGCATCTGGGTGGCTGGCGTGCCGGGCTCACCTACCGTGACCTGGCCGACGAGCTCGTCTCGTACCTCGTGTGGCAGGGCTACACCCATGTGGAGTTCATGCCACTGGCCGAGCACCCCTTCGCCCCGTCATGGGGATACCAGGTGACCGGCTACTTCTCCCCCACCAGCCGCTACGGCACCCCCGACGACCTGCGTTTGCTCATCGACAAGCTGCACCAGGCGGGCATCGGCGTCATCATGGACTGGGTGCCCGGCCATTTCCCCAAGGACGACTGGGCACTGGGACGTTTCGACGGCACGGCCCTGTACGAGCATGCCGATCCACGTCAGGGCGAGCACCTGGACTGGGGCACCTACATCTTCAACTATGGTCGCAACGAGGTGAAGTCGTTCCTCGTCTCCAACGCCCTGTACTGGATCGACGAGTTCCACGTCGATGGCCTGCGCGTCGACGCCGTGGCCTCGATGCTCTACCTGGACTACTCCCGTGCGGAGGGTGAGTGGGTGCCCAACAAGTACGGTGGTCGGGAGAACCTGGAGGCCATCGACTTCCTGCGCTACGTCAACAGCCATCTCTACCAACGTTTCCCCGGAATCACCATGATCGCCGAGGAGTCCACGAGTTTCCCCGGCGTCACCAAGCCGGTCGACGAGGGCGGCCTGGGCTTCGGGTTCAAGTGGAACATGGGGTGGATGAACGACTCGTTGCGCTACCTCGAGCTCGACCCGTTCCATCGCCAGTACCATCACAACGAGATGACCTTCGCGATGGTCTACCAGTACTCGGAGAACTTCATCCTGCCGATCAGTCACGACGAGGTCGTGCACGGCAAGGGCTCCATGATCAACAAGATCGATGGTGACGACTGGCGTCAGTTCGCCTCACTGCGCGCCTACTACTCCTACATGTGGTCCTTCCCCGGCAAACAGCTCATCTTCATGGGTTGCGAGTTCGGTCAGCGCCACGAATTCGACGAGTCGACGAGCCTGGAATGGTTCGTCGCCGATCTGTGGGGTCATGGCGGTCTCAAACGGATGTTCCGCGACCTCAACCACATCTACCGGGAGCATCCGGCGTTGTGGCAGATGGACTCGGATCCGCGTGGCTTCACCTGGATCAACGCCAACGACGCCGGGGGGAACGTCTTCTCCTGGCTGCGGCGCTCCGAGGACGGGCAGACCATCGCCTGTCTCACGAACTTCTCCCCCAACCCGCAGACCCAGTACTCCATCGGGCTGCCCCGAACAGGTGTGTGGCAGGAGATCTTCAATTCGGATGCCGCGGAGTACGACGGTACCGGACAGTTCGGCAATCTTGGTCGTGCGGTGGCACATCCCTGCGCCGACAATGACTCCTGGCCGGCTCGGGCCACGGTGTGCGTACCGCCGTTGGGATCGGTCTGGTTGCGCTTCACACCGGAGGACACGCAGCAGTACTGACCTCTCACCGCAGTGTGGTGGCACGGTTGCGGTGTGACCTGGTCGTGGGCAAGTCGTTGTCAGCGACCAGGTTTTCAGCGGAAAGTGGCACAGGTGTCTGTGGTGTGGGCGATGCCGTATGATGAGTCGCACAATTTCAAACACGATCGGACAGAAAGCGTCATCACATGTCTTCAACACCTGCCGCGATCATCGAGGCAGTGGGTGGGGCGAGCAACGTTCGCAGCCTCACACACTGTGCCACGAGATTGCGGTTCCAACTCATTGACGGATCCAGGGCCAGCAAGGATGCGGTCGAGAGGATTCCCGGAGTCGCGGGAGCCGTGCCCCAGAGCGGGGACCGATTCCAGGTCGTCATCGGTGGAGCAGTCGACAGTGTCTACAAGGAGATCATGGCCCTGCCGGACATGGCGGCTCTCGACTCGGGTGCGTCGCGCAGCAATGACGATGTCAAGGCCGCTGCCCGTTCCCAGGGGCCACGTGGCAGGTTCTCGTGGCTGGACACCTTCTTCGAGTTCCTCTCCGACTCGTTCCGTCCCATCATCGGTGCCCTGTTGGGTGCCTCGCTCATCATCACCTTCATGTCGCTCATGGCGACCACCGGGGTCATCGGGAACTGGGCCGACTCGCGCGTCACCCTGCCCCCGAGCTGGCAGTTCGTCAACCTCATGTGGCAGACGGTGTTCTACTTCCTGCCGCTCATGGTGGCCTACAACGCGTCGAAGAAGCTCGACGTGGACCCGTGGCTCGGATTCGCGATCATGGCCTTCGTCATGCTGCCCGGATTCACTGGTCTGGAGTCGTTGTCCCACTCGGCCTCGGTGGCCGGCACCCCGGTGAAGATCGTCGAGATCTTCGGTCTGCCACTGACGATCTTCAACTACGGATCAACTGTCTTCCCACCACTGCTCATGGCTGCAGTGCTCGGCCCACTCTACAAGGGGTTGAAGAAACTCATTCCGCAGAGCGTGCAGCTCATCTTCGTGCCCTTCCTGTCGCTGCTCGTCATGATCCCGCTGACGGCCTTTCTCATCGGCCCGATCGGCGTGTACCTGGGTGCCTACCTGGCCAAGGGGTTGGCCACCGTCAACAGCTTCAGCCCACTCATCTTCGCCATCATCATTCCGCTGGCCTACCCGTTCATGGTGCCGTTGGGCCTGCACTGGCCACTCAACGCCGTCATGCTGCTCAACATCCAGACCTTGGGTTACGACTACATCCAGGGGCCGATGGGGGCATGGAACTTCGCCTGCTTCGGGGCAACGGCCGGGGTGCTGGCCCTGTCGGTCCGCAATCACGAGGAGACCATGCGACAGACGGCCGTCGGTGCCCTGGCGGCTGGCCTGCTCGGCGGCATCTCGGAACCGAGTCTGTACGGTATCCACCTGCGGTACAAACGGATCTACCCGTCCATGCTGGTCGGCTGTCTCGTGGGCGGCGTCATCATCGGCATTGGTGGCGGGCTGCACACCCAGGCATTCATCTTCACCTCCCTGCTGACGATTCCGGCCTTCGACAAGATCGGTCTGTACTGTGTTGCCATTGCTGCCTCCTTCGTCGTCTCGGGTCTGCTGGTCTTCTTCCGTGGTTACCAGGATCCCCAGACGGCGAGCGAGGACGGCACGGCCGGGGCGACGATCCCGGCTGCAGCCGCCCCCGTCAGTGTCGGTGCCAGCACTGGGACTGGCGAGGTTTCCGATGTCGAGACCTCTGCCGCCGTGTCGTCCGCCGACCAGACGACACCTGACACCACCACCCCTGCTGACGTACCGATGGGTCATGGAAGCACCGGGTCCACCAGTCCTGACGCGGACCAGGCACCCATCCAGATCACCTCTCCCCTGGCCGGTCGGGCACTACCGATCGAGGAGGTTCCCGATCCGGTCTTCTCCACCGGTGTGGTCGGTCAGGGCATTGCCATCGATCCGACGTCGACGGCGGTCGTCGCCCCAGCCGCGGGTACGGTGCTCACCGCTCCCGACTCGGGACATGCCCTGGGACTGAAACTGGACAACGGCGTGGAACTGCTCATCCACATCGGCATCGACACCGTCGAGCTGGACGGCAAGGGCTTCGACGTGCACGTGAAGGCTGGTGAGGAGTTCCGCGCCGGACAACCGCTGGTCACCTTCGATCCCCAGATCATCGAGAAGGCTGGCTACTCCACCATCACCCCGGTGCTGGTGACCAATGGATTCGCCTTCACCACGGTGGAGGGGCATCCAGCCGACACGGTGACGACCGAGTCCCCGGTGATCTCCGTCACGAGGTGATCGAAGCTGGGCCGGGAGACAGAGTCCCGGGACAGGCCCAGCAGGGGCAACCTCGATCAGCGATGAGAACCCAGCAGTCCTCAAGAGCGCAGGGGCTCCCATGGGCCCATCGGTGCCACACGTACGGCGGGGTGGATGGGCAGACTCGTCCACCCCGCCTCCTCAGCTCGGATGGGAAGACGTCAGCCTCGGCTGGTGTCCAGCGGCACACTGCTTGCCGGCATGGGGAGGTCTGGCACCTCTGAGGTCACCAGGGAACCGTCCGCCCTGCGCAGACCGGTCACGGGATGGCTGCCGTGCAGTCGGGCTCGTACCGGTCCCTGGTCGGCCAGCGGTACCCGCACCGGTTCGGACCCGATGTGGTGGAGCTTGCCACGCACCGTGACGTCGCGGTCCCGACCCGAGAGGATCTGGAAGGTGATGGCGTCCTGTTCCACGACGATGGACATGTCGGAGTTGCCGAGCACCATGTGGTGCCGGATCGACGTCCAACCTTGTGGCAGACGTGGATCGAACCTCAGGTTCTGCCGGTCGCACCGCATCCCTCCGAATCCCTGTACCAGGCATCCCCAGATCCCCGCTGCCGAGGCGACGTGCACCCCGTCG
This sequence comes from Cutibacterium granulosum, assembly GCF_900186975.1. Taxonomy (NCBI): domain Bacteria; kingdom Bacillati; phylum Actinomycetota; class Actinomycetes; order Propionibacteriales; family Propionibacteriaceae; genus Cutibacterium; species Cutibacterium granulosum. The sequence goes on from NZ_LT906441.1 coordinate 1,614,125, forward strand.
TCGGAGTTGTGATGGATGTTGGCCAGATCGCAGAACAGCGCGTCCCGGAAGTAGTCCATCGCCATCTCCTGGTGTCCCACCTCGGCGGCGATGATGGACTGTGCCACTGCCGAGAGGCTGGAGTCCCCCGTCGTGATCGGGTCGTAGTACTCAAAGTCGGCAAGCTTGATGGTGTCGGTGAACTGGTCACCCTGGAGGAAGAGTGCCAGGACGACATCTGCCTGCTTGAGCACTTGGTGGCGGTAGATGACCAGGGGGTGGTAGTGCAGCAGCAGCGGCCGGCTCGACTCCGGGGTCTGCGAGAGGTCCCACAGCTCCCGGGTGAGGAATTGATCGTCCTGGGGGTGCACCCCGAAGGTCTCGTCGAAGGGGATGACGATCCCGGCCGCACACTCCTCCCAGCTGGCGATCTCGGACTCGTCGAGATCGAGTTCGTCGACGAGATGCTGGTACCACAGCGGATCCTCGATCTTCATCCGTCGCATGACACGAGCGGCGTCGGCCAGGTTCGCACGCGCCATGACGTTGGTGTAGAAGTTGTTGTCCACGACCGTGGTGTACTCGTCGGGACCGGTGACGCCGTGAACATGGAACTGCCGTTCTCCGTTGGTGCGCCAGAACCCCAGGTCGGCCCACAGACGAGCCGTCTCGACGAGTACCTCGGCACCGTCCCGGTACAGGAAGGTCTTGTCCTCACTTGCCCGGGCGTACAGCAGCAGGGAGTGGGCGATGTCGGCGTTGATGTGGTACTGGGCAGTACCGGCCGCGTAGTAGGCAGACGCCTCCTCACCAGTGATCGTGCGCCACGGGAACAACGCGCCACGCTGGGACACCTCGCGGGCTCGCAGCCGTGCCTCGGGAAGGGTGTTGACGCGGTAACGCAACGCATTCTCGGCCAGCCGTGGGTGGGTGAAGGTGAGCATCGGGATGACGTAGGCCTCGGAGTCCCAGAAGTAGTGGCCCTCATAGCCCGATCCCGTCACGCCCTTGGCCGGGATACCCAGTTGGTCGGCACGTGCTGTCGCCTGGGCTATCTGGAAGAGGTTCCACCGCACTGCCTGCTGGGTACCGGGCGGGGCCCCGTCAACCTGGATGTCGGCGGTACGCCAGTAGTCCTCGAACCACTCCTGCTGATCCTGGACGTAGGACTCGTACCCCTGTTCCCGAACGCGGTCCAGGGTACGCCGCACCCGGTCGAAGAGCTCACGTACCGGCACCTGGCGTGAGCTGTGGTACGCCACGGCCTTGCCCACCCGGATGGGAATCCCCTGCCTGGCCTCGACGCGGTACACCCGTTTTCCGATGTCCGGGCTGGTGTCGATGAGGGCTTCGTAGCTGTTGTCGGTCTCAATGGTGTGATCGGCACCCACCGCCAGGGTCATGCGGGACTTGGCGGTCTGGAACCCCAGGATCATGCGTTGGTCGGAGTTCCAGTGCAGTTGGGGTTTGAGCACCCGTTCAGTGAACTGGCGTGACTTGCGGGGGTCCTCCCCCGACCCCATGGCGAGATCCGCGTTGCGGTACTCGTCCATACCGTCCTGGCGATTGAGGATCTGGGAGCTGATGACGACCGGGGCATCGCCCTCGAGCATCGTCACCTCGATGTCCATGAGTGCAAGATGGCGATGCGTCATGGACACCATGCGGTTGGCGGCCACGCGCACCAGTTTTCCGGCTGGGGTGCGCCACACGAGTTCGCGGCGCAACACCCCTTCCCGAAAATCGATCCAGCGCTTGTACGACTGGATCTCGTTGATGCTGAGCAGCAGGGGCTCGTCGTCGACGTAGAGCTTCATGAGCTTGGCGTCGGGAACGTTGACGATCGTCTGGCCGGTTTTGGCGAAGCCGTAGGCGCTCTCGGCGTGGTGGATGTCCCAGGTCTCGTGGAATCCGTTGATGTAGGTGCCGTGGAAGTGTGAGTCTCGTCCTTCCGGGGGATTCCCACGCATGCCGAGATACCCATTGCCCAGGGCGAACAGGGTCTCGGTGTGGCCCAGGTCCCGAGTGCTCGGGGCGGTCTCGACCAGGGCCCACGGATCGTCGGGAAAACGCCAGCGATCCATCGGATCGACGTCATTCATGCCAGCAGCTCCTCAAGATCGTTGACGACAAGGGTTGCACCGTTGCCGCGCAGCACATCGGTTCCCACACCACGGTCGATGCCGATGACCATACCGACTCCGCCAGCCACGGCGGCCCGTACCCCGGAGACGGCGTCCTCCACGACGGCGCAGGAGGCTGGATCGATGTCCACCAGCTCGGCTGCCCGCAGGTACGTGTCGGGCGCGGGCTTCCCGGCGAGGCCTTCGTCCCTGGCACGTACGCCGTCGACGACGACGTTGAACGCCGTGGCAAGTCCGGCAGCTGCCAGGACGTCCGTGGCATTGCGAGAGGAGGAGACGACTGCTCTGGCGACGTCCCGAGTGACGAGGTCATCCACGAACCGGCGTGACCCCGGATAGGGGTCGATGCCATCGGTGTGCAGGACGTCCAGGAAGAGCTCGTTCTTGCGATTGCCGAATCCACAGATGGTGCGCTGCTCTGGTGAGTCCTGCGGTGTGCCCTCGGGCACGTCGATGCCGCGCGAGACCAGGGCGGCTCGCACCCCGTCGTACCGGGGTCTGCCGTCGACGTGACGGTAGTAGTCCGCATCACTCCAGTCGGCAGGTAGACCGTGGGAGCTGAAGACCTCGTTGAACATCTGCTGCCATGCCCGCATGTGGATGGCAGCGGTCGGGGTGAGGACGCCGTCAAGATCGAGGAGGAAGGCTTGGCACGTCGAGAGATCCATGTGGCCAATGCTACGAATGATGCCCTGCTGTTCGAAATCATGACGCCGAGGTTGGGCCGCCAGGTGTGACGCCAGACGTTCCCTGCTGGACCGGGGATTCCTCAGAACAGGGCAGCCGCCAGTGAACGTCGTGCCGGTGCGACGTTGGGATCGTCGGGACCCACGAGGTCGAAGAGCTCGAGCAGACGGGTACGGGCACGGTCCTGATCTTCGTCGCGGGTGCGCCGTATCGTCTCGACGAGCCGGTCGAAACCGCCCTTGACGTCGCCACCGAGGACCTGGGCATCGGCAGCGGCGAGCTGGGCTTCCAGGTCATCGGGTGCGCCCTGGGCCGACTGGAGGAGTTCTCGCGGGTCGGTGCCCGCAAGTCGTCCGAGCACGGCGGCACCGGCCCGTCCCGCCTTGAGGACGGCGTCATTGGGCTGATTGGCGAGCAGCGCGTCGTAGGCAGCGACTGCCTCGTCGAACTTGCCGTCGGCGATGAGTTGTTCGGCCTGGGCGGTACGAGGATCGTCCTTCGGCTGTTCCTCGGTGGCGGTGGTGGTACTCGGCTTCGAGATGGCCTCGGCACGCCCCACCATGCCAGAGGACACGGCTGCCTGGGCCACCTGGTCGGTGATCTGACGCAGCTGGTTCTCATCCATCGTCCCCTGGGCCAGCGGAGCGGCCTGACCGCCGATGATGGCAACGAGCATCGGTACGGCCTGGATCCCCAGGGTCTGTGCCAGACGCGGATTGGCGTCAACGTCGACCGTCACCATGAGCCAACGCCCCTGGGCTTCGTCGGTGATCCGGGCCAGGGCCGCCACCGTTGCATCGGCCCCTTGAGCACGCGGCGAGGTGAACAGCGCGAGGACGGGGTACTGCACGGATTTCTGGGCGAACTCGTTGAAGTTCTCCTCAGTGGCCTCGGTGACCCATGTCTGGCCGGAAGCCCCTGCCGGAGTGGTGGACGGTGCGCCCGGTGCGGGGGCCTCACCGGCATTGCGAGCCAGTTCGGACAGATCGACGGCTCCGGGTCGGTTGAAGGATTGCGAAGACATGCCTCCATTCAATCAGAACGATCAACCCAACCTGGTCCGAATCCGACCATCCCCCCATCCACGGTGCCAAGATGGGGACATGGCACACGAACGCGCAGGCAAACCCGCCCAGGAATCAGACCTCATCGACGTGGACGCGCTCCTCGCGGCATACCACGGCATCGTCCCGAACCCGGAGAATCCCGATCAGAAGGTGGTCTTCGGCACCTCCGGACATCGAGGCTCCGCCTTCGACGGCGCCTTCAACGAACTTCACATCGCCGCGACCACCCAGGCCATCGTCGAGTACCGCGCCAGCAAGTCCATCACCGGTCCGCTGTACATCGGCAAGGACACCCACGCCCTGTCCGATCCCGCCTGGCGCACGGCGATCGAGGTGCTGTGTGCCAATGACGTCATGGTCGTCGCCGAACACGAGGACGAGTGGACCCCCACCCCAGCTGTCTCCCGGGCCATCATCATGCACAACCGCACGAACGACGGGCCCCAGGCCGACGGCATCGTCGTCACCCCATCGCACAATCCGCCACGCGACGGAGGTTTCAAGTACAACCCCCCACACGGTGGCCCGGCCAGCACGGATGCCACGAGCTGGATCGCCGAGCGTGCCAACGAACTCATGGCTGCCCCGAGCGGGATCAAGCGTCGCAACTACGACTCGGTCTCTGGTGAGGTCACCCGGTTCGACTACCGCAGTGCCTACTGCAATGACCTGCGCAGTGCCCTCGACCTGGATGCCATCGCGCAGGCTGGGGTGCACATCGGCGCCGATCCGCTGGGCGGTGCCTCGGTGCAGTACTGGCAGTACATTGCCGAGAACCTCGGACTGGACCTCACCGTCGTCAACCCCGAGGTCGATCCGACCTGGCGATTCATGACCCTGGACACCGACGGCAAGATCAGGATGGACTGCTCCTCGCCCAACGCCATGGCCTCCCTCATCGCCAACAAGGATGCCTACGACATCGCCACCGGCAACGATGCCGACTCCGACCGGCACGGCATCGTCACCCCGGACCTCGGTCTCATGAATCCCAATGCCTTCCTGGCCGTGGCGATCAACTACCTGTTCTCCCATCGGCCGGAGTGGTCCACCGACACGGCCGTGGGCAAGACCCTGGTCTCCTCCAGCCTCATCGACCGCGTGGCAGACGACCTGGGACGGCGTCTGGTGGAGGTTCCGGTGGGGTTCAAGTGGTTCGTCCCGGGGCTCATGAGTGGTGAGCTCGGGTTCGGTGGCGAGGAATCGGCAGGTGCGTCCTTCCTCGATCGTCACGGACTCACCTGGACCACCGACAAGGACGGCATCCTGCTGGCCCTGCTGGCCAGCGAGATCAAGGCCGTCACCGGCCAGTCACCGTCGCAGATCTACGCCGGGATCGAGGAGAGGTTCGGAAAGTCCTACTACGCCCGAGTCGATTCCGACGCCACCCGAGAGCAGAAGGCACGACTCAAGAAGCTCTCCGGTGACGACGTCAAGGTCAGTGACGTCGCTGGCGAGAAGGTGCAACGGGTGCTCACCGAGGCCCCGGGCAACGGTGCCGCCATCGGAGGCATCAAGGTCGTCACCGAACACGCCTGGTTCGCGGCCCGCCCCTCCGGCACGGAGGACAAGTACAAGATCTATGCGGAGTCCCTCATCGACGCCGACCACCTGGCTCGGGTGCAGGACCAGGCTCGCGAGGTCGTCGCGCAGGCACTGGCCTGATTCCTCACTTGGTCTGACGGGGCTGTCCACCCTGTGGTGGACATCGATGGTGGAGTCCCGCTACTGGGACTCCACCGGGTTCTCGCTCAGCTGCCGCCGGGCTCTGCAGCCATCGGGAATGCCACCCCCCGGGAGGGACGGACGCCCCCGTCACCGAGGTCCGCAGGGCCATTGGCCTCCTTGGCCGATCGCTCCAGGACGTTCACCGTGCAGGGCGGTTCACCGGGGATGGGCAATGTTGGTGCGCAGCCCTGCCTGCTGGGTGGCGCTCTGAATGATGAGGTCACGTTGCTCGGGATGTCCGACGTGACTGATGACGCGCAGTCCCTGGTCCTGGGCAGCGGATTCGAAGATGAAGTGGCCGTACCCGAAGATCTGTCCCATGAGGGGCTGCTCCACCGTGATGTCGAGGATGCGGCTCATCGGCATCGTTGCCATGTGCTTGTCGGCGATGCCGTGCACCCGGAACACCCTCATGTTCGTGATGACGAACCGATCCATGTGAGCCAGGTAGAGCTCACGCACGGCCCATCCCTGGCACACCAACCCGACGACGAGGCCGATGATCCACCAGTGGCCGAGCTGCCACATCGACAGGAAACACAGCACGGACGCCGTGAGGGCAAGCACTGGCACAACGGTGACGATCCAGTGCTTCTCAACCTCGTCTATGACGTACTCCCCATCGTCGGTAAGCAGGTGGCGATCAACGTCGGGGAACAGAAAGCGATGCAACAGATCCGACACGACTGATCAGCTGTGCCCGCCCAGCGCCTTGACGAAGTCGATGATTCCGGTGAAGAAACCACGCACGATGCCAGCTGTCCCCTGCGGGTTGGTGAAGATGTAGTACAGGCAGAAGACGACGATGAACACCCACAGCGTCGTCTGAACGATCTTCTTCATCCACTGGCTCCTAGTCGTCTGCCCTGTCGGAGTGAATCGAAGCCCACGAGCTCGAGGGGCTCACGGATGACATTCTCGTGCACCTGCCCACCCGGGTGGGCGAGGAAACGCCGCAGTGGACGAGCTTTTGCCATCAATCTCCCACCACTGGTGTGCGTTCAGAACTCGACGGGAGGTCACGACACATGCACATTTCCCGTCACACATATTTTTGCACCCCAGAGTTCCCTGACGCGAACAACGTGGAAGAATGGACGCCATGGAGAACTTCAACAACGATCCGTTCGCATGCGTCGACCATGTCGGCTTCGCCGTCAAGGACATGGACGAGGCCATCAAGTATCACTGTGACGTGCTGGGCTTCCACGTCCTGCTTCGTGAGAAGAACGAGGGACATGGTGTCGAGGAAGCCATGATCGCCACCGGTGAGTTCGGCAAGGAGACCACCGTCGTCCAGCTGCTCGCCCCGCTCGGCGAGGACTCGACCATCGGCAAGTACATCTCGAAGAACAAGAACATGATCCAGCAGGTGTGCTACCGCACCTACAACCTGGACAAGACCATCGAGGTGCTCAAGGAACGTGGCGCCGTGTTCATCGGCGAGCCCTCCATCGGTACGGCTGGATCGCGCGTCATCTTCCTGCACCCGAAGTACACCGGCGGCATCCTCGTCGAGGTCACCGAGCCCCCGGCCGGTGGAATGCCCTACAAGCAGGACAAGTGAGCGTGATGGGTGATCTCGGATCCCTGATCCGACGTCACCTGCGCCCTTGAACGTCTGATGGCCTGTGATCGGCAGATCACAGGCCATCACTACCATCCCGCAGAGAGCCGGAGAAGTCGTCTCACGTCACGTGAAGCACTTGGTCGCACGGACGCGCCCGGTGACATCCGATGATGGTCTTGCGCACGTTGATAACGTTGTCCTATCACTGATGCGCGACTCCTGAGGGTGGAAGGACTACTGCCGTGACAAATCCCGTGGATCCACATGATGATGCTGCCCTGGACGAGGAGACTGGCCTCAATCTCTTTGACGACCGGGCCAGTGCAGCTGGTAGCTTCGCTCATTCCATGTGGGGCTACGACCGCACCAGCGTCGACAACTACGTCCATGAGATCGAGCAACAGGTCTCGACCCTCAAGCAGCTCACCCGCACACTGCGTCGCAAGGTGAGCGAGGCACAGCGTGATGCCACCAAGACCGATTTCACCAGACTTGGCGAGCATGCCACCGGTCTCCTCACCGCTGCAGAGGCCCAGGCCACCGCCCTGGTGACCAAGGCCGGTCACGAGGCCGAACGCATCAAGGAGGAAGGCCGACGAGTGGCGGCCGACATGCGCTCCTCGGCCCAGACGGAGGCCGATGACATCCGGGTCGCCGCACTGTCCAGCCAGCGAAGCCTGCTCGAGAGGTCGTCCAAGGAGAGCCAGGACGTCGTCGCCAAGGCCAAACAACAGGCAGAGACCCTCGTCAACCAGGCAAGGACGCAGAGCACGTCCACCATCGAGTCGGCCAACACCCAGGCTGAGTCGATCATCGCCGATGCCCGAGCCCGTGGCACGCAGATCCTCGAGGAATCCCGTCACGAGGCCGCACGGATCCTTGCCGATGCCCGGGAGGAGTCCCAGAGCATTCTCTCCGAGGCCAAGCACCATCAGGAACATGCCCGCTCCACGTTGGGCGAATTGCTGGACCAGGTCAAACAGCAACAGGACCGAGCCGCCCAGGAGGTGAGCGAGCAGGTCGCAGAGGCACAGCGAATTCGCGAGCTCGCCGTCAAGGAGGCCGATGAGAAGCGATCCCAGGCCTCGAAGGAGGCCGAGGAACGCATTGCGGCCGTCCACCGTCAGTCCGCGATGATGAAGGAACGCATCGAGGAACAGTACGCCTGGCGCAAGGAGCAGCTGCAGCGTGAGATCGCAGCCCTTCAGCAGCGCAAGGATGCCACCATCGATCAGCTCAGCAACCTCAAGGCCCTCGCCGAGCAGTCCAAGGCCGACTTCCCCAACACCGATCCCTTCGACGACGTCGAGATCTCTGCGACTCCCACCCAGGAGTCCTCCGATGCCACGTCACCGGAGTCCACCAAGCCGGATGTGCACACCGACGCAGACAAGGACTCCGCCTCCGACGATGCCGCCTCATCCGCATCACCCGACTCCCCCACCACGGTCATCGACCCCAATGCGGAGGAGACCCGGGTCCTCAAACGTCCCAACTGAGTCGTGAGCAGCGCCGGAACATCCAAGTTCCCGGCGCTGCCGCCCCCAACCCACAGCAGCAGTGGTGTGCTGGCCAACCCATGAGCCCCTCGGATCAGAAGAGCCGGTCCTCGGGGTGATCCATACCACGCAGGGCGTCATAGTCGACGGTGACACAGGCTATCCCGCGGTCCATGGCGAGTGTTCGTGCCTGCGGCTTGATCTGTTGGGCGGCGAACACGCCGTCCACATGATCGCCCAGCAGGTGGTCCCGGTTGAGCAGGTCTAGGTATCGGGTGAGCTGCTCAACCCCGTCGATCTCACCGCGTCGTTTGATCTCGACGGCCACGTAGACACCCTCGGCATTGCGACACAGCAGGTCGACCGGCCCGATGGGGGTCATGTACTCCCGCTGGACCAGGGACCATCCGGTACCGAAGGTCTCTGGGTTCTCGGCAAGGAGCTGTTGCAGATGAGCCTCGACCCCGTCCTTCTGCAGGCCGGGATCAATCCCCAGATCCTCCGTGACGTCGAGGTGGATCTCGCCGAGCAGGATGTGCAGCTGGTCCCCGCTCTTGGCCTTGACCTCCCACACCTGGGTGACCACGATGTCGGCGTGCGTGGCGTCACCGGCGGCCGTGCCCGACGAACGTTCACCGGCCGAGCCCAGCTGCGAAGCCGCAGGTACAGCACACAGCTTCTCGTGCTCATCGGGCTCGCGGACGGTCAGGGTGCATGGCGGGCTCATCCAGTTGAGCGGCTTGTAGGCCCGGTCATCGGCATGGACGCTCACCGAGTTGTCCGCCTTGACGATGAGCAGGCGTTTGGCCCATGGAAGGTGGGCGGTGAGACGGCCGGTGTAGTCAACCTGACATTCAGCTATGACAAGACGCACGGTGGCACAGTGTAGCGCTGAGCTTCGCCACCCGCGATCAGATTCCCGACCAGCCGGAGCAGCGGCAGTAGGATCAACCCATGGGACGAAAACACCGGCCAAGCAAGCACCTGCGCCCGGTCCGTCCTCTCAACCCGGTGAGTCACGCCTACAGTGAGCACAAGTCGGACGGGAGCTACGTCGTCCGCAAGGTGCCGGCCGACCGGGCGGTGAAGACCTATGTGTGTCCCGGATGCAATCATCGGGTGGCCCCCGGTACCCCACACATCGTGACGTGGCCCCATGACCCCACCATCTTCGATGAGTCACCAGTCGCGCTGCGCCGTCACTGGCACAGTGGGTGTTGGAGGCAGAAACTGTGAGCACTTTGTACCACACCGTCATTGGTGCGGGCGAGACCCCAGTCGTGTGGTGTCACGGCGTCTTCGGTCAGGGCAGGAACTTCACGAGCGTGGCGAAGGCCTTGGTGGCCTCCGACCCGCACCGCTGGCGAGCCATCCTCCTCGACCTTCCCAATCATGGCCGTTCACCGTGGACCGACACGGTGAGCTATCCCCAGATGTCCGACGCCGTGGCACGGACGATCCATGACCTTGCTGATGGTCAGCCCGTGCACCTCCTCGGGCACTCCATGGGCGGCAAGGTCGCCATGCGCACCGTCCTGGACCATCCCGACCTCATCCGCACGCTCGCCGTCGTCGACATCTCCCCGGTGAGGTACAACATGGCTCACACTTTCGGGCCACGCGTACAGGGCATGCTCACCATGCCACTGGGCCAGTTGCGTACCAGGGCCGATGCCGAGGCCCATCTGCGCCGTTATGAACCAGCGGCACCGATCCGCCAGTTCTTGTTGCAGAACCTGCGCCGGGACGTCCACGCCGCCTCAAAGGAGCAGTGGTACTGGCAGATGAATCTGCCCGTCATCGCCGAGAACCTGCCTACCCTGGGTGACTGGCCGCCTGCCGAGGGCCGGAGTTGGGACGGGCCCGTCCTGTGGATGGGCGGCGGAAACTCACCCTACGTGCTGGACGAGTACCACCCTGCCATGCAGGAGTTGTTTGCGCAGGTGCGCCGCGTCACGGTGAAGAACTGCGGACACTGGGTGCATGCCGATCAGCCATCGGTCTTCGTCCAGGTGCTCAAGTCCTTCCTCGCGATGGCAGAGCAGCAGACACCCCGAGCCTGAGTCCCGGCGCTCTCATCCTGTTCGTACCCATGCAGGGGCGTCTGGCGCGTGCACCGATGCGCGCCGTCACCCCATCGTCACGACGCTGATCGACGTGTCGGCTGCTGGTTTCTTGGACTTGGGCTGGGTACCCTGCTTGCCGATCCGTGTGATGACTGGCATGCTCTCCGGGGCCACTGAACCGATGACGGTGTACGTGCCCTTCATCTGACTGTCCTTCCAGATGATGAAGAACTGCGATCCGTTGCGATTCTGGTTGGAAGGTGCCATGGCGACGGTACCTGCCTTGAAGGTCCCCTTCTTCCCGGACTCTGCGGGGAAGGAGTAGCCCGCATCGCCCGTGCCGGTACCGGTGGGGTCACCACACTGCAGGTAGTAGGGGTTGCTGGTGGAGAGTTTGTGGCACTGGGTGCCGTTGTAGAACTCCTGGGTGGCGAGCATGAGGGTGGATGTCACCGCACATGGTGCACGCCTGGCATCCAGGTTGATCTGAACCGGTTTACCACCCAGGTTCAGGGTCATCGGCGTCGTCCCCGAGGTCTGCAGATCCTTCTCGTCGGGCATCTGGCTCTCGGCCACCGTCGAGTCGACAGCTTGGTATCCGCACTTTGCCGAGGGGGCCGGGGCCTTTGAGGCAGCCGCAGTGGTCTCTCTCGGGACACGGTTGGCAGCAGTGCTCAATGTCTGTGGTGCTTGCGAGGGAGCCGACGACGTGGCTGTGGTGTTCGACACACGCCCGGACCGCTGCTCGGCGAGCTCGGAGGCGGACTGGGTGGCGCACGAGCTCAGTGTCAGTGCTGCGAGAACGACCCCGGCAACGGGTGCGCAGGATCCACGGCGATGATTCATACGGTACCTCCCACAGAAGGGTACCCAGCGATGGTGCCTCGATGGTGGACGGCTCGCCCACCGGGTCAATGACGACAGTCTGAGGGGTTGTCGGCTAGGCACGGTTCGACCTGACACGACTGCACCCCGTCATCGGCATCACGTTGACATCACGCCCGTGCTGACATCACACCCCGTGATGGGTCCCAGCAGCTAGGCTGGACGCATGGTCACACTGTCACACATCTACACCCGAACTGGCGACAAGGGGCAGACTCGACTGGTCGACAACTCACTGGCGTCGAAGTCCGACCTGCGTGTCGAGGCATACGGCCTCATCGACGAGGCCAATGCCACCATCGGTCTGGCCCTAGCCCTGGACGACTCCGGTGTCCTCGGCGCGGACGTGCGGGAGGCCCTTGCCATCGTCCAGAACGAGCTCTTCGACGTCGGAGCCGACATTGCCAATCCCTTGGTCGCCAACCCCAAGTGGGAACCGCTGCGCACCGTGCAGTCCAGCATCGACCGTCTGGAGGCCTGGTGCGACGCATTCAACGAGCAGGTTCCGGTCCTGCGATCCTTCATCCTGCCCGGGGGCAACAAGGTGGGGGCACAGCTGCACGTCTGCCGTACCGCAGTGCGTACCGCGGAGCGCGCGGCGTGGCGCGCGGCCGAGGAGTTCGGGTTCGAGGAGTCCGACGATCCCGAGACCACCCCGGGTGGGGTCAACATGCGTGCGATCACCTACCTCAACCGGCTCTCGGACCTGCTCTTCATCCTGTCCCGAGTTGCCAATCAACCAGCCGGCGGTGGAAAGAGCGATGAGGTGCTCTGGGTTCCCGGTGGGGAACGTGCCGCCGAGCACACCCCCGATCGCAACAGTCAACGCGCCCAGCACGATACTGCCCAGCACGGTGCCTGAGGGCAGATCACCGACTCCCCGCGGTGCGGGTCACAACAGCCACTGTTGCTGCTCGTAGTCGGTGCCACCGGGGGGAGCCGACTCGGCCCAACTCACGAACCCGGTGAGGCTCTGGTGGTTGACGACGAGCTGGACCGTTGCGGCGCGACGCGGCCGTCCAGTCGTCACGGTGACGATCTCACCGTCCACGGAGAACGGCATGGTGTCGTCACGAGTTGGGTGATGGTGTTCCACGAATGACAATGGCCCCCGATCAAGCACGATTGTCGGTGCCAGACGGGGGTCAAGGACTCGATACCACTCAAAACGTCCCGGGACGTAGCGGGCCATCCCAAGCATCCAAGGGCCCGGCTTGTCGCCACCACAGGTACGCAGACCGCAGATGAATGCGCCGCGTCCCTTGACGAGGAGACGTTGGCGAATGAAGAACCAGGCAATGCCCAGGACGACGAGTGCGAGGATCAGGGCACCCACACCGGCATGACGGTCGAATCCCCAGCTCACCACGTCGGGTACTCCAGAAATCACGACCATGACACAACGCTAGCCCGTCATTGGTGTGTGAGCAATACAAACAATCTTTGTGACACACAAGATTTCACAACAAAGCAGGGGTGGCCGCCGGAACCTCCGACAGCCACCCGCCGATCATGTGAGTGCGTCACAACCGCGAGTCGCTCTGCTTCTTGGCCATGACCTGGGCCTTGGCCAGGCGATACCGATGCACGTCGTCCTCGGTCCACTCCTTGCGCTCTCGTTTGCGCTTCATCTCATCGGTGACCTTGACGGCTTCCTCGGGGCTGAACTCGTCACTGCGCGTCGCATACTGGGAAAGTAGTGACACCCGACCGCTGGGGTCGACAGCAATGAAACCGCCATCGACCGCGATGACCTCCTGCTCACCATCTGCGGTGATGATGGTCACGGCAGATGGCACCAGGGCCGCGAGGATGGGCTCGTGTCCGGGAAGGATGCCGATGTCACCCTCGGTGGTCCTGGCGATGATGTTGACCGCCTCGCCGGACCACACCTCACGGTCGGCAGCGACGACCTTGACGCGAAGGGGTGCGCGATCCATCAGGACTCCTTCTGCATCCGGTCCCAGTTGGCCATGACGTCGTCCATGTCGCCGACATTGAAGAATGCCTGCTCGGCGATGTGATCGACCTCACCGCGCACGATCATCTGGAATCCCTCGATGGTGTCCTTGATCGGCACCGTGGAGCCCGGCACACCGGTGAACTTCTCCCCGGTGTAGGTGTTCTGCGACAGGAACTGCTGGATACGGCGTGCTCGAGCAACGATGACCTTGTCCTCCTCGCTCAGCTCGTCGACACCGAGGATGGCGATGATGTCCTGCAGCTCCTTGTTGCGCTGCAGGATCTGCTTCACCTGGGTGGCCGTCTCGTAGTGCTCCTTGCCCACGTACTGCGGGTCGAGGATGCGCGAGGTGGAGGTGAGCGGGTCCACGGCCGGGTACAGACCACGCGAGGCAATGGCACGTGAGAGCTCGGTGGTGGCGTCCAGGTGGGCGAACGTCGTCGCCGGAGCCGGGTCGGTGTAGTCGTCAGCGGGAACGTAGACGGCCTGCATCGAGGTGATGGAATGACCCCGAGTCGAGGTGATGCGCTCCTGCAGCTGGCCCATCTCATCGGCCAGGTTCGGCTGGTAACCCACGGCCGAGGGCATCCGGCCCAACAGGGTCGAGACCTCGGAGCCTGCCTGGGAGAACCGGAAGATGTTGTCGATGAACAACAGGACGTCCTGGTTCTCGACGTCGCGGAAGTACTCCGCCATCGTCAGACCGGTGAGGGCGATGCGCAGACGAGTGCCCGGCGGCTCATCCATCTGGCCGAACACCAGGGCGGTGTCCTTGAGCACCTCGGCCTCATCCATCTCGTGGATGAGGTCGTTGCCCTCACGGGTACGCTCCCCCACACCGGCGAACACCGAGGTGCCACCGAAGTTGTGGGCGATACGGTAGATCATCTCCTGGATGAGCACGGTCTTGCCCACACCGGCACCACCGAACAGGCCGATCTTGCCACCCTTGACGTAGGGAGTGAGCAGGTCGAGCACCTTGATGCCGGTCTCCAGCATCTGGGTCTCCGGCTCCAGATCATCGAAGTTCGGAGCGGAGCGGTGGATCGGCCAACGCTCGGAGATCTCCAGGGACGACGGATCGGCGTTGAGCACGTCACCGGTGACGTTCCAGACGTGCCCCTTGGTGACGGTGCCGACCGGAACCGAGATCGGTGCACCGGTGTCGCGCACCTCGGCACCACGACGCAGACCATCGGTCGGCTTGAGCGAGATCGCACGGGCGACATTCTCACCGATGTGGAGCTCGACCTCCAGGGTGATGGTCTGGGTCTCGCCCATGATCTCGGTCTCGACATGCAGGGCGTTGAGGATCTCGGGCATCTGGCCGACGGGGAACTCGACGTCGACGACTGGGCCGATGACGCGGACGACGCGACCGATGCCGGGAATTTTCTCCTCGGCTTGTGAATTGGTGGCTGTGGCAGTCATGTTCTTCTCTCTCACTCCTGTGAGGTGGACTCGGCAAGGGCAGCGGCGCCACCCACGATCTCGGTGATTTCCTGCGTGATGGCCGCCTGACGTGCCTGGTTCGCCTGGCGACCAAGGGTGTCGATGAGCTGTTCGGCATTGTCGGTGGCCGACTTCATGGCCTGCTGACGGCTGGCGAGCTCCGAGGCTGCGGCCTGCAGGAGGGCAAAATGCACCCGGTTGGCGACGTACAGCGGCAGCAACTGGTCGAGCACTGTCGCTGGATGCGGCTCGAAGTGGTACTCGTGGAACACGTCCGATGTGTCATCGGGCTGGGAGGAATCCGCGGGAGGCCGGGAGGAGCCAGCGGGTTCGGCGTCGGCCTGCCCACCGTCGGAAGTGTCGTCCTCGGCGTCAATGATCTCCATGGGGAGCAACCGCAGCACTCGCACCTTCTGGGTGAGCATGGACTCGAAATGGGTGTAGACGATGTGAATCTGGTCCACACCCCCCTCCTCGGTCGGTTCGAGGAAGGACCTGATGAGTTCATCGGAGATCTTGCGGGCGTCATCGTACGAGGGCGAGTCGGAGAACCCGTCCCAGACCTTCGTGTACCCACGTTTGCGGAAGTCGAAGTACTGCACGGCCTTGCGCCCGCACAGGTAGACGTCAACCTCCTGGCCTTCGAGGGAGGCGATGAGCCCCTCCCCTGCCTTGAGGACATTGCTGGAGTACGATCCAGCCAGACCACGGTCCGAAGTGATGAGAAGCACCGCAGAACGCTTCGGGTCCTGCGTCGCCCGGGTCAATGGATGATCCTCGCGGGTGTGCGCAATCACCGCCGACAGGGCACGGGTGAGTTCCTGGGAGTAGGGGGTCGCAGAACGAACATTGCGCTGTGCCCGGACGATCCGGGACGAAGCGATGAGCTCCATCGCCCGAGTGATCTTCTGGGTCGTGGCAACGGAGTTCCGCCTCTCCCGCAATTCACGCAGGTTGGAGGCCATCGTGGATCAACCTCGCTTCGCGCGGACGATCTGGGTGCGTCCGATCTCGTCGGAGTCCATCGGCTCGAACTCCTCGTGACCAGCCAGGAACGTGCCGTCGGAGGTCTTGAACTGGTTCTTCACCTGTTCGATGGCCTCGGCGGCCTTCTCCTGATCCTCGTCGGGGAACTTCCCGGTCTCGCGGATCGAGTCGAACACATCGGTGTTGGCGCCGACGTACTCGAGCATGTCGTGCTCGAAACGCTGCACGTCGTCAACGGGAACGTCGTCCAGCTTTCCGGTGGTACCCGCCCAGACGCTGATGACCTGCTGCTCGACCGGGTAGGGCGAGTACTGCCCCTGCTTGAGCAGCTCCATGAGACGAGCCCCTCGGTCCAACTGGCGGCGTGAGGTGTCGTCCAGGTCGGAGGCGAACATGGCGAAGGCCTGCATGTCGCGGTACTGGGCCAGGGAGATCTTCAGGGTTCCGGCAACCGACTTCATCGCCTTGATCTGGGCAGCACCACCAACGCGCGACACTGAGATGCCGACGTCGACGGCTGGACGCTGGTTGGCGTTGAAGAGGTCGGACTGCAGGAAGATCTGGCCGTCGGTGATCGAGATGACGTTGGTCGGGATGAACGCCGAGACGTCATTGGCCTTGGTCTCGATGATCGGCAGCCCGGTCATCGAACCGCCTCCCAACTCGTCGGAGAGCTTGGCGCAACGCTCCAGCAGACGGGAGTGGAGGTAGAAGACGTCACCGGGGTAGGCCTCACGGCCCGGCGGACGACGCAGCAGCAGGGACATCGCTCGATAGGCCTCGGCCTGCTTGGTGAGGTCGTCGAAGACGATGAGGACATGCTTGCCCTGGTACATCCAGTGCTGACCGATGGCCGAGCCGGCATATGGGGCGATGTACTTGAAGCCGGCGGGATCGGACGCCGGGGAATGGACGATGGTGGTGTACTCCATCGCACCAGCCTTCTCCAGCGACGACTTCACCTCGGCAACCGTCGATCCCTTCTGGCCGATGGCCACGTAGATGCACCGCACCTGCTTGCTGGGATCACCGGATGCCCAGTTGTCCTTCTGGTTGATGATGGTGTCGATGGCCAGGGCGGTCTTGCCGGTCTTGCGGTCTCCGATGATGAGCTGACGCTGACCACGACCGATCGGGATCATCGAGTCGATGGCCTTGAGGCCGGTCTGCAGCGGTTCACGCACCTCCTGACGATCCATGACGCCGGCAGCCTGGATCTCAAGGGCGCGACGCCCCTCGATGTCCTTGACCTCACCGAGACCGTCGATGGGGTTGCCCATCGCATCGACGACACGCCCCAGGTACCCGTCACCGACCGGTACGGACAGCACCTCACCAGTACCCGTGACGGTCGAGCCCTCGTCGATTCCCTCGGAATCACCGAGAACCACGACGCCGATCTCACGCTCGTCGAGGTTGAGGGCGATGCCCATCGTGCCATTCTCGAACCGAAGCAGCTCATTCGCCATCGCCGACGGCAGGCCCGCGATGTGGGCAATGCCGTCACCGGAGGTGATGACGGTCCCCACCTCCTCACGGGTAGCCGTGTCAGGCGTGTAGTTCTGGACGTAGGAGTCCAGCGCGTCGCGGATGTCCTCCGGACGAATCGTCAGTTCCGCCATTGCCTCTCCTTGTGTATCCCTCACCGGTGTTGGCCTCATCGGCCAACCCATCGCGGGTTGAACATGTGACTGTCAGCCGAGCTTGCGCCGGGCCTGGTCCAGACGGCTGGCGACCGTCCCGTCGATGACCTCGTTGCCGACCTCCACCCGGGCACCACCCAGGACGTTCGGATCGACGATCTCATGCATGACCACCTCACGGCCAGTGATCCGCTCGACCTGCTCATGGATCCGACGGCGTTGGTCGTCGGAGAGCTGGGTTGCCGTGGTCACCACGGCCAGGGTGCGTTCCCGTACGGCAACGGCCTGTTCCATGTAGGTGGACAGGGTGGTGAGCATCGATGCCGTGCGTGCCACGACGGCACGCCTGGCCAGCAGGATCGACTGCGGTTGGGCACGCCCATCCAACAGGTGGTTCACCAGATCCTGACGATCTGCCACGGGCCGGGCGCGTCGGTTGAGCGCATCCTGGAGCTCAACGTCGCCCAGGATCACCTGACGCAGCCGGAACAGCTCCTCCTCGACGTCGTCGAGATGGCCCTGTTCCTGTGCCTCCACCAGCACCGAGCGCACGGCAAGCATCTCCAGGGCATCGGGCATGGCAGACATCCGGATCCACCGCCGGGACACAGCCTGCTTGACGATGTCACATGTCTGGGTGCTCACCTTGCCGTCGAGAAGGTGGTGCACGAGGGACTGTCGAGCCTCGACGCTGGTGCCGGGATCGCTGATGGCACGCCGAAGCTCCGAGTGCGAGTCGCACAGGTCGACGACCGAGAAGAGCTCCTTGGCACGGTCCGAGGATGCCTCGGAGTCGTCAACGAGATCGTCAAGGTTCTGCAACAGGATCCTCGGTGACGTCATGGGCGTTCCTCCACCTGCGAGGATGCCGCCGCCGTGGAGTCGTGTGCAGGCTGCTGCTCCAGCTCGGAGATGAACCGGTCGATGGTTGCCCGAGCACGCTCGTCGTCGTCAAGGGACTCCCCCACGATGCGGCCGGCGAGAGTCGTCGCCAGCCCACCGATCTCATGGCGCAACTGCGTCATGGCGGCATCTCGCTGGACGTCGATCTGCGCAGTGGCATTCTGGGTCACCCGGTCAGCCTCCTTCTGCGCCTGGGCCTTCATGTCGGAGACGATCCGTGCACCCTGGGCCTTCGCATCCTCCCGGATTCGGGCAGCCTCCTCACGGGCACCGGCCAGTTGGTCCTGGTACTTCTCGAGCGCTTCCCTGGCCTCGGCCTGGGCCTTCTCGGCACGCTCGATGCCACCTTGGATCTCCTCGGTGCGCTCGTGGTACATCGTCTCGAACCGGGGCACGATGAACTTGGCCGTGGCCCACGTCACGATGAGCAGCAGGACGATGCCAACGATGATCTCGATGGGGTGCTCGGGCAGCAGCGGCCCCATGTCGACCATGAGAGGGTCGACCATGAGGGGATCCACCGTGAGCGGGCCCGACAGGAGTGCCAGTGGCGCGTGCATGGCGCCACTCACTTCGCGATGAAGGCCAGCACGAAGCCGAACAGGGCAAGGGCCTCGACCACGGCGAAGCCGATCATCGTGGCCTGGAACATGGGCTTGTGAGCCTCAGGCTGACGAGCGGTGCCGTTGATGAGCGAGGCAAAGATCCAGGCCACGCCGAGGGCCGATCCGAGGGTGGCAATGCCGTACCCGATGGTGTTGATCGAACCGCCGATGAGCATTGGAACCATGGGGATTATCCTTCCGGAGCATGCCCCGTGTGGGGCGTTTCTTCTTCGCCGTCCCCGGACGGGGCGACGTCGTGTGTGGGATCAGTGCTCCACCGAGACCGACGAAGCGATGTACTGCGCGGTGAGCACTGTGAAGACGTAGGACTGCAGGAGCCCCACGAAGAGTTCGAGAGCGAAGATGGCGAAACTGAAGATGATCGAGACTCCGCCAGCAAGGTTGTACCCGATGCTGTGTGGATAGGTGAGCAGGAACCCACCACCGACAACGAAGATCATGATGATGAGGTGCCCGGCGAACATGTTGGCGAACAGACGGAGGGCCAGCGTCAACGGGCGGGTGATGAAGTTCGAGAGGAACTCCAACGGGATCATGAGCCACCAGAGGTACCACGGGACGCCGGGTGGTAGGACCGAGTTCTTGAAGTACTTGATGCCCTGGGACTTCACGCCGGCAATGATGTAGACGAACCACGTCACCAGCGCGATGCCGTAGACGTAGCCGATGCGTGAGAACGTCGGGAACATGAAGACGAAGAATTCGCCGAACCAGTTGTTGACGAGCAGGAAGGTGAACAGGGCGAAGAGGTAGGGAACCCATCGCGAGTACTCGTGGCCGATCGTCTCGCGAGCGATGTTGTTGCGAACGAAATTGTAGAAGTACTCGGCAAAGACCTGGCGTTTGCCGGTAGGGACGACCTTGAGGTCGTGACTCATCCAGAAGAACAGCGCCAACACCAGGATGGCGGCGATGAGGATCTGCCAGAAGGACTTGTCGGCCCAGTCCACGCCGAAGGTTCCGGGAAAGAAGAAGTCGTCGACTCCTGGGGACTTGAACTCCAACGGAGCCACTTGAGCGTGGATCACATGTCCTCCTGGTTCTTGTCCGACACCGAACTCGACGTCCCGTATCGCTTGACGATGAGATAGACGCTCGCCACGAAACCAACGATGAGGCCCACTGCCAGCAGCCATGGCTTGTCCAGCCATCGACCCAGCAGCCAACCGATGACACCATAGAAGAGTAGTCCAGCCAGCAAGTAGCTCAACACTGCCATTCCGTCATCGGAACGCGGTGTGGCACCAGATGACTCTGACGGCTTCACTGTGCGGTTCACATCCATACCGGGGGATACATTACCCAAAATTCGCAGGGACGTCACTGGCGTGCAGGGCATCGGCGCACGAGGCGATTCGCTCTCAGCAATTCCGATCTGCTCTGCTCACGATTCGTCGGTGTCGGTGGTCCGACGTCGGTACGTCGGCATGTGGATGTGGTCCTGGGCCACGACTGCCCCGACCGTCCACGACACTGCGCAGGACACGACCGAGACGGCCATCATGGTGTCGTCGAGGAAGGTGAGTCGGCCCAGCAGCGGGATGAGCCCGCCAAGAACGACCATCTGCACGATGAACGCCGCCACGGCAGGCCCCATCGTCCCCCGACGGTTCACCGGTCCGTCCTCGGGTCGGGTGTCGCCCATGCGCATCGCATGATCCAGGATGTGCACAGCTCGTCCAGCGGCCAGGAAGGCCACGGCGACGCCGCCACCGACAGCCGCGCCGAGCACTCCAGAGCCACCGCGCCACACCAGCGCGATGAGCACCACGAGGAGAGCCGTTGCCCCTGCCCACACCAGACCGTGACGGTAGATGGCGTCGATCACCTCACGCGCGGTCTCGACACGACGACGAGGACGGCGCAGGGCCATGGTGCCTCCTCCCCGATACCTGGCGACCAGCGAGAAGCGGCTCTGCCACGGGCTGCCCACGGTGTGCAGGTGTGCCGCCCCGGGGCTCAGCAGCCTTCCGCAGCGCAGCGCTTCCCCCATGCCCGGCCCCGTCGTGACCTGCCCCCCTGCCCTCGGAGGACGGACCGGCGTCATGTGCTAGGGCGTCATGCTGGCATTCACCAGTACCTGCCGTGTCTGTCGAGGCTGGTGCAGCGGAATGCTTCCTCGTGCCCACGATGGTGAGGACGATGCAGCCTGCCAGCAGGGTGCACACCGTCGTCACCGACCACCATCGAGGTTCTAGACCAATCCACACCGTCCCGAAGGAGAGCACGGCCGTCCACAGGTACATGAGCAGCACGGCTCGTACATGGGAGTGGCCGCGGCGCAGCAGACGGTGGTGGATGTGCTGTTTGTCCGCAACGAAGAACCAGTTGCCCCGCCACGTACGACGCACGTACCCCATGACGAGATCGGCCAGCGGCAGCGCAATGACCATGAGGGGCAGCACGATCGGCAGGTATGCCGGCACCAGACCGCCGTCCTGGGCAGTGAGCACGGTGGAGTCGATCTGGCCGGTCAGTGAGATCGTCGAGACCGCGAGCAGGAAGCCCAGCAGCAGGGATCCGGAATCACCCATGAAGATGCGTGCCGGATGCCAGTTGTGGGGCAGGAACCCCAGACAGATCCCAGCGGTGACCGCCGTGGTGAGGCTCGCCGTCGTCGCCACGGCGAGGTCCTGCTCATGGGCCAGCAGATACGTGTACCCGAAGAAGGCCAGTGCACCCAGGGCGACCACGCCGGAGGCCAGACCGTCCAACCCGTCGACGAAGTTGACGGCGTTGGCACACACCACGATGAACAGGACGGTGATGAGGACGGATGTGGTGGTCCCCAGGGCAATGATGGAGTTCGGCAGCGGGATCCAGAACATCCGCACACCACCAGTCACGACGATTCCGGCAGCAAGCACCTGACCAGCTGCCTTGACCCACGCAGCCAGATCGACGAGATCGTCCACGATGCCGACCGAGCAGATGACGGCACCGGCCAGGCAGATGACCCTGATGTCGTGACTGACGACCGGGTGACTGCCCAGAAAGGGCAGCTTGGTGGCCAGCAGCGCCGAGACGAGCGTCCCGCCGAGCATGGCCAGACCACCGAAGTACGGAATCGGCACGGTGTGGACATCTCGGCCACGCACCTGGGCCACAGCCCCCAGCCGGGTCGCCAACTGACGGCACCCTCCGGTGAGCAGGTACGTCGTCAGTCCGGCTGTGAGGACGACCACGAGGTATTCACGCATGACCAGGTCGGTCCTGGCAGTCGTGGTGTTCCGGCAGGGACTCCTGCGAGGCGGCCTGCTCCGAGCTCGGCGCATTCTCCTCCGCGGGCACGTCGTGGTCCTCGTGGTCCTCACGGCCGGGATCATCGTCCCCGGCCGAGTCGGTCGGGCCGATCACCTCTGGCGCAACGGTGTGGATCTCGTCAAGGCTCAGTGCGCCCTGGCGCAGTATCCTGCCCTCCTCGGTGGAGGCGAAATCGATGATGGTCGACGGGGTCCCCACCCGAGTCGGTCCACCGTCCAGGTAGACGGCCACCTCGGTACCGAGTTGATCCGCCGCGTCCTGGGCAGTGAGCGCGGCAGGCCGGCCAGATTTGTTGGCACTGCTCACCGCCATGGGACCAGTCATACGCAGCAGCTCCCGAGCAGCATCGTCGTCGGGGACCCGAATGGCGATGGTTCCAGCCGTCTCCCCCAGGTCCATGGTCAGCGACTCCTGGGCACGCAGGACGAGAGTGAGCCCACCGGGCCAGTAGGCCTCGGCAAGATCCTGCGCCGCGCGGGGAACGTGCTCGCACAGGGCGGCAAGCACCGCCGGGTCGGAGATGAGGACTGGCGGAGGCATGTCTCGACCGCGCTCCTTGGCCGCGAGCAACGCGGCGACGGCCACTGGGTTGAGCGCATCGGCACCGATACCGTAGACCGTGTCGGTGGGAAGCACGATGCACTCCCCCTCGCTGACGGCTCGGGCAGCACGAGTCAGTTCATCACCTCGATGGGCACCAGTGACGTCGAGGATGAGCGGTGTCGTTCCGCAGGTCACTTCTTCCATGGATGTCATCCTCTCACTGCCGTGCACCCACGGTGAACTGGTCTCGGCGTGCCGTGACGTATCGGGGGCGCCCGGCAAGATCGTCATGGTCGACGACCTCTCGCCACGGCCCGGCACCAAACAGGGCGAGCACTGCTGCGGCATGGGAGTCGTCGTGCTCCATGACGACGAGCCCACCGGGGCGCACGATCCGTGCCATTCGTGACACCAACGGGGTGATGAGGTCCAAGCCCCGATCACCGGCGAACAGGGCATGGTGGGGCTCATGGTCGAGGACGTCGCTGGGCATGTGCGTGGCACGTGACAGTGGGATGTAGGGCGGGTTCGTCACGACGACGTCGACATCGGACACGTCCGGCACGCACCTGGCATCTCCCTCGAACAGCTGCACCCCGCTGCCGAAGAGATTGCGACGCGCCCAGACCAGTGCCTCGGGGGAATTGTCAACGGCATGCACTCGGGCAGCAGGAACCTCGGCAGCCACGGAACGGGCGATTGCCCCCGATCCAGTGCACAGGTCGACGACCACCGGACACTGCCCCTGCACTGCCAGCGCCCTGGCCTCGTCGATGGCCGCACCGGCCACCAGCTCCGTCTCCTGACGAGGGATGAGCACACCGGGACCAACAGCCAGTCGGCGTCCCCGAAACCAGCAGTGACCGACGATGTACTGCACCGGCTCGCCACAGCTGCGCCGCTCGATCATCTGCTCAAAGGTCTCGGCCTGTTCCTCGGTGGCGTCACCGGCGAGGACGAGGCGCTGCGGGCTGACGTCGAGCACCGCACACAGCATGAGTCGGGCATCGGCCACAGGAGCAGGGCAGCCGGCGAGATTGAGTTTGCGGGTGGCCATCGCCAGCATCCGTGAGGGGGAATGCGGATTCATCGGGGGCGTCCTTCCACCGCTGCCCGCCCGTCATCGTCGGCGGAGTCATCTGCTCCCACTCCCGACTGCGCCAGGCGATGGGCCAGGTCATCGGCGTGCAGGGCATCGAGAAGTTCCTGCAGCTCGCCATTGAGGACGGCGTCCAGTTTGCGTGTCTTGTAGCCGATCCGATGGTCGGTGAGCCGATTCTCGGGGAAGTTGTAGGTGCGGATTCGCGCCGACCGGTCCACGGTGCGCACCTGTTGTCGACGCAGCTGGCCGGCCTCGTCGGCAGCCTGTTCGGCAGCCAGGGCAGCCAGTCTTGCGCGCAGCATGCGCATGGCCTGCTCCTTGTTCTGCAACTGGCTGCGTTCGTTCTGACAGCTCACGACGATTCCGGTGGGAAGGTGCGTCAGCCGCACTGCCGAGTCGGTCGTGTTCACCCCCTGACCTCCCGGTCCGGAGGATCGGAAGACGTCGACCCGCACGTCCGACATGTCGAGATCGACCTGTTCGGCGTCCACGTCGGGAAACACGAGAACCCCGACTGCAGAGGTGTGCACTCGCCCCTGGGACTCGGTCACCGGCACCCGTTGCACCCGGTGCACGCCTCCCTCGAACTTCATCGTTCCGTAGGCAGGACGCTCGTCGGTGCCGCTGAGCGCGGCGACGACGCTACGAAAACCGCCCAGATCGGTGACCTGACTGTCCAGTACCGTCATCGTCCACCCCACGGACTCGGCGTAGGACTGGTACATCCGCAACAGGTCGGCAGCGAAGAGCGCCGATTCCTCGCCGCCCTCGCCGGAGAGAATCTCGACGATCGCATCCTCGACGTCCAGTGGATCGGATGGGGCGAGCAGTTCGGTGAGGTCACGACGGCGGCGATCCAGCTCCTCCTCCAGACGCTGCACCTCGTCGGCGAAACTGGGATCCTCCTCGGTCAGCTCGCGGGCGGCCTGGAGGTCGTAGCACAATTCATGGCACCGGTCGGCAACCGTCGCCACATGACGCAGTCGAGCATGTTCCCGCCATGCTCGACGCAGTGCAGTCGGTCGGGACGCGAGCTCAGGTCTGGCCAGCTCGATGTCGAGTTCTGCCAGACGCGACCTCATCTGTGCGACGGCATCCTCGTCCTCAGGATGAGTCACCCTACCCTCCCTCCAGAAGGATCAGTCTGTTCTCCGGTGCCGGGGCGCTCCCCGACCGGACTCCCCCACGGATTGGTTCCCGCGGGACTCGGCAAAAACAATGACGCTGCATAAACAGTGACGCTGGAACCCCCGCAGGTCCCAGCGTCAACAGGTGAAATGAGCGGCTCAGCGTCTCACTTGGCAGCCTTCTTGCCGTAGCGGCGCTCGAACCGAGCAACCCGACCACCGGTGTCGAGGATCTTCTGCTTACCGGTGTAGAAGGGGTGGCAGGCGGAGCACACGTCGGCGCTCAGCTGTCCGGAGGGAGCCGTCGAACGAGTGGTGAACGTGTTGCCACAGGTGCACACCACCGTGGTCTCGTGGTAATCGGGATGGATTCCCTGCTTCATGATGATCTCCTTGTCTGGTGCCGGGTCGCCATCACCACACAGCGGTGGCTCCTTGCGGATGCAGGACGGGCGTGAACCGGCAGTACTGGGTTATTTTGCCTGATGCCCGAGGCAGAATCAAGACTGTATTTTCCCGGTCATTCCACCGACGGGGTGGTCTTCGAGATGGTGTAGAGGAATTCCGCATTCGTCTGCGTTCTGCGCAGCTTGGACAACAACATCTCGAGGGCCTGGGAATCCTCCAGACCCGACAGGACGCGACGCAGCTTCCACATGATCGCCGTCTCCTCGCGAGAGAGCAGCAGCTCCTCACGTCGGGTGCTCGAGGCATCCACATCGATGGCCGGGAAGAGCCGCTTGTTGGCGAATTCCCGACGCAGCCGCAGCTCCATGTTGCCGGTTCCCTTGAACTCCTCGAAGATGACCTCGTCCATCTTGGAGCCGGTCTCCACCAGCGCCGTGGCCAGGATGGTCAGGGATCCACCGTTCTCGATGTTGCGGGCGGCACCGAAGAACTTCTTGGGCGGGTAGAGCGCAGCGGAGTCGACACCGCCGGAGAGGATGCGTCCGGAGGCCGGAGCCGCCAGGTTGTAGGCACGTCCCAGACGGGTGATGCCGTCCAACAGGATGACGACGTCCTGGCCCATCTCGACCAGACGCTTGGCACGCTCGATGGCGAGTTCGGCCACCTGGGTGTGGTCGTCGGCGGGTCGATCGAAGGTGGAGGCGATGACCTCCCCTGACACGGTGCGCTGGAAGTCGGTGACTTCCTCGGGGCGTTCATCCACCAGGACGATCATGAGGTGCGCCTCGGGATTGTTCGTCGTGATGGAGTTGGCGACGGACTGCATGATCATCGTCTTGCCGGCCTTGGGGGGCGAGACGATGAGGCCACGCTGGCCCTTGCCGATCGGGCTCACCAGATCGATGATGCGCCCAGTCATGTTCTTCGGACTGTCCTCCAGCCGCAGCCTCTCCTGGGGATACAGCGGAGTGAGCTTGGAGAACTCCGGACGCTGACGAACCTTCTCTGGGTCCAGGCCGTTGACCGACTCGATGCGCGCCAGGGGCGCGAACTTCTCACGACGGTCATTCTCGCGCTTGGCACGCATCTGACCCGAGATGACGTCTCCCTTGCGCAGACCGTTGCGTCGCACCATGGACATCGAGACGTAGGCGTCCTCGGAGCTGGGCAGGTAGCCGGAGGTACGGACGAAGGCGTACTGGTCGCGAATGTCGAGGATTCCGTTGCACGGCACGAGGACGTCATCCTCGCGCAGGTTGGGCTCGGAGTCGTTGTACCCATTGCGGCGGGGGCGACGGCCCTGGCGATCTCGTTGGCGACGCCGGCGGTTCCGCCTGCCGCCATACTCTGAGTCATTGCGTGAGTTGTCGTCGTCACGCCGGTTGCCGTCATGACGGTTGCCACCGCGCTTGGCAGAGTTCTCGGATGCCTCGTCATCGTGGTTGCGGCCAGCCAGGGCGTCCAGACGGGCACCCACCTCCTCGGTCACATCGGCATTCGCACCATCGGCTTGCCGGGAACCGTGATGATCGCCCGGATCGTGGCTGGACCGACCGCGGGAGTCCTGCGATCCGCGCGAACCCCGTCCGGAGCTTCGTGTGTTGCCGCTCTGCCGGTCCCCGCTGCGTTCCTGGTCATGATCGCCACTCTGCGCGTCGAGCAGGGCTCCGACGGATTCGCTGGTCTGGGCGCGCTGCTGCTCGTCGGAGTGACGCTGATTGTCCGAGGGGGACTCCCGACGTGGGCTACGAGCGGCACGGCGTCGAGTACCGCGATGCTCGGTGGCATCCTGGCCATCGACATGGTTCTCACCGGCACGCTCGGAGGTGGAGCGTCGGCTCGCTGAGGGCTCAGGCTCAGCAGAGTTCGCAGTCGAGTCGTCACCAGCGGGCAGCCTGTTCTCGGATTTCCTCGCAGTGCGGGCAGACCTGCCGGCTCCATCGCCCGGTGCGCCGCCGTCCTCCGGCCAACCTGCTTCACGAATTGCCGTGATGAGGTCTGCCTTGCGCATCTGTCTGGCCCCTTTGATGCCCAGCTGGTTGGCAATCGAACGAAGCTCTGGCAGGAGCATGGCCGACAGCGTTCCGGTGGGCTTTCCGGAATTGGGGGTTTGTGTCACGGATGTCCCTTCGAATGTGAGTGAGGGCCTGCTGGATCCCGGATCAGTGAGGGGTGCGAGGGATCCAGACGGCGGTCGTCGATTCATTCACTTGGTCCTAAGTGTGCAGGAAACTGCCGCGTCGTGAATCCATGGAGAACGCTCCGGATCATTCCGAGGGCGCCAAGTGAGAGGAAACGCGTCCAACCGCGTTGCAGCTCAATATAGCATCTGCGGCACTGTGGTTCCACGTGCCTGGATCAGGCGTGCAGCTGCACGCCGGCACCGAAGCCCACCTGGTGCACGGCGAAGTCACGGGTGTCTGCTCCCGCCACGCCAGCAAGTTGGTCCGTGGTGCCCAGCGCGAGGACCGTGGACCCAGCTCCCGAGATGACGGCAGGCACGCCGCAGGCACGCAGCTGATCGATGAGGTCGGCCGACTCCGGCATGAGATCGCGGCGAAACGGCTGGTGCAACCAGTCCTGGGTGGCTGCCATGAGGTGTTCGGGGTGGTGCGACAACGACGTCACCAGCAGGCAGGCCGAGAGTACCTGGCGCACGGCGTCATCGTGGGGCACGCTGTGCGGCATGACGGCCCGTGCGGCCGAGGTGGGCACCCGTCGTTGTGGCACGAAGACCACCGGGTGAATCCGCGGATCGATCTCGAGATCAACGTGGTGCACAGCCGATACGCTGATTGATTCCCGTGCACCCGAGGCGTGGGAAATCACGTCTGCGGCAGATGCTGAGTCACCGTCGAGCCAGGAGAGTTGCGCTCCCCCGAAGATCGCCGGGGCCGCATTGTCCGGGTGGCCCTCGATCTGGGTGGCGACGGCAAGTGCCCAATCCCGGTCAAGGGGCTGCCCGGGGCGAGCAATCCCCCATCCCAGGGCCAGTCCAGCGACGATGGCCGCAGCTGAGGACCCCAGCCCACGGGACTGGGCGATCCGATTGTGCGCGTGCAGCATCAACCCGCACCTCGGGTCGGGGTGGCCAAGATCGGCCAGGGCACGTCGAATTGTCGCGATGACGAGGTGGGACTCGTCACGGGCAATGGTGTGCTCCCCCTCCCCCGTCACGTCGATCTCGACCCCACGGCCATCGAGGGTGGACACCGACACCTCGTCCCACAGGTCGAGGCACAGCCCCAAGCAGTCGTAACCCGGTCCCAGGTTTGCCGAGGTGGCCGGCACCCGTACCGTCACCTCGTGGGAGCCGGTTCCTCGCCCCGGCACCACCGGGGAACCAGCCTGGGATGGTGCGTCCATCGGTGCGGTCTCGGGACTCACCGATGCATTCCAAGAAGCGCGGCAACCCGATCGGTCGATGGCTCGACGGCCTCGGTGGACAGTTCGGTGCGACTCAACGCGGTGTCGATGTCCTTGAGCCCGTTCCCGGTCACCGTGATGACGATGCGCTGTCCAGCAGGCAGGTCACCGCTCTGTTTGAGGGCCAGCAGGCCAGCCACGCCAGCGGCAGATGCCGGTTCGACGAAAATGCCCTCCTTGGCGGCAAGGAATGCCTGGGCGTCGAGGATCTGCTCATCGGTCACCGACGAGATGAGTCCGTTCGAGTCGTCCCGGGCGGCAAGTGCCTTGCTCCCCGACGCAGGTTTGCCGATTCGAATCGCCGTGGCGACCGTCTCGGGGTTCTCGACGTCGTGTCCCAGGACCAGGGGTGCAGCACCGGCGGCCTGGAAACCGAACATCCTCGGGGTGTGGGTGGCGGGACCGTCGGCGGCATACTCCTGGTAGCCCTTCCAGTATGCCGTGATGTTTCCGGCATTTCCGACCGGCAGGGCATGGATGTCGGGGGCGTCACCCAGGCAGTCCACGATCTCGAAGGAGGCGGTCTTCTGCCCCTCGATGCGGTACGGATTGACCGAGTTCACCAGGGAGACCGGGAAGTTTGCGGCCAGGTCACGGGCAATGGTGAGACAGTCGTCGAAATTGCCCTGCACCTGAATGATCCGTCCACCGTGGACGACGGCCTGGGCGAGTTTCCCAGCGGCGATCTTGCCCTGGGGCAGCAGCACCACCGGCATCATGTGGGCTCGGGAGGCGTAGGCGGAGGCGGAGGCGGAGGTGTTGCCGGTGGAGGCGCACACGACGGCCTTGGAGCCATCGGCCAAGGCCTTGGACATGGCCATCGTCATGCCCCGGTCCTTGAACGATCCAGTCGGGTTGGCCCCCTCGACCTTGACGTACACCTCGGCGTCGAGCACCTGCCCCAGCACGGGAGCGGGAACCAGCGGGGTCGACCCCTCCCCGAGGGTGACGATGGTGTCGATGCCCTCCATGGGCATGCGATCACGGTACCGCTCGATGACTCCGAAGAATCCATTCTGACTCATGACATTCCCTCCACTCGGATGACCTTGGGTTGGCTGTGCACGAAGGGGGACTCGCCGAGCTCCGAGACACACGCGCTGAGATCCGCCTGCCGGGCCTGGTGGGTGAGCACCGTGAGAACCGCCGAGGAGTCCTTGGCGGTCTCGTCGTCTGCGCTCTGCCGTACGGTCTGCATGGAGACGTCATGGCGGGCAAAGATCTCGGCCACCGATGCGAGCACCCCCGGCTCGTCGCGCACCTGGATACGGATGTGGAACCTGGTCTGGATGTCGTCGGTGTCCAGGATGTCGAACTCGTCGAAGACGGCCTGTGGTGGCCCGGCCACCCCTCGCACGGCATTGCGAGCCACGGTGACGACGTCCCCCAGCACGGCCGAGGCCGTGGGAGCCCCTCCGGCTCCCGGGCCGAGGAACATGAGCCGCCCAGCCTCCTGGGCCTCGACGAACACGGCATTGTAGGCACCCGACACACTGGCCAACGGGTGGCTGAGTGGCAGCAGTGCCGGATGGACGCGGGCGACGATGCCATCTGGACCGCCCTCACACACCGCGAGCAACTTGATGACGCAGTCGAGGTCCTTGGCCGAGGCGATGTCGTCGGGGGTGATGTGGGTGATCCCCTCCCGGTACACCTGGTCACCGCGCATCCTGGTGTGGAAGGCTAGGGAGGCCAGCAGGGCAGCTTTGGCAGCTGCGTCATAGCCCTCGACGTCGGCGGTCGGATCGGCCTCGGCGTATCCCTTCTGCTGGGCCTGGGCAACTGCCTGCTCAAAATCCATGCCAGTGGTCGTCATCTGGTCCAGGACGTAGTTGGTCGTCCCATTGACGATCCCCATCACCTGGCGTACCTGATCGCCCACCAGGGACTCCCGCAACGGGCGCACGATCGGGATGGCACCAGCCACGGCAGCCTCGTAGTAGAGATCGACGCCATTGCGCTCGGCGGCCGCATTGAGTTCCTCGCCGTGGGCAGCCAGCAAGGCCTTGTTGGCGGTGACGACGGACTTGCCACTGCGCAGTGCCGTGAGGATGAGTTCTCGGGCAGGATCGATGCCACCCATGAGTTCGACGACGATGTCGACGTCGGGTCGACTCACCAGTGCTGCGGAGTCGGTGGTGAACAGTCGTGAGTCCAGCCCCTGGCGTGGCCGATCGACGTGTGCCACCGAGATTCCGGCGATCTCCAGCGGGCGTCCGACTCGGGCGATGATGTCATCACCACGGATGAGAATCATTCGTGCCACCTGGGATCCCACGGTGCCGCAGCCCAACAGGGCCACCCGTAGCGGTTCACTGCTCGAATGCCCAGCCGTGTCGTGGACCCGGACCTCACTCATCAGCACTCCCTCGTTCGTCATCACACTTCCAACTTCGTCAATCGTTCCACATGACCGGTCACACGTGGACCAGGAGTCCAGTCCGATGTTACCGATCAACCCGAGTCACGACCGCACCTGCATCGAGGGCAAGCAGATCGTCAATGGTCTCCCGGCGCAACAGAGTGTGACACGTCCCGTCGCGCACCGAGACCACCGAGGGGCGGGGAACATGGTTGTAATTGCTCGCCATGGAGCGTGAGTACGCCCCTGAACCGGGAACTGCAATGAGGTCGCCGGGCCGCACGTCGGCTGGCAGATAGACGTCTCGCACGACGATGTCGCCTCCCTCGCAGTGCTTGCCGACGACGCGGCACAACACCGCAGACCTCTGTGAGCGCCGATTTGCCAGCACGGCCGAGTACTCCGCGGCATAGAGCGCGGGGCGGATGTTGTCGCTCATCCCTCCATCGACAGAGACGTAGACCCGCTGGGCACCACCGTCCAGGTCCACCGGCTTGACTGTTCCCACCGTGTACAGGGCCAACGTCGTCGGACCGACGATGGCCCGGCCAGGCTCGATCGACAGGTGTGGGACCGAAAGATTGCGAGCCCGGGCCTCGAGCTCGACGATCTCGGTGAGGTCGTGGGCAAGCTGGGACGAGGTGGATGGGGTGTCCTGACAGGTGTAGGCAATGCCGAACCCACCGCCGAGGTCCAATTCGGGCAGCACGTGGCCAGTGGCCTGCTGGAACTGGGCGAGAAGTTTCATGGTGCGTCGTGCCGCGACCTCGAAACCACCCGTGTCGAAGATCTGTGACCCGATGTGGGAGTGCACCCCCACCAGATCGATGACCGGGCTGGAGAAGCAGCGCACCATGGCCACCATTGCCGCCCCATTGGCAATGGAGAAGCCGAATTTCTGGTCCTCGTGGGCAGTGGCGATGTATTCATGGGTGTGGGCCTCCACGCCCGGGGTGACACGGACCATCACCCGAGCTGTGCAGTCCAGTTCTCGGCACAGCTGCTCGATACGATCGATCTCGTCCAGGGAGTCGACGATGACCCGTCCCACTCCCGAGCTCAGGGCCAGCCGCAGTTCGTCGACGGACTTGTTGTTGCCATGCATCCCAATGCGTTCGGGGTCCATACCTCCTTCGAGGGCGGTGACGAGTTCCCCACTCGTGCAGACGTCCATGCACAGCCCCAGGTCGTGCACCCACCCGGCAATGGCTCGAGTGAGGAATGCCTTGCCGGCGTAGTAGACGTCCCATCCGTCGAAGGCCTGCCGGAAGGACGTGGCACGATCCCGAAAATCCTCCTCGTCGAGGACGTAGAGAGCGGTTCCCTGCTGCTGGGCGAGCTCGACGACGGACACCCCTCCCACCTCCAGAGCTCCCTGCTCGTTCCTGGTGACAGTGGTGCTCCACAGTTCCCGGTCAAGGGAATTGACGTCAGCCGGCACCGTGAGCCAGGTGGGGCTCGGTGAGGCGACATCGGCATGGACCGAGCCTGCGACGTGCATGTGAGTCATACTCCCACCTTGCCAGAGCACGGGTGAAAGATGTGCCGTGTCCACGCCGTGGGAACATTCATGCCCCTCGAGACGGGAACCGAGAGTCGAACGAGAAGCGCGGGGACAACAGGAGACGAGGGACGGTACCAGCGTGGAAGATGAGGGTCGAGTAGGTTTTTGCGACATTCTGGTCTATATTGGGTGATTGCGGTCTGGAGCATCAGATTCAGCCCCCATAGCTCAGCGGATAGAGCACCGCCCTCCGGAGGCGGGTGCCGAGGTTCGAGTCCTCGTGGGGGCGCCACGGCATCACGCGAACCACTCAGGATTCTGCCTACCGTCCTCCCAGGAGACGGACGCCTCATGGGCCATGACTACCCCGCAGGTACGCCCAGGTACATCTGAGCGCCGAGAACGAACATCCTCGTTTTCATGCTCTCAGATCAATTGGCTATGGTTGCCAGCGTGCCTGCCGATCCTTCCGTACCACTGTGGCGTCGTGTGCGCGCTGCCTCATCCACCCAGAACCGACGGGAACTGCTCACCATTGTGGCCGTCGTCCTCCTGTGGGTGCTCGGCCGACTCGTCATGCTCAAGGTGTTCAGCAACCCCTCGAGCAACTACATCACCGGGGACGTGAACTATTACCGCGCGTGGCTGACAGGCGGGCACACTGATAAGGAAATGCTCATTGAGTACCCAGTACCGGTGCTGTGGTTCATGCGAGTACTCACGTGGTTCTCCGTCGGCGAGCAGGTGCAGTACTTCAATCAGCTCTTCGTCGTCATCATGCTCGTCCTGGACGCCGTCATGGCCATGGCGCTGTGGCGCAACGGAAAACGGTGGGGTGCGGTGTGGTGGTCCATCTTCGTGCCTGCCCTCGGGCCGATCATGTGGTTCCGCTTCGACATGGTCCCGGCTGTCTGCATGGGTCTGGCCGCCCTGTGGCACAAACGGCATCCCCTCGCATGTGGAGCCATGATCGCCTGTGGTGCTGCTCTCAAACTGTGGCCTGCGTTGCTCATCGTGCCCATGCTGGGCAGGTCGAGACAAGCCATCCGCCGACTCGTCTCCTTCCTCGTCGTTGGATTCGGACTCGGCCTGAGTTCACTGCTGCTCACTGGCTGGCAGCGCACCACCTCCCCGCTGACGTGGCAGTCCGATCGTGGTCTGCAGATCGAGTCCGTCCAGTCGACGATTCCGATGATCCGTCGCCTTGCCGACGACACCGGAGCGTTCCACGTGGGCATGAGCCGATTCAATGCCTTCGAGATCACTGGACCAGGGGTGGGTTTCTGGCAGACGATGTCGTCACTGCTCATGGTCCTCACCCTGGCCGGGACGATCCTGCTGGGAGTACTCGCCTGGCGCCGGAACGGGTTCTCCCATCGCACGGCCGTGCTGTCGGCAATCGTCATCGTGGGGGCGATGATCATGGCCAACAAGACCTTGTCACCGCAGTACATGATCTGGTGGGCTGCACCGATGGCCGCCATTCTGGATGATTTCCTGCCCGATCCGGATCGTGACGTCCAGCCCGGTGGGGCGATCGAAACCCTCGCCCTGGTCACCGCAGCGACGCTGGTGCTCATCGCTCTGCTCACCCAGGCCGTCTACCCACTCATGTACGGCCAGATCATCGGTGATGATCCCACGAGCGAGGCAACTGCAACACTCGTCGCCCGCAATCTCTTGATCGTCCTCGCCCTGCTCACCTCCGTGGGAGCCTTGGTGCTCAGCCTTCGGCAGGACGGGAACGCCGACACCGTTGCTCAGGACGACGGTCATCCCACCCCGCCAGGACCCAGTCAGGACGTCAGGCCCCGGGAGAGGACGTCCTCACCGACTCCGCTGGACGATCCAGACCCCGCTGGTACGACCACTGCCGAACGCTCCACCGAGAAATCCGCCTCGGCCCCGCTCGTGCGGCCCGAACACCATAGTGATGTGAGTCGACGCACGTCCAGATTCGCACGGCGTACCACTGCGCAGGAGGCGACAACGTCAGCACGTCACGCAGCCAGCGGACCATCCTCCATGACTCTTCCAGAGCCCCGCACCGAGACCCCTTGGATGAGGACCACCCATCGATACGGCAACGCCTCCCCCAGGGCCACCAATGGCACCATGCTCGTCACGTCTGGAACCATCGCCGCCCCGAAACGCAGCAGCAGCGACCAACCCCAAAACCTCAGCTCCTCGTCCCGACCGGCTCATCTGGAGTCGTCTGCCCCGCGACGCAGGATCTCCAATGTGGCAGTCAGCAGGACGGCTGACGAGGCCAACGTGCCCCGTCGAGCAGCTGGTGCCGCCCGGTGACGTCCATGAGGCGTGACGGTTGCACCACCTCTGGCATCACCCAGGAGAGGAGTGGTTCCCCCGACGGTGAAAACCCTCCCCGGATCTGGTGAATGTGGTCAATCGACTTCCTGTGACGCATGTCACATGCAAAGATGGTCATGACGCCGGGGAACGGAACTCATCCTGAGTCTCGTCCACCGATGGCTGCAGTCATGGGAAGGGCCCTGTCGGTTGCAGCCATCACGCACGACCCGAGAGGCCTGCCAGCTTCTCGGTGCCCCATGAGCAGCGACGCTTGAGCGGAGTGGCGTTCCGCACGGGCGGTACGACCAGGGAAGAAGGCAGTGGTGGCATCCTCCACCGAACAGGTCAACTCAACGAATGAGCTGGACTTCGGAGCCAACGACTGGCTCATCGACGACATGAGGGAACAGTTCCAGAAGGACCCCGACTCCGTGGGCCCGGCATGGGCGAGGTTCTTCCGCACCGAGACGAGCAGCCAACCGGTTGCCTCGGCACACACGAACCACTCGGAATCGGCAGGTACTGGTACTGCACCAGTGCAGCATGGCGCGGATCAGGCCCCGCATGACGGTTCGGGAACCAGCGAACCTGCCCCGTCCGCCAAGCCACCCTCCCCCACCTCAGCCACTGTCAGCAGGAAGAAGGCCAGCACCATGAGTGCCGCCGCATCGTCACGCACCTCTCTCACTCCTGATGCCGTGCACAGCGCACCGTCACAGACCGTGGCCGAGCCGAGAACGCTGAAGCTCAAGGGTGCACCGATGCGCACCGCCAAGAACATGGAACAGTCACTGTCCATGCCGACGGCCACCTCGGTGCGCACCGTCCCCATGAAGCTCGTCATCGAGCAGCGAATGCTCATCAACCGCTTCCTGCGTCAGAACAAGGGTGGAAAGATCTCCTTCACCCACATCCTTGGCTACGCCATGGTGCAGGCCCTCAAGGCCGTGCCGGTGATGAACAACGCCTATGCCGAGATCGACGGCAAGCCCCACCTCATCGAGAACCCGTCGATCAACCTCGGTCTGGCCATCGACGTCAATGCCAAGGACGGCTCCCGCAAACTCGTCGTGCCAGCCATCCGTGACGCCCAGAACATGGACTTCATGCAGTTCTGGGACGCCTACGAGGACATCGTGCGCCGTGGTCGGGAGAACTCCCTCACCGTCGAGGACTTCAGGGGGGTCACTGCCTCGCTCACCAACCCCGGCGGTATCGGCACCAACCACTCGGTGCCGCGTCTCATGCCCGGCCAGGGCTGCATTCTCGGCATGGGATCCATCAACTATCCGGCGCAGTGGCAGGGTGGCTCCGACCAACGCATGGCCGAGCTCGGCATCTCCAAGGTGACGACCCTCACCTCCACCTATGACCATCGCATCATCCAGGGTGCCCAGTCCGGTGAGTTCCTGCGCCGCATCCACGAGCTCCTCACCGGTGCCGACCGATTCTACGAAGAGATTTTCGAGTCACTGCGCATCCCCTACGCCCCGGTGCAGTGGGCCACCGATCGGTTGGCGAATCGTCCCGACCAGGTCGACAAGCAGGCGCGTGTCGTCGAACTCATCGATGCCTGGCGTCGATTCGGCCACCTCGTCGCCGACACCAACCCCGTGGAGTACCGACCACGGTTCCACCACGACGTCATGCTCAACAGTCACGGACTCACCCTGTGGGACCTGGATCGCATCTTCCCGGTGAACAATTTCGCCGGCGTGCACCGCGACGCCCTCACCCTGCGCGAGATCCTCACCATTCTGCGTGACTCCTATGCCGGTCACATGGGCATCGAGTACATGCACATCGACGACCACGAGGTACGCAGATGGTTCCAGGAACGGTGCGAGAAGGAACACACCCCGTTGAACCGTGAGACCCACCTGCGCATCCTCGACGAGCTCAACGAGGCGGAGATCTTCGAGACCTTCCTGCAGACCAAGTACGTCGGCCAGAAGAGGTTCAGCCTCGAAGGAGCGGAATCCGCGATCATCCTGCTCGCCGGGCTGTGCTCGATGGCCGCCGCGGATAACCTCGACGAGGTCTGCATAGGCATGCCGCACCGTGGTCGCCTCAATGTGTTGGCCAACATCGTCGGCAAGTCCTACAGCCAGATCTTCCGGGAGTTCGAGGGCAATGCCGAGCTCGTCAACTCCCAGGGGTCCGGTGACGTCAAGTACCACCTGGGCTACGAAGGTGAGTTCGAATCCCACACCGGGGAACGCATTCGTACCTCGGTCGCCGCCAACCCCAGCCACCTCGAGGCCGTCGACCCGGTGCTGGAGGGAATCGTGCGTGCCAAGCTCGACAGCCTGGGCAATCCGGAGAACTTCCCGATCGTGCCCGTACTGCTGCACGGGGACGCGGCATTCGCCGGGCAGGGGGTCGTCTACGAGACGCTTCAGATGAGCCGGTTGGAGGGTTACCGCACCGGTGGCACGATTCACGTCGTCGTCAACAACCAGGTGGGGTTCACCGCAACTCCGCACGAGGGTCGCAGCGCCACCTACTGCACCGACGTCCTCAAGGCCATCGATGCCCCGGTGATCCACGTCAATGGGGATGATCCGGCTGCCGTCGTCCAGGCTGCGAAGCTCGCCTTCGACTATCGCCAGGCGTTCCACCGTGACATCGCCATCGATCTGGTGTGCTACCGGCTGCGGGGTCACAACGAGGGTGATGACCCCAGCTTCACCCAGCCACACATGTACGAGCTCATCAACAAGAAACGTTCCACACGCAAGCTCTACACCGAGAGCCTCATCGGCCGTGGCGACATCACCACCGAGGATGCCGAGGCCGTGATGGAGAAGTTCCGCAGCCGTCTGGAAACGGTGTTCGCCGAGGTGCGTGATGCCAACTCCACCAGCCCGGCGATCTCGACGGTGCCGAAGTACCCTGCCAAGGGCCACATCGGCACTGCCACCGCCATCACCCAGGACGTCCTGGACGACGTCATCAGGGTCCATGAATCCCTGCCGGAGGGTTTCACCGCACATCCCAAGGTTGCTCCGCAGTTGGCCCGACGCGCCACGATGTTGCGCGAGGGCAGGATCGACTGGGCCACGGCCGAGGCCGCATCACTGGGATCGCTGCTCATCGAGGGGGTCCACGTACGCCTGGCAGGTCAGGACTCGGCCCGCGGCACCTTCTCACAGCGGTTCGGGACGATCATCGACCACCGGACCAACGAGCGTTACATACCGCTCAATCACCTGCGTGGTCAGCAGGCGAAGATCGAGATCTACAACTCACTGCTCAGTGAGTATGCTGCCATGGGCTTCGAATACGGATATTCGGTTGCTCGCCCAGATTCCCTGGTGCTGTGGGAAGCACAGTTCGGTGACTTCGCCAATGGTGCCCAGACCATCATCGACGAGTTCATCGCCTCTGCTGGAACCAAGTGGGGCCAGCACTCCGGAGTCGTCCTCCTGCTGCCACACGGATATGAGGGGCAGGGGCCCGATCACTCCTCGGCACGTATCGAACGGTTCCTCAACCTCGCCAGCGAGGGGCAGCTGGCAATCTGCCAGCCCTCGACACCGGCCAACTATTTCCACCTGCTGCGCCAGCACACCTACAAGAACATGCATCGCCCTGTCGTCATCGCAACCCCGAAGTCGATGCTGCGCAACAAGGCGGCCACCTCGGATCCGTCCGAACTCGTCTCGGGCGCCTGGCAGCCGGTGCTCGCCGACCCGTCGATCACCGATCCCTCTGCGGTGCGCGAGCTCATCCTGTGTTCGGGCAAGGTGCGCTGGGAGCTCGTCAAGGAGCGTATGAAGCGCGGGCTGGAGGGCAAGGTCGCCATTGTCACCATGGAGAGGCTCTACCCGCTGCCGCTGGACGAGCTGGCCCACGTCCTGGCCGACTACCGGCACGTCACCGATGTGCGCTGGGTGCAGGAGGAACCCATCAACCAAGGGGCGTATCCGTACATGAACAACCACCTGGCGGCTGAGCTCTCTGCCAAGCTCCCGGGGGGGCTGTTGGATCGCATGGCAGTCGTGGCACGCCCGGAGTCCTCGGCGCCATCGGTGGGTCAGCAGAGCATCCACCTCAAGGAGCAGCGGACCCTCATGGACCAGGCATTCACCACGGAGTGATCCGGGGCCCACTCAGACGCACGGCGTTGGTGGTGGGTGCCTCCCCACCACCAACGTTTCAGCCCCATTACCAATGTTTCAGCTACGTGGCAGCCCCTGTGCAGTTCGCCCATGACATCTGCCGAATCCACCTGCCGGATCATGAGCCCACCTAGTATTGACGTCGTGTATTTCACTGACCGTGGCATCGAGGAACTGCAGCGCAGGCGGGGCGACGAGGAAGTCAGCTTGGACTGGCTGGCTGACGAGCTGCGCCACTTCGTCGACATCAATCCTGAGTTCGAACTACCGATCGAGCGACTTGCCACGTGGCTTGCCCGCATGGATGACGATGACTGATCATGCTCTGACTCACTCGACGCCGTGATGATCGTCCGGGAACGTCCTCACCATGCAGGGGCAGGCCACGATTTTTCAGAAAACGCGGCACCCCACACAGCGGCGAAATACAGTGTGGTCGAGAGTATTTCACTCTCCTGGTCCGGGATACCCACTGGATAGGCACGAATTTTTCCCAACCCCTTGCCAAAGCAGGCTGACATTGGCACACTTTCATGGTTGCCCGAAAATAGTACTGCTGGCATGTGACCAACTGCACCTGGCACCTGCCAGGACTAAGGAGTAGATGGCGAATGGACTGGCGCCACAACGCAGCTTGTCTGACCGAGGACCCGGAGCTTTTCTTCCCCATCGGTAACACTGGCCCTGCTCTCGCCCAGATCGAGCGTGCCAAGCAGGTCTGTACCCGGTGCGAAGTGCGGGAACAGTGTCTGGCCTGGGCCCTGGAGGCTGGTCAGGACCATGGCGTCTGGGGTGGCATGAGCGAGGAGGAACGCCGCGCCATCAAGCGCCGCAAGTCACGAGGACGGACACGTCGATCCTGAAGAAACCCACCAGCCGACCTGCTGGGGCGGAGCGAACGTCCTGATGACGCCTCGCCCGTGATGCCCCGTCGCACGCGTCACCGGCAACACCTGCGACACGGCTGCCCATGGCTCACGCCTTGTACTGCGGAATGGTCAGTGTCGCACAGGTGCCGACGTCGCCGGGGTTGTTCGTCAGGGTGAATTCGCCCCCCAGATCCCCGATGAGGGTGGTCACGATTGACAACCCCAGTGACGAGCGATGCGCATCAAGGCTGAATCCTTCAGGCAGCGGTTCCCCGTCGTTGACGATCTCCACGACGAGTGCATCATCGGTCACGTGTGGCCGTACGCTCAGCGTACCCGATGACGAGCCAAAGCTGTGCTCGATGGCGTTCTGGCACAGTTCGGTCATCGACAGGCTGAGCGCAGTGGCCACGTCGGCATTGACCATGCCGAAGCTCCCCTCCCGGCATGCAACCACTTCGCCGCTGGAGGCTGCGACATCGCCGACCCGATGCAGGATCCGATCGGCGATCTCGTCGAAGGCAACCTCCTCGTCGAAATTCTGCGAGAGGATCTCGTGGACGACGGCGATCGAGGCCACCCGTTCCTTGGCCTCCTCGAGAGCCTGACGAGCGTCCTCATTGGTGACGCGTCGAGACTGCAACCGCAGCAGGGCGGCCACGGTTTGCAGATTGTTCTTCACCCGGTGGTGGATCTCACGAATCGTCGCGTCCTTGGTGACGAGTTGACGGTCTCGACTGCGCAGCTCGGTGAGGTCTCGCACCAGCAGCATCGTCCCGGCAGTCACCTTCTGCCCGACCAACCACGAGTACAGCGGAATGACTCGGGTACGCAGGGTGGCCTGTTTGTTCTCGATGTCGGTCTCGCGCAGGCTGCCACCCTCGAGATCCAGACCGATTGACTGGCCTATCTCCTGCACGTCGGTACACAAACTGCGCACCACCGGGAGGAATGGCTCCCCCTCGAGGTCACCGGTCAGACCAAGCTTGCGAAACGCCGTCACCGCATTGGGGCTTGCATAGGTGACCGTACCGGTCGTCGCCACACGTATCACGCCATCGGTGATGCGCGGTGCCAGCGCCGGGTTCGATGACGGGAACATGGGAAACTCGCCGTGGTAGAGCATCTCGGAGAGGATGTTGGCAATCTCCAGATAATTGTCCTCGGTGGAGCCGGGGGCTCGCACCCCCATTCGATTGGTGTGCCGCTCGACGACGGCGATGACTCGATCACCACGCAGGACGGGAATGGCACAGACGTCCACCGGGATACCGGCGGAGATCTTGTTGTCACTCGTCTCGCACATGTCGACGCTCATGTAGGCCTCGGTGACCAGGGCTTCGTCGTCATATGCCGTGAACTCGCCCACGACGTCGGACTCCAGCGCGGTTGGCCCGGTGTCTGGACGCACCTGCGCTCCTGCCCAGAACACGGCGGGGTCATCGGTGGGGAGCCAGAGAATGAGGTCTGAAAACGAGCAGTCGGCGAGAATCTGCCACTCGTCAACAAGGCACCTGAGCCAAGCGATGTCGTCCGGCCCCAGATTGCAGTGTTCCAGTGCTACATGGTTGATTCCCGCCATGAAACAAAGACTAACCACAGTTCAAGACGCGACGCTTCCGGGGTGGCTCCCCTGAGTTGATGCACCTCACACCGATGAGGCACAATGTATCCTCGTTGCTGCGCCAACGCGTGGTCCCTCCGTGCCCGGAGGGGGTCAACTAGGAGGAGAACGCCATGGGTAAAACTGGACGTAAACGTCGTTCACGTCGCAAGAAGTCAGCAAACCACGGCAAGCGTCCCAACGCCTGAACCGCGGTTTCCATGCAAAAGTGCCTCACCCCGTCGGGAGAGGCACTTTTTCATGGTGCGATTCTCCTGCTCCTGCAGGCTCCTGCCGGAACGGACTCACAAGGTGACGCGCAGAGCACCGACCCTGGCACGCAATGTCTCCGAGACGTGGGCCGGTGGATAACATCGGTGCAGCAGATGGGAGATCGTCGATTCGATGTCGGCCTGCTCCATGCAGTCGTCGCAGGCGTCGATGTGATGACGGAAGGCGTTGGCCTGCTCCTCGCCCAGTTCATCGTGCAGGAAGGCCTGGAGATGGTCAATGACCCACTGACAGTCCAGGGCCGGACACGGACCGGTGGTGCGCTCGCTTTCGGACATGCTCATGCTCGCTCCTGCATCATGGTCAACGGCTCATAGGTCTCATCGCTGATCTGGCCCGCCATCGGACCGATACCACGGGCCCCAGCCACCTCGGTGAGTTGGGCTCTCAATTGTTTTCGAGCCCGATTGAGCCGAGACATCACCGTTCCTATCGGAGTCCCCATGATTTCCGCGATTTCCTTGTATGCGAAGCCTTCGACGTCTGCAAGCATGACCACCTGACGGAAGTCGTCGGACAGGGAGTCGAGCGCCTCTCGGATGCGTTCGTCAGGCATCGTGTCAAGCGCCTCGACCTCGGCAGATCGCAACCCGGTGGCGTCGTGGGAGGCGGCTCGGGCGATCTGCCAGTCCTCGACGTCATCGCCATCGGCAGTCTGTGGACGACGCTGGGCCTTGCGATAACCGTTGATGTAGGTGTTGGTGAGGATCCGGAACAGCCATGCCTTGAGATTGGTCCCCGGCTTGAACTGGTGGAACGAGGAGAACGCCTTGATGAAGGCCTCCTGGACGACGTCCTCGGCATCCGCCCGATTGCGTGTCATACGCAGGGCGGCACCGTAGAGCTGGTCAAGGTATCCCAAGGCGTCTCGCTCGAATCGAGCGGCGCGTTCCTCATCGGTTTCCTTGGCAACGTCAACTGCCCCAGCAGGTTCGGACAGGCCACCATGTCCGGAGGGGTCGGAGTGTCTGGGGAGCGGTTGCCCGCCGGTCGGAATCGTCATCACGTAGGATCTTAGCTGCTTCCAATCGCAATTGGCGTAACCACGCCCCGACGGGCCGCGAAATCGCTGCCTCGAAAACTGATCAGCGGTCGCTGACCGGGCTTGCGTGGTACCAGCACGTGTGAGGGATTCCATGTCGGTTGCAACGTCTCCCATGGCACGGTATTCCCTGATCCCGAACGGTTCTTGCCCATATTGGCCAAGACATGTCGCGCGACCCATTACAGTGAGGTGTCGGTACAGCTTCACCGGGGCGCATCGCCCCGGTCTCTCACACGGTAGGAATACAGCTATGAGCATCATCCGCGGACTGGGACGAGTTCTGTTCTCCAGCTACTTCATCGTCAAGGGTTCGAATGCTGCCCTCAAACCAAATGACTTCGTCGAGGAAGCCGAACCTGTCGCTGACAAGCTTGTTCCCATGCTTCAGCGCACCCTCCCCTCTGTGGGGGGATACATTCCCGATGACACCCGCACCCTGGTGCGCGCCACCGGTGCCGCCCAGGCAGCAGGTGGTCTTGCCATGGCCACCGGGCTGGGGCGTCGTCTCGGTGCCAGCGTGGTCGCAACCACCATGGTGCCGCACGTCATCGCCTCGATCCCCGACAAGACTCTGCCGAAGGCGGAACGCGCCGCAGGTCGTTCGGTGCTGCTGCGCAATGTCTCCCTGCTGGGTGCCAGCCTCATGGCCTCGAAGGACACCGCTGGACGCCCTGGCCTTGCCTGGCGTACCGCCAACACCAAGCATCGCCTCGAGAGCTCGGCTCGCGATCAGAAGGCGTCGCTGGCAGCCAATCAGGACAAGATGAGCCGCAAGGCTCGCAAGCGCATCGCCAAGGCGGAGAAGAAGGCTCGCAAGACCGCTGAGAAGATGCAGAAGAAGGCTGCTGCCCGCAGCTGAGAACTGCAGAACTCCAGGAACCGTCCTCCCGAGTGACGACACAGACGACGTGGGCCGTCCCGCGGGCTCCTCACGAGCTCACGGGACGCGTCGTCGTTCCCGGGTCGAAGTCCCAGACCAATCGCGCTCTGCTGCTTGCCGCCACGAGCAGCAGTGACAGCGTGCTCGACGGCGTGCTTCGTTGTCGGGACAGTGAGCTCATGATGGCTGGTCTCCAAGCTCTCGGGGCACGGTTCTCGGTGCCGGCTCCCGGACGAGTGCTCGTGCGTGCTCCAAGGCTTTTGCACCACGCCGTGCACCCCATCGAGTGTGGGCTCGCCGGAACGGTCATGCGTTTCCTGCCGGCGCTGGCCGCCACCGTGGCGGGACGCACTCGGTTCATTGGTGATGAGGCCGCCGCACGGCGCCCCATGGACGGCCTGGTGACGGGGTTGCGTCAGCTCGGAGCCAGATGCAGGTACGAATCTCGCGGGGCAGGACACTCATCACACGCAACCCTCCCCCTCACCGTGGACGCCCCGGCACGATTGGGCGGACCAGTCGTCGAGATCGACGCTGCCCAGTCCAGTCAATTCGTTTCGGCCCTGCTGCTGGCTGCACCGCGTTGCACACACGGGATCGACCTACGACACACTGGAGCGGCTCTACCCTCCCGACCCCACATCGACATGACCTGCACCATGCTCGCCAGACGTGGTGTGCGCGTCGAGCAGCCGGAACCGTGCCGGTGGGTGGTCCACCCCGGTCCGGTGCAGGGCCGGGACGAGACGATCGAGCCGGATCTCACCAACGCAGCAGTGTTCCTCGCCGTAGCAATGGTGACCGGCGGATCGGTGGAGGTTCCCGGCTGGCCACGCGTCACCG
This sequence comes from Cutibacterium granulosum, assembly GCF_900186975.1. Classification (NCBI taxonomy): domain Bacteria; kingdom Bacillati; phylum Actinomycetota; class Actinomycetes; order Propionibacteriales; family Propionibacteriaceae; genus Cutibacterium; species Cutibacterium granulosum. The sequence goes on from NZ_LT906441.1 coordinate 1,659,028, forward strand.
ACCAGCCCGGGACGATCTTCCTCGACATGGCCACCCGGATGGGGGCCATCGTGAATCGGTGCGGCGATGTGGTGCGCGTCACCGGCGGTGAGCTGCATGGAATCGATGTCGACCTGCACGCCGCCAGCGAGCTGACCCCAGTCGTCGCGGCACTCGGTCTGCTGGCCGATGGACTCACCAGGATCCGAGGGGTCGCACACATCCGCGGTCACGAGACCGACCGGCTGGCAGCTGTGGAGGATCAGTTTCGAACACTGGGGGGCGACGTCTCACAGACCGAGGATGGGGTGGTCATCACCGGGTGTGGACATGACGGCTGCCCCGGAGCCAAGGGCCTCACCGGCGGGCTCGTCCACACCTGTGCCGATCACCGCATGGCGCACGCCCTTGCTCTCGTGGGGCTGCTCGTGCCCGGAGTCGTCCTCGACGACGTCTCGTGCACCACCAAGACGATGCCACACTTTCCTGCAATGTGGTCCCACCTAGTGGAAGGATGCCCATGAGCCCACGCCGGCTGGCCAGTTCCGGTATCGACACCGACGACTACAGTGCCTTTGATCGCCCCCGGCGGCGGTCCCGTCCGCGTACCAAGAATCGTCCCGACTACTCCGAGCTGCCCATTGGTCAGGTGACCGCCATTGATCGCGGGCGCTACACGTGCCGCCTGGACGACCACGATCTCGTCGCCATGAAGGCTCGCAGTCTTGGCCGCAAGGCCGTCATCGTCGGTGATCGGGTCAGACTGGACGGTGACACGTCAGGGGCCGAGGGCAGCTTGGCTCGAATACCCCAGGTGGAGCGACGTCGCACCGTCCTGCGTCGTACAGCTGACGACACCGACCCCCATGAGCGGGCCATCGTCGCCAACGCCGATCAGATCTTCATCGTCACCGCCCTCGCGCAGCCCGAGCCACGCGTGGGCATGATCGACCGGGTGCTCGTGGCCGCCTATGACGCCGGGGTTGATCCCGTGCTGTGCCTCACCAAGGCAGATCTGGCCGACCCCGACGAACTCATGAAGCTGTACGGGTCACTCGACGTACCGGTGGTGACGACCCGACCCGGAGCAGATCTGGACCCCGTGCGCGACATGCTCACCGACCGGACGACCGTCCTGGTGGGTCACTCCGGGGTGGGCAAGTCGACGCTCATGAATGCTCTCGTGCCCGGTGCCGGACGAATCACGGGGCACGTCAACGATGCCACGGGACGAGGCAGACACACCTCGACCTCTGCGCAGGCCCTCGAGCTGCCCGGCGGGGGGTGGATCATCGACACCCCAGGGGTTCGATCATTCGGACTGTCCCATGTGACGGCTGACCGGATCCTCGCCGCATTCGGTGATCTGGAGCCCATCACCGCCCAGTGTCCGCGGGGATGTGAGCATCTGACGAGTTCTCCGGAATGTGCCCTGGACCGGGCCGTCGAGCACGGGCTCATCCGGCCGATCCGGCTGGAGTCGTTTCGGAGGCTGGACGCTGCTCGACAGGCGAACCCCTCCAACTCCTGAGGACCTTCATCCCTGAGGGTTTCCGAACAGTCCTGCAGCGAGCGCAGCAGCTAGGACGACACACCAGCTCCCGGACACAGCCACCATCCACGGCCCCATCGACGCGCACGCCGCTCACCTGAGACCGGACCGATCGACGCTGCCTACCCGTGCCAGGTGGTCCCGATGTCTGGCCATGTGTCCGTGGCGTGCACCTGGCTGCCCCATGCCGGTGGTCCCCGTGTCGGGAACCGCCACGCCGCCATCCGCCTGTCGATCAGAGCTCCGGCACGACACGTCCACCGCGTAGATTTGGGTCATGGTGAACGTGCTTGACGATCTTGCCCTGGCCCACCGGATTGCCGATGAGGCCGATGCCCTGACGCTGGCTCGGTTCCGGGCCAGCGACCTGCGCATCGACCACAAGGCGGACCACAGCGAGGTGACCGACGCCGATCTGGCCGTGGAGGATGCCGCACGACGCATCGTCGCGGCAGCCCGACCCGGCGATGCCGTCCACGGTGAGGAACGGGCCGACACCGGTTCCGGGCCGCGACGCTGGATCATCGACCCCATCGACGGTACTGCGAACTATGCCCGCGGGGTTCCGGTGTGGGCCACCCTCATTGCCCTGGCCGAGGGTGACGAGGTGGTTGCCTCGGTCGTCTCGGCACCGGCCCTGCACCGGCGCTGGTGGGCGGCACGTGGCCACGGAGCATGGGCCGGCGGGCCGTGCGTCGATGAGGGATCGCCCATCCACGTCTCGACGGTGAGTGACCTGCGCGAGGCGTTCCTGTCGTACTCGTCCCTGCACGGGTGGGATGAATCGGATCGCGGGGATGAATTCGCCGAACTCATGGCGACGGTGTGGCGCACCCGGGCCTTCGGGGACTTCTGGAGTTACATGCTCGTGGCGGAGGGAGTCGTCGATCTTGCCGCCGAGCCCGAACTCAATCTGCACGACATGGCCGCCCTCGACGTCATCGTGCGAGAAGCTGGCGGCACGTTCACGACCGTTGCCGGCCAGCCCGGCCCATGGGGACCAGACGCCTTGGCAAGCAACGGTCTGCTGCACGAGCAGGCCATGACCATTCTGGGCTCCGGGGCACATACGGCCTAGGATCGGCACCCGCATTCGGGGCCTTCACTCATGGGGGCACCATCGAGGAACGGGCCCCATGAGCAACCTCGGAACTCGTCACTCACAGTACTCGGGCGCGAATGGTGCCTTCCAGACGGGTGACGTCGACCAACAGTTCCCGGTCGGTCTCGTCGATGTCGAGCACCGTGTACCCCAGCTCCCCGCGAGTGGCCAGCGCCTGGTAGGTGACATTGCCGCCGTGATCGGCCACCAACCGGTTGAGGTCTGCCATGATGCCGGGCATGTTGAGGTGCAGGTGTCCGATGCGCGCCCCGGGAGTGGCGCCCGTCGTGATGTCGGGAAGATTGACGCTCATGCTCGTCGAAGCGCGTTCGCTGTAGTCGATGAGCTTGCCAGCCACGTAACGACCGATGTCGATCTGGGCCTCCTGGGTCGATCCCCCCACGTGCGGGGTGAGGATGACGTTGTCCAGGCTCTGCAGCTCGGAGACGAACGGTTCATCGCCGGATCGGGGCTCACTGGGATAGACGTCCACTGCGGCCCCGGCGAGATGTCCGGTGCGCAGATTGTCCGCGAGCGCAGCGACGTCGACGACATGTCCGCGAGACAGGTTGAGGAACAGCGACCGCGGCCGCATCATCGAGAACTCCTGCTCACCGAAGAGAAGCGTGTTGTCGGCGCGTCCGTCCACATGGACGGTGACGACGTCGACGGACTGCAGCAGTTCCTCGAGACTGTCGCAGCGGTGGGCATTGCCCATGGGGAGTTTGTCCGCGACGTCGTAATACATGACGCTCAGACCGAGCGCCTCGGCCAGCACCGAGATCTGGGCACCGATGTTTCCGTACCCGACGATGCCCAGGGTGCGCCCACGCACCTCGTGCGACCCGATGGCGGACTTGCGCCACACCCCGTGATGCATCTGGGTGTTGCGATCTCCCAACCTGCGGGCCAGGGCGATGATCTCGGAGATCACCAGCTCCACCACGGATCGGGTGTTGGAGAACGGGGCGTTGAACGCCGCCACCCCGGCACGCGCCAGATCATCCAGGGCAAGTTGGTTGGTACCAATGCAGAAGGCCCCCACCGCCGTCAACGTCTCACCACGTTGCGCAACGACCTTGGGGGTGACCTGGGTGCGAGATCGAACGCCCAGCAGGTCGACCCCGTCGAGTGCCTCGATGAGTTCGTCCTCACCCAGTGCCCCGGAGACACGTTCAACCTCGTAACCAGCCTCGCGCAGGGTTCGTACAGCCTCGTCATGGATGTTCTCGAGCAGAAGCGCCTTCATGCAGGCCAGTCTAGGGAGGGGACGCACCGCGTCTCACGGGATGAAACCACCACGGTTGTGTGCTCATCGCGCCCGTGCGAGGAGGCGGTCCCCAGCACCCTCGACGAATGGCCCGACCAACGTCACCACTGCACCTCGGCGAGGACGGGAAACCTCGGCGAGGACGGGCCAGCGTCACCACTGCACCTCGGCGAGGACGGGAAACCTCGGCGAGGACGGGAAGGTACCCAGAGCTGCCCTGCCGCGGCTGCCATGACGTTGCGGGCACAGGGCACCCGGGCACAGGGGTGACGTCCATCGTGTCGTCACCCCTGCATCGGGACGGTCGAGGCAGCAGTGCTCAGGAATGTGGTGCTGCAGCCCTCCCCCACGTCCGGTCCTCGTCCAGGCCTCGAATGGTGGGCACGGCCGCCAGCAGCCGACGGGTGAGATCATGCCGGGGTTCGGCATAGACCTGGGCGAGATTGCCGGACTCGACGATCCGGCCGTCCTGAATGACGGCCACCTCCTGACACAGATGTCGCACCACGGCGAGGTCGTGTGAGACGAGCACCAAGGTGAGGCCGCGCTCGTCCACCAGACGGGTGAGCAGGTTGAGCACCTGGGCGCGTACCGACACGTCCAGCGCGGAGACCGGTTCGTCGGCCAGCAGCACCGTCGGGTTGGTGATGAGGGCCCGGGCGATGGCGATACGTTGTCGCTGACCGCCGGAGAACTCGTGGGGGTACCGGTCGCGATCATCCGGGTCGAGACCGACCTCTGTCATGACTCGCTCCAGTGCGTCGGGAACGTCGTCCACCGTGCCGCGCAGCATGCGGGAGCGCAGCGGTTCGGTGATGATCCGGCCCACCCTCATGCGCGGGTCCAGGCAGGACCGGGGATCCTGGAAGACCATCGACACCTGGGCGCGCAGCGGGCGCAGATCGGCATGCGAGGCGAGGATCGACGAGCCGGCGAAGAGGACGTCCCCCTCGTCGGGGCGACGCAGCCCGTCCAGCACCTTGAGCAGGGTCGACTTTCCCGATCCGGACTCACCGACGACGCCGAGACGTTGGCCGCGGGCAATGGTGAGGTTGACGTGGTCCAAGGCCTGGACGGCGTTGGCACCGGTGCCGAGTCGCAGGTTGAGATTCCTCGCCTCGATGATCGGGGTGTTCACGGTGGCGCTCATCGGTCCTCCAAGACGATCGGCTGGCCCGGTTCGACGGCGTCGAGTCGAGCAGCACGCAGCAGACGGCGGGTGTAGGGGTGCTTCGGGTCGTTGAAGACGGTGCGTGCCGCCCCGCGTTCCACGAACGTCCCCTGGTGCATGACGACGACCTCGTCACAGACCTGGGAGACGACTGCGAGGTCGTGGGAGATGAACAGGCAGGCGGCTCCCACCCTGGTGAGGACGTCGTCGATGGTTTCCAGCACCCGGGCCTGGACGGTGACGTCCAGTGCGGTGGTCGGCTCGTCACAGATGAGCAGGTCCGGGGAGTTGACCAGGGCCAGGGCGAGCAGGGCCCGCTGACGTTGCCCCCCGGAGAGCTGGTGTGGGTATGCCTGGGCCACGCGTCGGGGCTCACGAATGCCGACCGTCTCCAGCATGCCCAGCACGACCTCGCGGGTGTTGGCACGTCGTCCACCGCTCAGCGCGACGACTTCCCCGATCTGGCGGCCCACCCTCATCGTCGGGTCCAGGGCCGTCATGGGTTCCTGGAACACCATCGCCATGCTGGTGCCGCGCAGTCGTGACATCTTCCGATCCGAGATGCCCAGCAGCTCCTCACCACGCCAGGTCACCGACCCGCTGACGTGGGCGTTGCCGGGCAGCAGCCCCATGATGGACAGTGCCGTCACCGACTTGCCGGAGCCGGACTCGCCGATGAGGCCGAGCCGTTCACCGGGTTCCATGGTGAGGTCGACGCCATCGACGGCAACTCGACGGTGTCGTCCGAAATCGACGTGCAGGTCTCGCACTTGCAGCAGACTCATCGCACCTCCCGAAGTTTTGGATCGAGCAGATCGCGCAATCCGTCACCGAGCAGATTGAAACCGAGCACCGCCACGGCAATGGCCAGGGCCGGCCAGATCGTCAGTGCCGGGTTGGAGAACAGGTAGGACTGGGCGTCGTGGAGCATCCGTCCCCAGGTGGGCACGCTGGCCGGGGTGGCCAACCCGAGGAAGCTCAGCGCCGCCTCGGCGAGGATGGCCACGGCGTAGGACACCGATGCCTGCACCCCGATGAGCGGGGCGATGTTGGGCAGCACGTGGGTCACGGCGATGCGCCACGACCCTGTTCCACTGGATCGAGCTGCGACGACGTAGTCCTCACCGAGAACCTGGCGGCTCGTGACTCGACTGATCCGTGCGAAGACCGGGATGGTGGCCACCCCGATGGCGATCATGCCGGTCCAGGTGGACCCGCCCACCGCAGCAGCCAGGATGATGGCGAGCAGCAACGCGGGGAAGGCGTAGAGCAGGTCGGCAGCCCGCGCCAGCAGCGTGGACCACGGGCGAGGGACCATGGCGGTGGCAATGCCCCACGGCACACCGATGCCAGCGGCGATGAGCACCGAGACGACGCCGACCAGCAGACAGGTCTGGGCGCCGACGAGCATACGACTCAGCAGATCCGCACCCACCTGGTCGGTGCCCAGCCAGTGCTGGGCGCTGGGGCCGAGCAGCCGATCCTGTGGGATGGCGAGGTTGGGGTCGTAGGGGGTCCAGAAGCAGGACACGACGGCGGCGATGACGACGAGGGCGACGAGGGTGGATCCAACCACCAGTCCAGTGCGTTTCACTTCGATGCCTCCTTCACCACACGAAGACGGGGGTCCAGGCTCACCGTGACGACGTCGCTGAGGAACGAGATGAGCAGGACGAGTGCCACGAGAACCATGACGACGTCGGCCACGACGGGGATGTCACGCGAGGTGACGGCGTCGAGCAGGAAGCTGCCCAGCCCCGGCACCACGAACACCTGCTCGACGACGATGGCGCCGACGAGCATGCTCGAGATCTCCAGCCCGAGCACCGTCACCAGCGAGATCGACGCATTGCGACGTCCGTGCCGGCGCAGGGCACCACGCAACGTCCATCCGGCCGCTCGTGCGGTACGCAGGTAGTCGTCGGTGAGCACGTCGATGAACGCCGAACGCACGTAGCGGCTCATGACGGCAGCCTGGACGAGAGCGAGGGCCAGAGCAGGAAGGATGAGGTGACGAATCCACTCCCCCGGGTTCTCCCGCAGCGGCACGTAGGCACCGGCCGGCAACCAGCGCAGTTCGATGGCGAACAGCAGGATGAGCAGCAGTCCGGCGAGGAAGGCCGGCACGCTCATGAGGAACTGGGCCAGGGCCGAGGTGAGGAATCCTCGGACGTCACGACGATGGATCGCGGCATGCACCCCCATGGGGATGCACAGCAGCAGGGCGATGAGCACGGCCAGCAGCACCAGCCAGCCGGTGACGGCCAACCGCTCGGCGATCTGTGGGGCGATCTCCTGGCCGCTGAGCACCGAGGTGCCGAGGTCACCGGTGAGCAACCCGGAGAGCCAGTGCCAGTAGCGCACGAGGAGGGGATCGTCCAGGCCCAACTGCTCGCGCAGCTGGGCGGCCATCTTCGGGTCGGCATTGGAGCCGAGCATCACCTGGGCCACGTCACCGGGAAGCAGTGAGAGCAGGGCGAAGATGATGATCGAGGCGACGAGCAGGCTCACCACCAGACCGAGCAGTCGTCTGCCGATGAGACGTGCCGTGCGGCCAGCCGTACTGGTGCCACGGGAAGACGGTCCACCAGCGGTGGCACGTGCTGTGTTGCGCGGAGTACTCATGCCTTGTCCTCCAATCCGGTGAGGTCGAAGCTCAGTGAGGTCGCGTTGTGTCCCAGGCCGGTGATTCCAGCTCGGGTGACGGTGGTCTTGGGCATGAGGTAGAGGAACCCGCCCGAGACGTCGTCATTGAGGATGCGTGCAGCCTGTTTCATGGTGTCGTTGACCTCATTGGCCGGACCGGTCATGGCCTTCGTGACGAGTTTCTGGAACTGCGGGTTGTCGTACCGCCAGTAGTAGTCCGGGTTGGCCCAGTTGACGATGTCTCGCGGCTCGAAGTGTCCGACGATGGTGAGGTCGTAGTCGGCACGGGTGTAGACGGCGTCGAGCCAGCGTGCGGGGAACTCGAGTTCGTCGGTGACCAGGGTGATTCCCACCTGCTTCAACTCACTGGAGATGATGCGCGCCGAGGTGGTGGCGTAGGGCAGGGTGGGCACCCGCATCCGCAGGGAGAGGCCATTGCCGTAGCCAGCCTCCTTGAGCAGACGACGGGCCTGGTCCGGGTCGTAGGGCAGCTTGCCCGCCAGGTCCTCGTACCACGGGTCGGTCGGTGGGACCATGGAACCGATGAGCGACCCCTGCCCGTTCGTCACGGCCTTCATGAGGTTCTTCCGATCGATGGCATGCATTATCGCACGGCGAACGCGCTTGTCGGACAACGCCTTGGACTGATTGTTCATCCCCATGACGACCTCATAGTTCGTCGTGCCGGTGATGACGTCGTAGCGGGACGGATCCTGGAACCGGCTCAATGCCTGTGGGGTGGCGAGATCGGAAAGGATGTCGACGTCACCACTCATGAGGGCAGCGGTCTCGGGGGTGGGATCGGCGAAGTACAGGAACTGCACGTGCGACACCCTGGGTTTCAGGTGCCACGCCTGTGGGGAGGAGGCGAGATCGACCGAGTGTCCGGGCCGAAAATCCGTGACGACGTAGGGACCCGATCCCGCCGGATGGGTGGCAAGGTCGGTCTTGACGGTGGGATCGATGACGACGCCGGCGGAACACCCCAGGTAGAACAGCAGGAAATTGTCCGGGTGGCTCAGGTTGAGCACGACGGTGTGGGAATCCTTGACACGCACCGTCTTGATGGAACCGAGTTGGGCCTTGGTGACGGCGATACCGTTCCTACGATTGTTGTCCAGGGATGCGGCAACCGCCTTGGCGTCCACTGGTGCCCCCGAGGCGAATCGGGCCGCAGGATCAAGGTGAAAGGTGTAGGTGAGACCGTCGGGGCTCTGCTGCCACGACCGTGCCAACAATGGTTTGAGATCACCATTGTCGTCGATCTTCGTCAATGTCTCATAGACGTTGTAGAGCAATACCTGGGCGATCGCCGCAGCGGCATTCTGTGTGATGTCCAATGTCGGTGGAGCTGCAGTGGCTGCAACGACCACAGGTTTGTCTCCCGATTCATTGCTGGAGGCTCCCGATTCATTGCTGGAAGAATGTGGGGAGCAACCTGTTGCCGTCACTGCCAGGCACAGGGTGAGGAAGAACCCCATCATCCTTGACAGACGCTTCATTCTTGCGTTGGTCCTTTTCTGCCTGACGACCCTGATTGGGCCGTGCTTTGGCAGTCATACTATGTACGCCCATCCAGCCTCGGACGAACGTTCTCCACAGCATTGGAGGACGAAAATTGGTCAGGTGCCACAGTTCACTGCAACCTGCGATGCACGGCAATGAGTCCCTGCTCCACCAGCCGCTGGCGGCCCATCCCATCGAGACCACACTGCCCGTCTGGGATCGCGTCGACACCACCAGCCAGGATCAGGGCGATGGCAACGGCATGAAAGATGGGTAACGGCACGTGGGGGACGTGTGTGGATCGACGCTCCCCCACCGTGGCCATGGCGTCGAACCAGTGGGCGAGCAGAAGGGCACGAGAAGTATGGGCCTGAGGCATGTCATGCCGGTGGCAGGTGAGCAGAGCAGTCACGACGCACGTGGGCAGGCTGTCACTGCGGTGATCTCGGCGAATTCGCGGTGACCGGACTGCTGCTTCTCGGGGCCACACTGCGTCTTGTGGCTCGATTTTGCATGCACCGCAGACATGTGTATAGTGAAACGAGTCGACGCGGGGTGGAGCAGTTCGGTAGCTCGCCGGGCTCATAACCCGGAGGTCACAGGTTCAAATCCTGTCCCCGCTACCACGTTCCTCGCCAGCTCTAGGGTTGGCGGGGATTTTTACGTTCACACGGGCACGCCAGCTGATAGCAGCAAAAATTTCACTAACTTTCCAAGAAATCCCGACGAATCATATCACCTAGACTGAAAAATCCTCATCGCATCAGCAAAGATCTCTCAGACCCAATAGTGTCTGCTTGATCACCTAGGACTCAAAGTGATTGGCCGGCTCCGCATGAGACTTTCGCCTACAGGCACGGGCTACGGGGCCGACCAAATGCTCAGGAGTGGTCAGATCTCTCTGCAACCAACGCGGTGACCAGTCCGGGAAATCGGGCGTTCAGGTCATCTACCCGCAAGCTGGACCATCTTGTTGTCCCCTCCTTACGTGCTGAAGTCACTCCAGCTTCGCGCAAGGTCTTCAAATGCGGAGACAAGGTGGAGAGGGGCACCCCCAAAGACTTCGCTAGATCACCGCACCGCAACTCCCCGGCTTCAAACAGCAGCGCCGCTGCTTCCAAGCGCAAAGGATCACCCAGTGCCCGACACACGTGCACCAGCCTGATCGCCTCCCGATCAGGCTGATCTTCATACTTGCCCATTCTCACGACCTCCTTGACACATCGCATTGCCCTTGTTGTATGCTTCTTCCAGAAATTACAAAATATGAGGTGGCTGATGACCCTCTCGCCTGGCAGCCCGCACCCCCTATAGAAGCTCGCCCTACTCTCCCGTCAAACACCGCCAACTTCCACACACTCCCCGCCCCCTATCTCCAACTTCACCAGCATAGAACCGGTCCGAACTGACCGTCATCTACCTGAATCCTTCAGATCTCTATTCCAGAACGAAGCGGCCCCTCGGCCAGCGTTCAATTCATTATTTCATCCGAATGGTACACCACTCGAAGCCCAAAGACTGACCTTACACCTCTAATATTGATGGAAATAATCGTAAACGCAATTATTCTTAAAAACAAGAAACTAGAATATCAAAGCCGAAAAATTTACTCTTGCGGTAAAGAAAGATCTAAATGCATGACGAATAAAAATTTTGAAAAAGGGATAGCCTTCTGTCTGCTCGCTACCATGTCGTGGGGCGGAATGTTTCCAGTAATGACATCGGCCCTCCAGCATATCGATACCTATACCTTCACATGCATGCGTTATGCGATCGCCGGAGCTCTTTTCTACCTTGTTCTTTGCCGTCAGGAACCGAATCGAATTCCCCTCGACACGGCTTCTCTTTTGAAAGCATGGTTCTTCGGGACATGTGGATTCGCCGGCTACCAGTTCCTTGTCTTCGAAGGACAACGCCTGGCCGGCGCAGAAGGAGCTCTCACTGCTTCCATCATGATGGCCACGATGCCCCTCCAGGCTTTCCTGTTCAACTGGATCGTTCGTAGAAAGACACCCAAGCTGTTTGTCCTGTTTTTCATCCTGCTTTCCTTCTCTGGGGTACTCCTTGTCATCACTCGAGGAGACTTTGCCTCACTCGTCAAACACCCACAGGATTTCGGCCCGCAAATCCTCATTATTCTCGGCGCGCTGTGCTGGGTAATCTACACAGCAGGTGCATCCTACCTACCAGACTTGAGCCCAGTACGTTACACGACCATCACCACTGCCCTGGGTCTTGGCAGCGCGGTTGTCATTACCGCCGGACTGCTTGGAAGCAGCGTAGTTCCTGTTCCCAGCGGCATAGAAGTCATCCACACCATTCCACATCTGATCTACATGAGCTTGGTGGCCGGTTTTATTGGTGTCCTTGCGTGGAATATCGGAAACAAAATTTTAACACCTCTCAACGGCACCCTGTTTATGGATGTCGTACCCATTACGGCGTTCACCGTCTCGGCCATCACTGGGAAAGTACCACATCCAGTCCAGATAGGAGGTGCAGCAATCACCATATTTTCTTTGATTTGCAACAACTACTTCATTAGACGAGAAACTCTCCGAAAAGCGTCAACCGAAAATTTACCCGTCAATATTTCTACAACAACCAATATGAGTAAGGTAAACTGATATGCGTATTGCCATCAATGGTTTCGGTCGTATCGGACGTACACTTCTGCGCCTCAGTCTCGACACACCCGACTTGGAGGTCGTTGCCATCAATGACCTCGCAGATTGGGAAGTCCTGGCGCATCTCCTGACATATGACACTGTCGCTGGAAAACTTTCCGAGCCTGTCACCTTGGCACAGGATTCGCTACACGTTGGAGACAAAACCATCAAAGTCACAAGGGAGAGCACCCCTGAATCCTGTGCATGGGGTGACTCTGATGTTGACGTCGTCATCGACTCGACCGGGAGATACACACATGCGCAGAAAGCACGCAAACATCTTGCAGCAGGCGCAAAGAAAGTTGTGGTCAGTGCTCCCACCAAGGAAGCAGACGCCACAATCGTCTACGGAGTCAATCATAAAGATTTGAAACCTGAAGACCGTGTCATTTCCGCTGCGTCGTGCACCACGAACTGCCTGGCTCCCGTCGCTTCGGTGCTCAACAACACATTCGGAATCTCCAAGGGAAGCATGACCACTGTTCATGCCTACACGCAGGATCAGCGCCTTCTTGATGCTCCTCACAAGGATTTTCGACGGGCACGATCTGCAGCCGTCAATATGGTTCCGACCAGCACGGGTGCTGCAGCAGCCATTGGTCTTGTCATCCCCCAACTGGCAGGACGTCTGGATGGTCGGGCAATTCGCGTCCCCATCCCAGATGGTTCGATGATCGATCTCTCCGTAAGCTTGGAAAAGTCCGCGACCATCGATGACTTGAAAGAGGCATTCATCCGTGCTGAGAATGAAGATTTGAAGGATTCGCTGCTGACAACGAATGAGCCGGTCGTCTCGAGCGACATCTTGGGATGTACTGCAGGATCCCTCGTCGACCTGAGCCTCTGCAAGAGCATCCAAGGAGACTTCGCCAGTGTCGTTTCCTGGTACGACAACGAAACGAGCTACTCAAGCCAGCTACTGCGCGTCGTCCGACATGCAGGTGAGATCGGCTGAGAATTCCCCTTATGGGTCTCCGTAGATTGCTGTGTCGTCTTCACAACATACGGAGAGCATCTCTGAGAGGGGCCTCAGGTATGTCTGGGGCCTCTTCTTTTTACCACTAAGACCTCGGCAGTCTGCCAAGCCGACAGCAAGTGGCTCACCGAAGTAGTCATCAGGCTGTGGCATCGATCGGCATCTACTTGATGTGGGATTGGTCACGGGACAAGTCCGTGGTTCCAGATCTTTCCCCACCAACCAGTGGCTCCACTACTCCTGTTCGGGTATCACGAATCCTGCATGGTGGAGGTCACGGAGCAAGCTGCGTGCTCCGGCATCACATCAGCACCTCGGAACGCGTACCTCGTCCGCACATTCCTCCGACAGGTCCTCAGCCTTCGTCACCCCGGTACCCACCCGGTTGGCGTGCAGGACGAGTGTCCAGTCCTCCCCACGCAGCGGCACGATGATGATCGGACGACGTTGGCGTCGCGAGAGCTGCATGGCAACCGAACCGTCGAACCACTCCTTGGCCTGCCAGCGGAATCCCGGTGCCCGGGTGCCCACCATGAAGGCACCGGCATTGACGGTGTGTGCCAGGTGCGCGAGCTCACGGTCCGTCAGCCCAGCCAGGTAGCGGAACTGCCAGGTGATGTCCAGGTGGGCGCTCATCACCTGCTCCAAGGCGGTGCGCAGATCGACCTCACGCTCGTGGCAGGGGGTGCGCTCCTCGTCGGGGATGAGGGGGACGGAACCCTCGCCATCGGCCACCGGGACGCGGGACTCATCGACGTAGGCCATGACCAACTCGCACCGGTGGGCGCGGGCATGCTCCAAGGCAGCCTCGATGATACGTACTGGAATTCCGGGAAACACTGCCACCACGAGGGGGTGACCGCTCATGGGTACGCGCGGAAGGTGCTCGTGCTTGGTGGTCGTCGACCCGCAGGTGGGGCAGGCGGATTCTCGTGGGACGTCAGCGGTGGTCGTCATGTCAGCCTCCTTGGACTGAGATCATCCTTGATAAGTCCCACAGTAGTCCCACGGCCCCCCGGCGATGGTCAGGAGCCCGAAATCGTCCTCGGAAGCGTCGCCGCATGCCACGTACAACCATCCCCCTGGACGGTCGCACGTGGTCCTGAGCTCAGCGAGGCATCGAACTCAGCGAGGCTTCTTGCGGGCCTGCTCGACGAGCGTGCGAGCCTGGTCGACCTGCTTCTGGTACTCCCCCAGATTGCCCTCGTCCAGGGCCTTGTCGGCTTGCACGAAGGCCTTCTGAGCCTGGTCCAGCAGCTCGGAGGCGTCGGTGGAGGCATTCGGGCTCGGCACGCCGGTTGCCCCACCGCTCCTCGCACCGGGTGACGGTGAGGCCGATGATGCAGCACTGGGCGGCGCCTGTGGAGCGGCCGATGGACTGCCGCTCGATCCCTGCTGGCCAGGCACGTCCGGATCCGTCATGTCGACCGCGGTCTCCCCCGTCGAGGCGCCGGCGTCACCACCGAAGACCTGGTCCAGGGCCTCCTGCAGGGTGTCACCGATGCCGACGTTCTCGCCGAATCGCACGGCGACGAACCGCAACACCGGATATCCACCGCTACCCGTCTGGCGTTGGGCATAGATGGGTTGGACGTACATGAGTCCGCCGCCCACCGGAAGGGTGAGGAGGTTGCCGTGGGTTGCCGAGGCCGAACCACGGTTCTGGTACGGCAACAGTTTCGCCGAGACGTTCTCGTCGGCGGTGATGGCGCTGGCGGTCTGGTTGGGGCCGGCGATCTGGGTCGTCCCAGACATCCGCAGCACCCGGATCTTGCCGTACCCGGGTTTGGTGGCGTCGGATCCGACCGAGACGTAGGAGGCCAGATTCTGCCGCTTGTTCGGCACCATGACGGCGGTCGCGGAGTACTGCGGATCGTCGTCGTCGGGCCAGCGAATCGTGAGGTAGTACGGAGGCTCCAGCCCGGCGTCGGAACGGACCGGGTCGTCGGGTGCCTCCCAGACGTCGTTGTGCTGGTACCACGTGTTGGGGTTGGTGGTGTGGTACTGGCCGAGCATGGCCCGCTGCACCTTGAAGAGGTCCTGGGGATAGCGCACGTGCGCCAACAGATCCTTCGACATGGCACTACGTGGCTTCACGGTTCCGGGGTACACCTTCTGCCAGGTCTGCAGGATGGGGTCGTCGGGTTGCCAGGCGTACAGCTGGACCGTGCCGTCATAGGCATCCACGACGGCCTTGACACTGTTGCGGATGTAGTTGATCTCGGTGCCACGCTGGGCGACCCGGTTGCCGGTCGTGGAGTCGGAGGCAGCATCGCGCAGATCGACCTTGGTGGAGTTCGGGTAGTCCGAGGAGGTCGTGTACCCGTCGACGATCCACACCATGCGTCCATCGACGACAGCGGGCAGGGAGTCGCTGTCCACGGTGAGCCACGGGGCAACCTTGGCGACCCGGTCACGGGGCTTGCGGTCGTAGAGGATCTTGGAGTTCGAGTGCACCCGGTCCGAGAGCAGCAGGTTGATGTCGGCCATCTGGGTGGCGTACATGGTACGCAACACGGGATTGCCGATGGCCACCCCTCCGCGTCCGGCATAGGTGGTCATGGTCTCGGTCCCAGCAGCTGCGGAACCGCCACCGGGGGTGTCGAGTTCGACGGGTTCTGCGCCATCCCGGGCACCGACGACCACCCAGGGATCAGCCATCTCGCCGTAGTAGACGCGCGACTGGTCCTCCTTGATCGATCCGGTGGTGGGGATGTCCTTGGCCAGCCAGGTGGGCTCCCCGGAGTTCTCCCGGCGGCCACCGGCAGCAGCGACCATGCCGTAACCATGGGTGTAGACGGTGTGGACGTTGTTCCAGCTCTTGTCGGCGATACCGTTCTGGTCGATCTCGCGGGCTCCCACGACGACATCGGTGGACTTGCCGTCGATCGTGTAACGGTCCACGTCAAGGATCTTGGGGAAGGAGTAGAAACCGCGTACCTGCTGCAGCTGTTCGAAAGTGGGAGCGACGACGGCAGGGTCCATGAGTCGGATGGCCGGCAGTGTCTCGGCATCGGTCTTGAGCTGACCGGCCGACGTCGTGGTGCGTGCAGCGTAGTCGGTGATGGTCGTGTCCTGGATGCCGAACGCCTTGCGGGTGGCTGCGATGTTGTTGACGATGTAGGGACGCTCCTTGTCCGGGGCGTCCGGAACGACTTGGAACCGCTGCATGACCGCCGGATAGATCCCCTGGATGATGAGGGTGGAGACGAGCATGAGCGCAATACCCATCCCCGGTACCCCCCAACGTCGCCACCAGGCGTTGGCGACGAACAGCGCTGCGACGAGGAAGGCGATGATGGCAACGACGATCTTGGCAGTGGCTCGGTAGTGGTCGGCAGTGAATCCGACGCCGGTGAACAGACCGTTGTCGGAGACGGCGAGCCCGTAACGCCCCAGGATCGTCGACAACCCGAAGAACACCAGACCCATGGCCAGCAGCACCGAGATGTGCGACTGCGCACGTGCTGAGAGCAGGTGCTGCTCGGTGCGTCTGGCCTGGGCCAGGCCACCGGGAACCAGACTGCGCGGCACGAGGTAGTTCACCGACCCCATGACGAGATGAACGCCGAAGGCCGCGATGACGCTGGTGATGACCAGTGCCATCCCCAGCGACACCAGGTACTTGTACCACGGGTAGTCGAAGACGTAGAACGAGATGTCCTTGTCGAAGTACGGATCACGAGCCCCGAACGACGTCGCATTCCACCATGCCAGCACGGTCGTGGTCTGGGCGACGGACGTCGCAGCAATGATCAGTGCCAGTGCCCCGGAGCAGACGCCGATGATCGCGCGGTGATGTTTCTCGAGGTGGGCACGGTACTTCCGAGCGAACTCGGTGTTCGTCTCGGCCACGGTGCGAGGACGCAGTTTCATGGCCAGCACCATGTTGCCGGCAGTGGTGGCCCACACGAGAGTTCCGACGGCGAGGAACAGTCCGGTTCCGGTGAGCAGTCTGGTGAGGTAGACCCGCTGGAAATGCAGTGAGGAGAACCACAGCAGGTTCGAGGTGATGGACGAGGCCACCAGCCAGCACAGCACGATGCCCGTCACCACTGCAGCAGCGATCCAACCGCCGCGATGGGTCGTGGCCCTGCGATTGCGTCGCGATCGACGAACTCCTCGGGTGAATGGCGAGCTCATCATCGATCTCCTCTCGTGCCGGCGGGCCCGGCCGGACGGTGTGCATCCTTCGCAGCCATGTCGTCGCTCACTGCGACGTCCCCGGTAGTCGGGTCGAAGGTGTGCAGCAGTGCCATCTCCAGGGCCGGGACAAGATCGGTGCCCGACAGCAGGTCGTCGGGGTGGTCCAGCAACCGTGCCAGTGCGTGATGTTCACCAGTGCGCAGCACACCGACGATGACGCGTACGTCCTGGCGGCGAGGATGGGAGGCCACGAAGGTGGCGGCCTGGGCGGGGTCCGCCGGGATCTCGTCCTCCACGTCGTTGGGGAGGAAGACCCGCTCCAAGGTAATCGCCGCCCCGTCCACCGCGTCGGGCCACATGATCGATGCCAACGCAGCCTCGATGTCGTCACCGGCGTGGAACTCGTCCTGCTCGATGCTCGACAGGGAATCCGGCGACCCGGCAACCAAGTGCTGCGCCAGGGCCGGTTCCGACTCTCGCAGCTTGTCGGTGTTGACGAGAGCGAACAGCCTGGCCGGCACCCCCCAGCCGGCCTGGTTGACGAATGAGTCGATCTCGGTGAGGGCCGCGACGAGGGCGTCGTCGTGGCCGGGAAGATCGTCGGAGTCGTGCTGGGGATCAGCGTTGCTCAGCAATGGGGAACCTCTTTTGTTTGCGCACCGGAGCGAATGTTCTGGACGCTGGCAATGGCGTCCCTCAGGCTGGTCACCTTAACCAATTTCATGGATGTTTTGTGCCCGGCGATGTCCTGACAGTTGCCAGCGGGGACGAGGAACACCTGTGCCCCGTCGCGCTCGGCACCGGCCATCTTCTCCTGAATGCCCCCGATTGACGACACGGTTCCATCTGGCGCCACGGTGCCGGTTCCTGCCAGGCGCAGGTCTCCCACGAGGTCGGAGGGAGCAATCGTCTGATAGGTGGCCAACGACATCATGAGCCCAGCACTGGGGCCGACGATGCCCTCGGGAAGGTTGAATCGCACCCGCGTGTCATATCGGTACCCGTTGGTCACCGAGATACCGATGAGCGGAATCTTGGGATTGTCTGGTTGGGCAGTCGTCGTGACGACGACATTGCGCGCCTTGCCGTTTCGTTCCACCGTGAACGGGACGGGCTCCCCCACGTCATGGGCTCGGATCTCGTGCTGGACGTCAGCAGGGGTGGACACCTTTCGGCCATCGACATGGGTGATGAGATCTCCCGGCGCCATGACATTGGTCGCTGGTCCAGAGGTGCTCACCCCCGCTGCCATGGGGACCTCGGTGACCGGTTGCCCCGCAGCTCGCAGAGCTGCGACGACCGCATCGGACTGGGAGGTGTCCATCATCTTCATCTCACTGGTCCTGACCTCGTCATTGCTCAGCCCGGGCTGGTAGACGACGTCCCTGGGAAGGACGTCGTGATCCGGCAGCCACGAGTTCACCAGTGCCTCCGAGAAGCTGAGGACGGAGTCGACGCTGGTCACCGACACTGTCGTCATACGCACCTCGCCCCTGGTCTGGCGTGCCGGCAGACCACTGACCTGCACCACTGGTTTGGAACCATTGCGGCCGGCAAGATCGACGGTCTGCCCCGGACTCCACGCCACGAAGGGCACCGGAACCGCCCACAGTAGAATCATGACGACGACCAGGCACAGAGCGCTGGCAAGGAGGGTCCACCGGTGCAGTCCGGACTGCCCGTGCCGTCCAGATCCCCGATCGGGCCCGCCCTGGCCGGTGTGCCGCCACCGATGTGGCCGTCCGGGGGTATGACCGGGGGCGGGTGCAGACGGTGAGGCAGCAGACATGGTTCTTATCGTACAAACCGTCGATGAACAGGGCACGCACGCGCCAATCCCCCGCCCATGACGTGAGCCCACGACGTGTTTGGTCACGGGCAGGGGACACATAGAATGTGCCAGAAGACGCCTCAGCCACTGCCGAAGGAGCATGTTCATGAGCGACGATTCCACGAACCCGCGTCCTGGTGAACCCGATCCTGAGCAATTCGCCGAGCAACTGCGACGAATGATGGAGCAGATGGGGCTCCACATGCCCTCGCAGTCGGAATCGGAGGCGTTCCTCAAGCAGCTGGGCGAGATGTTCAACGCAGCACCGGGATCGCAGGGATTCGGGTTCACCTTTCCCATGGCCGGTTTCCCCACGTCAGGTGCCGCTGCACCCGGTGCCGACTCCGCACCGATCGACTGGAACCAGCTCAAGGACGTTGCCCGCCACGTCTCGGCCAGCAAGGGGCCAGATCCCACCCCCGGTGCCGAACAGCGCCAGAACCTCCTGGACACCACCCGGCTGGCGGAGAACTGGCTGGATCAGCACTGTGAGTTCCCCGGCGTCACCGCCGCCCCGGCCCCGTGGAGTCGCGCCGAGTGGATCGAGAGCACCTTCCCGGCCTGGCAGCGTCTCGTTGAGCCGGTCCTCATGTCCCTGACGAACGCCCTGGCCGGTGTCCTACGCCCGGCACCAGGCATACTTGACGATGAACTCCTCAGCGCGCTGGCCTCCACCATGACCCCCGTCCTGCGGCGCATTGCCGCATCCCTGTACGGTTCCCAACTCGCCGAGAGCCTGGCCGCCCTGTCAACGGTGACGACCACCGGCACCGAGATCGGTCTGCAGGTGCTGCCCGGTGCGCAGGTCATCACCCTGCCGGCCAACATCGGTGACGAGTGGAGCAACCTGCACCTGGATCCGCACGACGTCCAGCTGTATCTGGTGCTGCGTGAGGCTGCGCGGCAGCGATTGTTCAACTCCGTGACCTGGCTCGGTCCGCAGCTGCTCGCGCTCATCGAGCACTATGCCCGTGAGATTCGCATCGACTCCAGCGCCATCGAGTCCGCAATCAACCTGGACGACGTGCAGAACCTCACCGGTGAGAAACTGGAGCAGATGTCGCAGGATCTGCAGGGTCGGTTGTTCGAGCCCTCGACCACCCCGGAGCAGGAGGGGGTCCTCAAGCGGTTGGAAACCCTGCTGGCGCTCATCGAGGGTTGGGTGGACGACGTCACCGGTGAGGTGGCACGCACCTGGCTGCCCTCCCATGCCCAGCTCATCGAGGTGACGAGGCGGCGGCGGGCAACCGGCGGCCCCGCCGCGCAGTTCTTCGACTCCCTGCTCGGGCTGAGCCTACGCCCCCGCCACGTGCGCGAGGCAGGCAATCTGTGGGCTGCGCTGCGTCATGCACGTGGGACGGTGGGCCGTGACGCCGTGTGGCACCATCCTGACCTCATCCCCACGGCCGAGGACCTTGCCGACCCGATCGGCTATGTCCAGGCCGACCGTGATGTCACCGACTCCTCCAGCAGTCTGGATGGTCTGGACGCCGAGCTCGAGCAGCTGCTGCGTGACGAGGGCGGCACACACTGAGATCCTGTGGTTCGAGCCTGTCTGGTCTCGAGTGAGGTGTCAGTCGATGTCGGCCGGTGCCGGGTCCATCGCGTCCGTCCCCACTCCCCCGTCGGTACCGCCCATGGAGGTGGCCCAGCTCCAGCCGGTGAGGAATCCCTCCGCCTTGTCCGCCTGTGGGTACCGGCTGAGCAGCTCATGAAACCTGCTGCCGTGGTTCGGCTCGACGAGATGACACAGCTCGTGCAGCAGCACGTAGTCACTCACCCATCTGGGGAAACCGGCCATCCTCGCAGACAACCGGATCTGTCCGGTCCGGACGGTGCACGAGCCCCAGCGGTGATTCTGGTTGGTGACCCATCGCACGCTGCTGGGACGTACCCGGCTGCCCACGACTGGATCAAGATAGCTCCTGGCCAGTCTGTCGGCGCGCTCCATGAGCTCCTCGTCAGTGGTGGCAGTGTACCGGCGACGTCGGTTGAGCAATGTGGTTACGAGTTTCTCCACCTTGCGCCGCTCCCCGTCAGGGTCCATGCCCCACGGAACCATGACGAGGACATGGTCGCCGTCCTGGCGCGCTGACAAGGTGCGATGCCGCTTCTTGCTACGTCGGACGACCACTGCCGGACGGGTCGGGGTCGCGGGGAGGAAGGACTCTGTCATGCCTTCATGATGACCCATGCAGCCCCGGGAGTCTGCACCCCGCGCTCATGCCCCACACCTGTGACCCCAACACCCACCTATGACTCTGTGCGGTACCTGATCGAGTTCGGAGCAATACCCGCTTTTCCACCCACCAATCGAGCCCGGTTGCCAGTACTCCTTGCCACTCAGCATCAAGGACGTCTAGTATGTAGATCAGCTCTTCGGGCCGGTGGAGTGTGGGGAAGACACGCCAACAGGCCCGGAGAGCTTTTTCGTTATGATCTCGGACAATCGAGATGACCCCCGCGTCCTCCCCTGAGAGCCTGCGAGCACTGCTGAGACGCGACGTCACCACCTCATTCGCCAAGATGGTCCCTCGCCCCTTGCCGTCAGGTACTGTTCACAGTGATTGACTCGTGATGAGAGGGAGAACGATGACCGACGACGCGAGGACCGCCACCGGAAATCTGCGTGTGAACGCCAACGACCCCATTCCCACCGACTATGCCGAGCGCGCCAAGGGTATGGGCGTGTCCATCATCAATGGCGGCGCCGCATTCCGGGTGTGGGCTCCACACGCCGAGGCCGTTGCCGTCACCGGTACCTTCGACGACTGGGCTGCCCAGCCCGATGGCAGCAAGGATGACGCGCAGAAGGTGCAGTCCGCCCCTCACCAGCTGCTCAGTGAGGACAACGGCTACTGGTACGGCCAGGTGGCCGGGGCGAAGGTTGGCGAGGAGTACCGATTCGTCCTCGTCAACGGCGAGCAGGTGATCTCCCGCATCGATCCCTACGCCCGTCATGTGACGAGTTCGATCGGCAACGCGATCATCACCGATCCAGATGCCTATGACTGGGAGGATGACGACTTCACCGCCCCCACCCTCAATGAGATGGTCATCTACGAGATGCACGTCGGCACCTTCTTCGACAAGGATCCCGACGACGACAAACCTGCCACCCTGGACACCATCGAGGAGAAACTCGACCATCTCGTCCACCTGGGCGTCAACGCCATCGAACTCATGCCACTCATGGAGTTTGCCGGCGACTACTCCTGGGGCTACAACCCCGCCCACATCTTCGCTGTCGAGAGCGCCTACGGTGGCCCGGAGAAACTGCGTGACCTGGTCAAGGTGTGCCACCGGCACGGGCTTGCCGTCATCATCGACGTCGTCTACAACCACTTCGGCCCCTCGGACCTCGACCTGTGGCAGTTCGACGGCTGGAGCGAGAACGGCAAGGGCGGAATCTACTTCTACAACGACTGGAAGTCCTCGACGCCGTGGGGCGACACTCGTCCTGACTACGGTCGCGGCGAGGTGCGTGAGTTCATTCGTGACAACGCCATGATGTGGCTGGAGGAGTTCCACGCCGATGGTCTGCGCTACGACATGACCCCGTACATGCGCAGCGTCGATGCCGACGAGATGAACATCCCCGACGGCTGGAGCCTCACCCACTGGATCAACACCGAGATCCGCGAGCGTTTCCCACGCGCCATCACCATCGCCGAGGACCTGCACGGTGAGCCCAAGGTCGTCTCGACCGCTGACGACGGCGCCGCCTTCCATGCCCAGTGGGACAACCATTTCGTCCACCCGATCCGCGCCGCCGTCATCGCCGCCTCCGACGAGGCCCGCAACATGGACGCCGTACGCGATGCCGTCGAGTTCTCCTACGGTGACGCCTTCTCCCGCGTCATCTACACCGAGTCCCACGACGAGGTCGCCAATGGCTCGGCCCGGGTGCCCCAGGAGGTCGACGACGGTGACCCGACCGGTTACTACGCCCAGAAGCGCTCCACCCTGGGGGCAGCCCTGGTGCTCACTTCACCTGGCTTGCCGATGATCTTCCAGGGCCAGGAGTTCCTGGAGGGCGAGTGGTTCCGCGACACCGTCCCGCTGCACTGGGACCAACAGGACGAGTTCACGGGAATTTTCCGCATGTACAGCGACCTCGTCGGACTGCGTCTCAACAAGGAGGGCCGCACCAAGGGGCTCACCGGCCAGCATGTCGACACCCTGCACCTCAACCCGGACACCCACGTCTACGCCTTCCACCGCTGGGCTGACGGCGGGGCCGGCGACGACGTCGTGGTGGCGGTCAACCTGGATTCCAAGACCTGGGGCGAATACACCATCGGGATGCCAGCCGCCGGTCGCTGGGGGACCAGGCTCAACTCCGACGCGAAGGTGTACTCCGAGGCCTTCGACGGGGTGGACGTCCCTGAGTCGTTCGACGCCGTCGAGGACGACTACGACGGCCACCCGGCCTCGGCAACCCTGGTGCTGCCGCCCTACAGCGTGGTGATCCTGTCGCGCGACTGAGGACCGAACAACACAGCCCCAGGTCACCCCTGGATCGTCTGGGCGGTGAACCGGGATGACGCCGTTTCGAGGCGCTCCGAGAGGGGTTGGACTGTGCCCAACTGAGATCCACTGCCAGGATGCCGACAGCCCTGATCGGGGCATGGTGTCGAGCATGAGGTGTTGCTCGAAACCACCGCGGTGTTGCCCAGACGTTGCCAGGTGTGGTCCATCGTGGCCGTGGTGTGGTCCGTGCTGCCTGAGCACTGGATCGCCTCGCCGGGCGCGAGGGATCCTCATGGCATGCATGAATCCCTTGCCAGTTCCGAGCACGTGAACGCCAGATCAGTCCCGCGATCTTCCCCATCCCTGTCCTGCGCAGCTGTGCCGGTACCTGGCGGAGTGCGCCTGATGGCCGACGACGGCACGTCCTATCTCCTCTCAGGTGCCGCCTTCGAGGAGGTACGTGATCTTCAACTACCACCGCGGATCCTCCACAGCCTGACTGAACTTGGCCTGGTGACGAGGGCCACTCCGTGGCGCATCCATGTGCTGGGTGACGGGCCCGGGGTACCCGAACTGGCAGCGGCCCTCAACAGCATGGATGAGGTCACCGCCACCTGCCGGCGTCACGACGTCCTCGAGTCCCCCACCACCACATTGCACCGGCTCAGACACCGGTCGCGGACTCCCGATCTCCTCGTCGTCGTGCCTCGTGACCTGCTGGGCGGTCGTGGACTCGTCCAGCTGGCACGTCGCCACCGCATCCCCACTGCTGTCGCATGGCTGGGCAGGTCCATGGCGTTCCTGGGACCGACCAATGAGCCCCACCGGCCACGGTGCCAACGATGCCTCGATCTCGCCCTGGCCCGTCGCGACCTCTCGTGGGCGCAGTGCGCGACGATGCTGCGCTCCACACCGGCTGATGCGCCTGCCCTTGGCGCGCTCAGTCTCGCCCTGCTGCGCCGACTCGAGCAGGACACCTGGGGTACCTGGTGGTCGTGGAGCCGGCGTGGTGAGCGCAGCGGCACAGTACCCGTTCACCCCCTGTGCCATCGCTGTCAGGCACTCAGCGCGGGTGAGCACGGCGAACCGCTGCTGCACGCCATGGCGGCATGACCGCTCAACACGTGACCTCGGCAGGAACTCACCTCACGCGTCAGGAGTGATGATCCGCAGGATCTCGTCGCCGTACAGCTCAACCTTGCGTCTGCCGATCCCCGGAATGGCAAGCAGATCCTCCTGGGTACGCGGCTCATGCTCTGCAATCGCCAGCATCGTCACGTCAGTGAAGACCACGAATGGCGGCATGCTGTCTCGTTCTGCCCGTTCCTTGCGCCACTGCCGCAGCTGGTCGACGAGTTCGGCGTCGACGCCCACTTCGCAGGCTAGGTGGTGACCAAGTTTCTGATCCGAAGCGACCGTCATGGGTCCGTTGCACACCGAGCAGGTCGTGACCTTGCGTTTCTGACCAGTTCGCCTGGGACGTCTGCGTGTCTGGGTCGGTGTTCCGGGCAGGCCACGAAGAAACCGCGAGATGCCGAATCGGTTCCGTGAACTGGCGCTGCGTGAGTACGAGATCCACAGGTGCCTGCGCGCTCTGGTCACGGCAACGTGCAGCAGTCGGCGCTCCTCGGCGATCTCCTCATGCTTGTCGGCAAGGATGAACGGCACCATGGAGTCCGAGACACCGAACAGCGCCACCACGTCCCACTCCAGGCCCTTGGAGGCATGCATCGTACACAGGGTCACACCGTCGGTGACGGGAATGTCCTGGCGCCGGGCTCGCTCGCCCAACTCGGTGACGATCCCCGCCAACCCTGCCGACGGGGAGTTCCTCGAGACCGACTGGGCGACCTCCTGGAGCGCCTGCAGGGACTCCCACCGTTGTCGCACCATCCCGCTGCCCTCCGGAGGTTGGGGGGTCCACCCCTGATCCTCCAGGACTTCGCGAGCACGCTGCCCGGGGGCCTGTGGATCCGCCTGCAGTGCTCGGGTGAGCGCGGCAAGGGCCTGTTTCACCTCGGCACGTTCGTAGAAGCGCTCGGCATCCTTGACGACGTAGGGCACGTCAAGATCACTGAGGGCAAGTTCCAGTGGTGCAGTCTGGGCATTGGTCCGGTGCAGAATGGCCATCTGCGACCACGGCACCCCATCATCGTGCTGACCTCGCAACCACGTGGCGATGGCAGCTGACTCGCTGGCCTCGTCATCAAAGGCACGGTAGATGGGAGGCTCCCCCTGACCCGTCTGGGAGCGCAGTTTCACTCCGAGATTGTGGAATCTGGCTTCCTCCTTGCCCAGATGATGGGTGAGCAGGGTGTTGGCGAGATCGATGATGGGGGCGGTGGATCGATAGTTGCGCACCAGCCGTACCTCAATGGTGTCGGGGTGTTCCCGCGGAAAGTTGATGAGGTATCGAGCCTTGGCCCCGGCGAAGGCGTGGATGGCCTGATGCGGGTCTCCCACCACGCACACGTCATCCCGATCCCCGAACCACAGTTCGAGAAGGGTGTGCTGGATGGGCGAGACGTCCTGGTACTCGTCGACGACGAAGTGTCGGTACTGGTCATGGACCTGGTCCAGGATGTCTGGATGATCGGCAAGCAGTCCAGCTGCGCACAGCAGGATGTCGTCCAGGTCTATGACGGCAGCCTCATGCTTGACGGCTTCGTACCCGGCGAGAACCCGTCCGACCGTGTCCGAGGAAACCCCGGCAACGGCTCGTTGGCGAGCCCTGGCCAGAGGAGGATAGTCAGTGATCGTGACGTTCGACACCTTGGCCCATGACACCTCTGCCGACAGGTCACGCAACAAGGCGGTGTCCGTGCTGAGCCCACATCGTTGGGCGGCCTGGGCCAGCATGGGGAATCTCCTCGTGCTCACCGGTGGCAACTCGCAGCCATAGGCTCGAGGCCAGAAGTACTTGATCTGTCGCAGTGCGGCAGAATGGATCGTTCGGGCCTGCACACCGTGAACACCGAGCCCCTCAAGACGGGTCCGCATGGTGCCGGCAGCTCGCGTGGTGAAGGTGACGGCAAGGGTACGGCGCGGATCCAGCTTTCCGGTGCAGGCACCGTAGGCGATGCGGTGGGTGATGGCCCGCGTCTTGCCGGTACCGGCACCTGCGATGACGCACACCGGCCCACCGAACGAGGTCGCCACGCGACGCTGTTCGGGGTCGAGGCCGGCAAGGATCTCCTCTGGTGCATCAATCACAGGTACACCATAGGTGCAGGGTGAGACAGTTCTGCCCCCACGACGCAGGTTGCCCACAGAACCGCTCCACGAGCTGTCGTTTTCCACAGCCATGGAAAATGTCTCACCCCTGCATCTAGAGTTCAGACAGCCGAATGGGCAACGTCCCATGAGGGGAAGGTCTGGAGAGTTCCGATGGACACGAAACTGCAGCTGAGAACGTACCGGCGATGGGATGGCCTCACCGCCGACGCCGTCGCACTGCTCACCTCAGCACGTGAGGATCCCTTTGCCATACCGCTGCTCGTCAGTCCTTCCACGGCTCATGCCCGGGCCGTGGGGCAGGCGGTGGCCGACGAGGTCGGTGTGGCTGCTGGGCTGCAGGGGAAAACGGCCAGTGCACTGCGCCGTGAGCTGTCACAGTCCCTCCTTGACATGGATCCGCAGGTCGATCCGTGGAGTGGCTCGGCACTGACCCTGCGAATCTTCGATCTGTTGAGACCCGACGACCCCAACATGGCGGCGGTGTCTGAGCATGTACAGGCATGTCGTGTGAGAGGAATTGCCCATGCCGACTGGACGACCGCCCAGCAGTTCTCAGCAGTTCTGCAATCGCTCATACACCACTCACCCGCAGTGTTGGAGCAGTGGAGGGCCGGTGAGGACGTCGACGCCGAAGGCTCTGCCCTGCCCTGGGACAAGGCGTGGTGGCCGCATGTGTGGCGTCTGCTGCATGACGATGGACACCCGGACCCCATGACACAGCTGACACAGCTGTGTTCTGCTCTTGGTGCTGCCCCGTTGCGTTGGCCGTCCTGCGTGTGGATCTCACCGGCAGCGCCGGAATGGCAGGATTATTCGTTGGCGCAGGCGCTCGGTCGTCGCATTCCCGTGACGGTGCTGCACCTTCTTCCCGCATGTGCGGAACACTCCCGGTGGGAACCGTTCAACTCGGTTCGAGAGCACACGAATCTGCGGTGGCATGAGTGCGTGCAGCAGTGTGGAGGGCAGGCCCACGACCACTGTGATCACGCGGATCCCGAGACCAATACCGGCGCCGCCGAGGTCGAGGTGCATCTGTGTCACGGTGAGGACCGTCAAGCAGAGGTCTGTGCCGAAGCAGTGTGTGCTGCGCTGCAGGAGTTTCCCGACATCGAGCCACGCGATGTCGCCATCACGACATCCACCCATGCTCCACAGGCGCATCTGCTCAGCGCGTTCGCGTACGCCGCCGAATCCGATGGCACCAGTCGCACGAACCCCTTGGCACAGTGCCGAATCAGTGGGGCACGCAGCCACCTTCCACCCAATCCGGTGATTCAAGCCGTGTGCACGGTACTGAGACTGTCACGAACCCGCCAGACCGCCGGCGAGCTCCTCGACCTGTGCACCATGCCAGCGATTGCAGCACGATTCGGATTCACGGCGGACGATCAGGTGACGATTCGTCGTCTTGTCATGGATTCGGGAATCCGTTGGGGACTGGACGCCCAGAGCCGATCCCGCGTGGGTCTCGGTGAGATTCGTCAGTCGACCTGGTTCGCCGGAATCGAGCGGCTGTTGCTGGGCGTGGCCATGTCGGACGACCCGCCGTCCCACATCGACACGGTCACCGCGGTCGGGGACATCGGTTCCCCCACGGTGCCGCTGGTGGGGGCCCTGGCAGAACTCGTCTCCCGAGTTCGACATGCCATGGTGCTCACCGCCACGTCAGCCACGATGCAACAGTGGGTGGACCGGCTGACCACTCTCATCGACAATCTCACCTCACCACCCGCGGAGATGCCGTGGGCCAGGCAGGCTGCGACTGGCCAGATCAACGTTCTGGCACGTGTCGCCCCCCAGTGCAAGGTCGACGCCATGATCATCGCTGACCTGCTCGATGAGCAGTCCAGCACCCGTCCTCGTCGCCCATCCTGGTTCAACGGCGACTGCCACATCAGTGACCCGGCGGAGTTGGACGGCATCAGCCATGACGTCGTCGTCCTCGTCGATCCCGATGAGGACGAGATCGGCGCCGATCCGTTGCGTGGGCTGCGTGACCCAGCCGATCCGCTGTCGGACCCGATGGCGCTGCGACACCAGTACCTCTTCGATGCCGTGGCCACTGCGCGGCGCAAGATCGTCGTCGTGGCCCAGAAGATGGATCCCGTGACCAATTCCGAGGTGGACCTCGGGCCGTTCGTCTCGACCCTCCGGGGCAATGGCCTGCCACGTCGTCATGAATCATCTGATGGCGTCGAATCGCCCGATGGCGTCGTGCTGATCTCCCATGGGCTCCAACCTTTCTCACCCCATGAGTTCACCGATCAGTCCGGGCAGTCGTGGCGAAGTTTCGATGTGGTGATGGCCGGAGTCCAGTTGAATGCGCAACCAGATGTCGAACGATCCCCCCTGCTGCCCAGGCCCACCGATCCACCGGCCCAGATCTACTCCTGCGCCGATGTCTCCACCGCCCTGTCCAACCCAGCGCGCACGGTGTTGAGAGCCCGAATTGGTGCTCCCGCGGCCAAACGCACCGATGACGTCGTCGAGGAGCTGCCTCTTGATCTCAATGGTCTGGACAGGTACCAGATTCGAGCTCGACTCCTTGCAGACCTGACGCACGGATCAGACATCGGGACCGCCACCGCTGCCGAGCGGCTGCGTGGAACGACGCCTCCTGGCGTACTGGGACTCGAGTCATTGAATCGGGCAGGCGAGGAGGCCCTGAGCATTGTCGACCGGGAAGCCACTCTGATCGCCGGTGCACCGCGCCAGGTGATCGACGTCAACCTCGAGCTCACCGACGGCGACGTCCCCCACCTGCCGTGGGTGGACAGCCATCTCACCGATCCGTACCGCCCCCTGCTGCTCACTGATCGGATCGAAACCCATGGCGTCACCCTCGTGCGTATGAGTCCTGCCAACCTCAGCCCACGCACCCTGCTGGAAACGTGGCTCAGGCTTCTTGCGGTGGCAGTGGCGCAACCGGATGTCACCGGCTGGCGCGCCGCTGTGGTGACCCGTTCAGCAAACCCCGAAATCCTGGTGGCGCCTGATGCGCAGCAGGCACGCACCATCCTGGCTGGTCTGGTGCGTGTGGCGTGGTGGTCCTCACAGCAGTTGTTCCCCATGCCTGCCAGGACGGCTGCGGCGCTGACTGAGGTGATCCTTCCCTACCGCCCGAATCGCTGGGTCACTGCGGCACAGGCGGGGTGGAAGGAGGACCATGACTCCAACTGGAGTCCCTTCGCCAGCGCTGACTACAGCGACCTGGAGCGGCTGTGTCGGCAACACTGCGAGGCCTCCCCCCTCGATCTGGCAAGGTGGCTCATGACACCGATCACAACGGCACGAACCCGCGGTAGGAGATCCCGATGACCAGTCCCCACGAGGTCAAGGCCTTCGACATCAGCGGAGAAGTACCGCACGGAACAACACTGCTGCGGGCAAGTGCCGGTACGGGCAAGACGTGGTCCATCACAGCCATCGTCACCAGGGCAATTCTTGAGGGCGATGTCGACATCTCGCAGGTCCTGCTGGTGACCTTCAACAGATCGGCAGCACGGCAGATGCGGCACAGGACCTATGCCCGACTGGCCCGCACCGCCGAGATGCTGGAGTCTGGTCTGCCCGCTCGTGATGATCTGGACCATCACCTACTCGCCCAACGGGAGCGAAGGGACGAGTTCCTCTCCCGTGCTCGAAGTGCCATCCAGCGGTTCAGCACGGCAACGATCGCGACGACGCATGAGTTCTGCGCCCAGATGCTCACCGAACTCGGGGTTCTGGCGGATCACGACCTGCGCTCCTCGCTGCTGGCCGATCCCACTCCCTTGGTCGATGAGGTCTCGGCCGATCTGTACCTCTCCCGCTACAGCCACGTCCCCAGGCCCCCGAGCAGTGCCACGATCAGGAGCCTTGCCCGAACCGTCGCTGCCCAGTACGGCACGGTCGAGCTGCAACGTGACTCGGACTCACGGCGTGTCGAGGAACGTCTCGACATTGCCGAGGCGGTACGCACGGAGTCCTCACGCAGGATGCGGGCCGGTGGGCTGCACACCTTCGACGACCTCATCGAGGACTTGGCCCGCTCGTTGGGCTCCACGCAGCGTGGTCGAGTGGCTTGCGCGACGCTCGCCGACCGGTTCCATCTGGTCATGGTTGACGAGTTCCAGGACACCGACCCCCTGCAGTGGGAGATTCTGGCTTCGGCGTTCCATGGACGTAGTGACCTGTGGCTCATCGGTGATCCGAAGCAGTCGATCTACGCCTTCCGTGGGGCGGACATCCATGCATACCTGGCTGCCACCCGTCAGGTGGACCACACCTACGAGCTGACGACGAACTGGCGATCGGATCAGGGGATCGTTGATGGGGTGGATCAGCTGTTTCGTCACACCCATCTGGGTGCGGAGGGCATCGAGTTCACCACGGTCAGCGCCCGACACACACATCGCCGGCTCCAGAGCACCGATCCCCATAGCTACGACTGGTCGCACCCCGTCCAGATTCGCTGCATCACCGCATCCGATGGATCCCGTCTTTCCTCCGGCAGGGCCGAGGACCTCATCGCCAAGGACGTCGGAGCACAAATCACTGCCATGCTGGACGGCAGATCCCAGTGGCAGCCCGAGAAGGGCCAACCGTCCCGACCGTTGCAGGCCGGTGACATTGCCGTGCTCGTCACCGCCAGACGACGGGGCACCAAGATCCAGAACGAGCTGCGAAAGATCGGCCAGCCAGCCGTGTTCACTGGCTCCACCTCGGTGTGGTCCTCCCCTGCTGCCACGGATTTCCTCGATCTGCTCTCGGCGCTGGACGACCCCGATCCCACCGTCATCTCCAGGATCGCCATGTCGAGGCTCATCGGTGCTGCACCGTATGACCTGGCCCGACAGGACTCCCAGCTTCGCTCGGCCTTGGCCATGGACATTGCCAACTGGGCACTTGCCTGGCCGAATCTGGGCCCATGGGGCGTCATCGAATCACTTCTGCACCGTCCGGGCTCATTGGATTCGATGTTGACCGGCCCGCAGGCGGAACGTTACGTCACGGACCTACGACAGCTCGCCCAGGAGACGCATGTGTGGGCATGCGATCAGCCCACCATGCCCACGCCTGCCCAGACATGTGCATGGGTCGAGGATCAGGCCAGATATGCGCCCCAGGAGACACCGCGCCGGCTGGAGACCGACCGTAATGCCGTCACCATCATGACGGTTCACCAGGCAAAGGGGCTGGAGTTCCCCGTCGTCCTGCTGCCGGACGCCACCTTGAGCTGGATCTCGAAGAATGGTGAAGGCACTCGTAGGAAGCAACGGGCATCTCGTACGTTCATGCGCGATGATGGCTCTCCCCTGGTGTGGTTCGACGGGGAACGGCGCGTTCTCAACCTGTCCGATGTCAATGATCCTGCTCGACTGGAGGCATGGGCACAGATTCGCCATGACGCTCTCGCCGAGGAGCTGCGCAAGCTCTACGTGGCGCTGACCCGGAGCCAGTCGGCCGTACGACTGTGGTGGGCTCCAGTACCTGGCCGAATCGGTGACTCCGGTCTGCAGCGGCTCCTCGCGCTGGAGTCTGCCGGGTCGGAGGCTCCCGTGTTCCCCGAGCCCGTCAACGACGCAGCAGTCTCACCACCCTGGCTGAGCCCGAGAGTGGGTGGGGCCTCGATCGAAGCGGTACCCGTCGAGGTGACGGAAGCGCCTTCTCGAGAGTTACCCGTCCCCCCCGTCGGCGGGACACCGGCCACATTCACCCGTAGCGTCGACCATCAGTGGAAACGTACCTCGTACTCGGGGCTGACTGCCGGCATCCACGGTGCCACATCATCGATGGCCGACCTCGTCGACGCCTCGGCAGGCCAGGACGAGCCGGACGAGGATGCCCTGGGCACTTCCCCGGACGTCTCCCCATCAACCGGTGACGGGCTGTGCGCCATGCCTGGCGGAACCTCGTTCGGACTGGTGGTTCACGAGATCCTCGAGCATGTCGACACCTCGGTTCCTGATCTGTCTGCCGAGATCACGAACTGGACCGCGCGAAAACTGCGTGCTGAGCCCATTGACGGTGTCGGGGCAACCAGCCTTGCAGCCGGCCTCGTCGACGTCATGCACACCGACCTGGGAGAACTGGCACCTGGCCAGTGCCTCGCCGACTTCAAGCCGTCCGACCGGCTCGCCGAGCTGGACTTCGAGATGAGACTGGCTCCGTCATCGCCGATGTCCAACACGGTTGGTGCACTTGCCCAAGCCCTCAGCGACCGTTCGCTGGTGCCCGAGAACGACCCACTCGCCAGCTATGGGAGGGTTCTGGCAACCTCACCAGCAGCTTCCACGGTCCTGTCCGGGTATCTCACCGGTTCCATCGACGCCGTACTACGCCGTCCCGACGGACGGTTCCTCGTCATCGACTACAAGACCAACCGTGCGCCGCGACCAGCAGGCCAACCCCTTGAGCCACGTGCGTACGACGTCACCACCATGACATCCATGATGATCAGCTCGCACTATCCCCTGCAGGCGCTGCTCTACAGCGCAGCCCTGCACCGCTACCTGTCACACACGATGCCCGGGTACGATCCCGCCACCTGCCTGGGGCCTGTGGGGTATCTCTTCGTACGCGCCATGGCAGGGGTGGCCACGCCAGCTGATGCCTCGATGCCCTATGGGGTGTTCACGTGGTCAGTGAATCCGGCCCTGGTGGTGGCCGTCAGCGACATCCTGGGAGGACGCCATGAGCACTGATGTGGTTCCCATCTCCGCCAGCCCGACCTTGGCAACGTTGTGCACTGCGGGCGTGCTGTCGGCCGCCGACATCCATCTTGCGACGATGGTGTGCCGGCTCTGTCACGAGTCCGAGGAATCGGTACGTCTGGCCCTGGCATTGACCAGTCGCGAACTGCGACACGGATCGGTCTTTCTCAATCCCCGGACGATACGCGAGACCATCCTCACCCAGCTGGACGATCCGGCCCTGCGCGGACTGATGGACGAGCAGACTGCTGCTGCGATCGAGCAGGTGGAGCAGATGACCTGGCCCGATCCGGACCACTGGATGCTGACCCTGCAGAGGAGTCCTGCGATAGCTGATCGAAGATCTGCCAGCAACGCACGTCCTGCCCGACTGGACTCAGACCGGTTGTACCTGGAACGGTACTGGCTCGACGAACAGACCGTGGCCACACGACTCGCGCACCTCGCCCACGAGAAAACCTCCATCACCGACGAGCAGTGCCGGCAGGTGCTCGACGAGGTCCAGGAGACGATACAGCGCCCACACTTCCAGCTCGACGAGTTCCAGGTTGACGCGGTTCGAGCGGCTGCAACGCACAATGTCAGCGTTCTGTCCGGCGGCCCCGGAACCGGCAAGACGACCATGGTGTGCATCATCCTCGCCGTGCTGGCCAGCGCCGATCCACATCTGGGCCGGATCGCCCTGTCCGCGCCCAGTGGCAAGGCGGCAAGTCGACTGCGTGACGCCGTGACCAGCACATCCCATGCCCTGGGTCTCAGGCCCCTGCCAACTGCCTCACAGGCCACCACGGTCCACTCACTGCTGGGGTGGCAGGGGCCGGGCAGTGGATTCCGGTACGACAAGCTCAACCAGTTGCCCTATGACGTCATCGTCGTTGACGAGGCATCAATGCTGTCGGTATCCCTCATGGCTCGTCTGCTCGACGCCATCGGGGCGCGGACCCGGCTGATCCTCGTTGGTGACCCGGATCAGCTGGTGTCAGTCGAGGCTGGATCCGTCCTGGCCGATATCGTCGCTTCCCATGGTGAGCTGGGCAAGGCGGATGACGGGGGCGAGGACAGCGGGCTCGCCAGCGAGGTGCTTCCGGTGTCCAAACTCACTCACAACCACAGATCTGGCGGTGCCATTGCAGCACTGGCCGAGGCGGTGCAGTACGAGGAGCACGGGAAGAGCCTGGACGACGCCGTCGATGAGGCACTGGAGATCCTGACCACCAGCCCTGACCAGATCTCGTTCATCGATGCCGACCCTGCCGAGACCCCCCTGTCGAGCCTTCCCGAGTTGCAGGAAACCATCATCTCCACAGCACAGGCTGTCCGCCAGCAGGCAACGACCGGTGCGGATGACGATGCGCTGGCATGTGCCGATGGGCACCGTCTGCTGTGCGCACACCGTCTTGGCCCCTATGGGGTGGCGTCGTGGTCGGCCCAGATGGTCGAGACCCTGTCATTGACCTTGCCGGGACTCGGGCAGGGCCAATGGGTCGTGGGCGAGACGACGATGGTGACGCACAACATGCGTCAGTTCGAGGTCAACAATGGTGACTGTGGTGTCATCGTCCAGACGTCGCCCGTTCCCACGGTTGCCCTGCCGGGAAAGGGCAATTCGAGTCGTAGACTCCCCTGCTCCCTGCTGTCGACCATGTTTCCGCTGCAGGCCATGACCGTTCACAAGTCCCAGGGAAGTCAGTTCGACGACGTCACCGTGGTGTTGCCGCCACCGGACTCGGCACTGCTCACCCGGGAACTCTTCTACACCGCGATCACCCGAGCACGACGGCATCTGACGGTCATGGGGACCCGCGAATCCATTCGACGAGCCATTGGACAGCCCACGCAACGAAACTCCGGGCTGAAACGTCAGTGGCAGCGGATGAGGCAGGGAGGAATCAGCAGCTCCGACGCCTGAGAACGGGGGGTGCCTCGTGCACTCGCCCCCGCAACCGTACCCCGAGACCGTACCCCGAGGCTGGCCTCCGGGCCACCATGACCTCGTCGGGGTGAGGCCTCTGCATGCAGCTGCGTGCACCAATCACTGACACGGGGAAACCTGGAGCAGTGTGAGACCCCTGCATGCAGCTGCGTGCCAAGGCCCCCGTTGAATTCCGGCAACCGTGCCCCGTCAGCACCAGTACCTCCAGTGGCCCAACCAGCACCAGATCCCGGCAACGTCCCAGTGAGCACCTGTACCCAATCAGTGCCCCCAGCAACATCAGTGTCCAATGTCCCAGTCAACACCAGAACCCCTCAACGTTCCGGTCCCCATCAGTGGCGGCGACGTCACTCCCCCATGCCCATTGCTCGATCCCCACGGTCACGACTGGCCCACGACCACGGGAAGACCCACGTCACTCTCCGGGGCAGGCAACGCATCGTGCAGCCACGCCTCGACCAGACGACGCGCCACCGAGATCGGCGAGGGCATGCCCATGGCCCCGGATGCCGTGAGTCGGCGTACCTCGTCGGTGGTGTACCAACCGCCTTCGGCCAGCTCGACGCCGTCCACCCGAACCTCACCTGTGGCTCTGGCCACGTAGGCGAGCATGAGCGATCGTGGGAATGGCCACGGTTGTGAGGTGAGGTAGCGCACGGCGCGTACGTCCAGGCCGGTCTCTTCCCGAACCTCTCGTGCCACGGCATGTTCAGCCGTCTCCCCCGCCTCGATGAATCCGGCCACGACAGACATCCGTCCGGGGTCCCACGTGGCCTGCCTGGCGAGCAGGAGACGATCGTCGTCATCGAGCACCGCGACGATCACCGCCGGATCGGTGCGCGGGAACACCAGCGCACCACAGTCGACACAACGCCGGCTGGGACCACCAACCGTGACGACGGTACGCCCGTGGCACCGTATGCACGTGGGATCACTCTCATGCCAGGCGAGCAGTGCCAACGCCGACCAGAGCAGTTCCTGGTCGGAGCGATCCAGCGCTGCCTGACGTGCGGCAACCGGCCGGGCGACATCCCACGACCCCTGAGCCGATGATGCCGACGTCGAGTGTGAGCCCTGATCGGATCTGCCGAATGGACTCGCCCCACCAGCATCATCCATCTGGCCCATCACCGCACCGAGGTCCTCGACCCGCTGGGTAAACCAGGCCACACCATTGCGAACACCAAGGAGGTGCTGGCGCTGATCGTCACGTGGCCCCACGGTGGGCACTCCGACAAGACGTCCCGG
Organism: Cutibacterium granulosum; assembly: GCF_900186975.1. Lineage (NCBI taxonomy): Bacteria > Bacillati > Actinomycetota > Actinomycetes > Propionibacteriales > Propionibacteriaceae > Cutibacterium > Cutibacterium granulosum. The sequence goes on from NZ_LT906441.1 coordinate 1,695,462, forward strand.
CTTGTCGGAGTGGTCCCCGGCAAAGAGTACCTGGTCATCGCCGTCGACGAGGAGCAGTCGGGCACTCGGTCCATCCCACAACTGGGCCACGACGGCTGGATCGTCACGACTCTCGGAGCGTCGGTCAAGACTCGGGGTGCAGAACGTCGTCATGACCGTGAGTCTAGAACCCTGCTCAGCTCTTCTGTGTCCCACAGTTGTGCGGGTTCAGCATCGACTCCGTCACCGACGTGGTGGAACAGCGCACGAACTCGATTCGGGGAAATCGCCAGGGCCTGTGCCCATGCCTGCCGGTACACCGACAGCTGGATCGGATCGGCCTTGCCGGGCCGTGAGGTCTTCCAGTCAACGACGATGAATCCGCCGTCGACCTGCGGATCGGCAAAGATCGCATCCATCCGGCCTCGCACCACGTGCCCAGCGAGATTGAGGGCGAAGGGTTCCTCCACGTCAACTGGTTTCAGCCGTGCCCATGCACTGGTCTCGAACTGATCCTGCAGGTGTTGGATCGTTCGTTCCGGGACGCCTGGGGCGAGCTCCCAAACGGGGTACAGATCGGGCCGCAACCGGTGGCACACCCACTCATGGAACACCGAACCCACGGTTGCCCCCCGGCTGACCGGCTGCGGCATCGGTCGGCGCAGCCGGTCCAGGAATGCTTCGTGGTCCTGGTCGATCTGCATGAGCTGTGAGGTGGTCAAAGAGGTGGGAAGGTCGTCGACGTGTTCTCGACGCAGTCGTTCCTCGTTGATGAGCACTTCGGCATCATGTTTCCACTGATCGGCCACGTCAGCGTCGTCCGGATCGTCAAGGCTCGGAAGCACGACCTCTGGGCCCTCGGCAATCCATTCCGTCACCAGACGACGAACTGCCACATCATCGTGATACGCGATCTGCGGCCACTGTCGTCCAACGGGTAGATCGCTGCCGGTCGGCGCAGCCACGTCCTCCTCATCCAGCGATGCGACGATCTGCTCGTAGCGGCTCACGATCTGCTGTCGATCCGGGGAATCCTGGGGGCACTGCTCCAGGACCTGTTCCTGAATCGCCACGATCGTGTCATGAATGGTGGTGAGGTAGGCGCTGGGATGACGCATCCGCACGATGCCCGACTCCCATTTGTGCCACGAGACGATGAGCCGGGACTTGGCCCGTGTCACGGCAACATATGCCAGGCGATCCTCTGCGGAGCGGGCACTCTTCCTGCGCTCTGCGTCATATTTCCTCAACGCGTCATGATGACCTGAGACCGGCAAGGGTATTGCATCGGAGTCGCCACGCACCTGAGGGGGAATTGCCGCCGCCTGGGTGGCGAAATTGTCGCCGGATCTTTTGCTGGGGAAAACGGTGTCGACCATGAACGGCAGGAAAACCATCGGCCACTCCAGCCCCTTCGCCGCATGGACCGTTGCGATGACCACGGCATCGGGAAGATCGACAAGTTCTCGGTCAAGGCCCTTGCCCTCATCGTCCTCGATGCGCATCCACTCCACGACCTCGACAAGGCCCATCGTCGAGTCATCGGTACAGACGTCACGAACCTCGCGCCACAAGGCATCGACGTGCCGGCGTCGAGCATCGCGACGATCCGGCTCATCGGCAGCAATGTCGACATTGAGGCCGGTGACAGCAGCAATACGCAGCACCAGGTCGTCGGGGCAGTCCGCTGCGCTGGACTCGATGAATGTCATCTCACGTTTCACCCCGGCGATGGTGCGAGCAAGGTGCGGTTCGTCCGCAATGAACCCGGGATCGTCCACGGCGTCGACGAGGAAGACGTCGGGATGGGCGTGGGGATCGCTGCCGTCACTCGACCGCTCTCGATGCAGCGCAATCGCCTTGGCGCGCTCGTGCAACCGTTCGAGCTCCTTCGTGGTCAGTCCCCATCTCGGTGCGGTCAACAGGGTTGCCAGAGCCTCATTGTCACGCCGATCCACCAGGAGCCGCAGATGGCTGTAGATCAAGGCGATGTCGGGTACTCGCAACAGGGCTGACAGGTTCGCCAGGCACACCGGCACACCACGCGCACTCAAGGCAAGGTACAGATCGGAAATCTTGGCATTCGTGCGCATGAGGACGCCGATGTCCTTCCACCGACCAACCGTGCCACGTTCATGAGCCTCGACAATCTGGTCTGCGACGCCCTCACATTCCTGCTCCCAGGTGTCAAAGGTGTGCACCTGCACTGGCATGTCCACCGGCAGAGGTGATTCCTCTCCCCCGGCATGTTCATCTTCGGGGACTCGCAGTTGCTTGACAACATTTCCGATCTTCGGATCTGATCTGATGCCCTCGGAAATGGCATTGGCACAGTCAAGGATGGTCTGGTTCGAACGCCGATTCTGGGTCAACGAGTATTGACCATTGTCGTACGCGTCCGGCCCGTCACGGTGGGGAAAGTGTCGTGGGAAGTCCAAGATGTTGTTGGCGGCAGCTCCACGCCAGCCATAGATGGCCTGCAATGGATCACCCACTGCCGTGACGGCATGGCCCCTGCCGTTCTCCGGCGTCGAACCGCTGAACAGACTCGCCAGCAGACGTGCCTGGGAGCTCGAGGTGTCCTGGTACTCATCGAGCAGCACCACCGCATACCGAGACCGTATCTGTTGGCCGATCCGTGGAAAGTCTCGAACCAGCTGGATGGCCTGGTTGAGACGGTCGGAGAACCGGAAGAAACCCCGTTCGGCAAGACGGTTCCGATATTCCTGTGCGTACCACATCAGCTGATCGCGTTGCTCCGCCGCGTTCTGGGCCCTGACCACGTCGACGTAGGGCTCGCCGTTCTTCCTGGGAGCAGCCTGGTCAAGTTGTTGGCGCCACGCGTCATTGGCGGCACGAAGATCGTCCATCGACACTGCGTGCGATGAGGCCTGCTCGGACAGCGAGAGGACGCCCTGCGCTATCGATCGGGCTGTCACCTGTCCGGCGCGAGGCGGAACTTTCTCGGGATCGTGCAGCACGTCCAGGGCCACCTGGACGCAGCGGGCGTCCGAGATGAGTCGTGTCGCTGGATCGACGCCGATCCATGCCCCGAACTCAGAGACCAGATTGGCGGCAAAGCTGTCGTAGGTGAGGACGGTCGGTTCCTGGTCGTCCGGCTGCAGGAGACCAGCCTTGGTGAGGTTGCGTCCCACCCGAGTACGCAGCTCTGCAGTGGCCTTGCGAGTGAAGGTCAATCCCAGAACCTGGTCCGCTCGCACCAATCCCTTGGCGACGAGCCAGGTCACTCGCGCGGCCATGACCGTCGTCTTCCCGGTGCCAGCTCCGGCAATGATGACTGACGGCTCCAGCGGGGCAGCTATTGCCATGGCCTGCTCGGTGGAGGGGCGAAAGCCGAACAGTTCCGTCATCTGCTCCAGCATCTCGGCGGTGGGCCGTGGCATCGAGCCATTCGTGCTCATCATGACTCCTTCTCCTGCGAACCAGACGTTGTGCGGACCTCAGATTCTCTCGACACGTCGACGGCCGGATCCGGTGGGACGAGAGCCGGGCACCCGGAACGAACTGGGCAGAACTGACAGCCGTGATTCGTCACTGCCGCGCGTTCCACGCCGAGGACGACCCGAGCCGCCCTGTCGAGGTAGTACCGGACCCAGTCGTGAAACCCTGCCGCTGCCGTGAGGACAGCACCACGTGCCCATGGCTCGTCTCCCACCGGTGAGATGGATCTCACCCTGGCCTCTCCGCCACGTTTGTGGGGCTCATCCATGAGGTAAACGAGCTCAGCAGGCCCCACGTCGGCTGGTTTGCGGCCCCCATACCCTTCTGCCAGTGCGGTCTGGTAGATGGCCACCTGGATGACATGGGGATTCATCGATTCGTGCGGCCGAGAACCGGTCTTGTAGTCGATGACGATGTGGTTTCCGGCTTCGTCTCGTTCCAGACGATCAATACTTCCCGCGACGTGCACCATGGCGCTGGGCAGGTCGAAGACATGCTTGATGGGCACCTCCGTGCCCACCAGTTCACGCTGGCTGCTCTTCACGAGCCAGGCATCGAGTCGGCGCAGTCCCTCGCGACAGTTCTCGAGGAGAACGTGGGACTCCCATGCGTAGTCGAAGGACAGTGTTGTCCATTCAGCGTCCAACTGATCCATGGCACGTTCGAGACACCAGTGCTCGGCATTCTCCTCAGCGATCCGGTGCACCAAGGAACCGGCCTGGGCCTTGGCAGACATCGGGCCCGAGGCGCCCAGTCGGCGACTGAGGAACCATCGTCTGGGACAGTCGAGCAGTTCCCCCACATGTGACGGTGAGAGATACACGTCTGGTTTGTCGGCCGTCTCACCACCCTGTCGTGCGGGGTCGATGCCCGACCCCCACCATGTATGAGGATCTGCGTGGACGGCAAGGGGGTGATCATCCTTCTTCTGGGCGGCCAACCATGCCAGTTGACGAGCTGCGTGTCTGCGCAGGGTGACGGGTAGCTGGTCATCGGCGGCACTGCGCCGCAAGTCTGCGACCAGGCTGGTGAGGTTCTCATGTCCGAGTGCCGCACTGCTCCGAGCCTGCTCCCGGTCATCATTTTCTTGACACAGGTCACGCACCGGGGTGAGGAACCTGGATGGGAGGATTCCCTCCTCGTCATTGCGCACGGCGGTGAGCACCACGACGTGCCGCGCTCGGGAACATGCCGTGAGGAACAACCGTCGTTCCGACTGGAGGGTTTCGGACCAGTCTCGGGGCGGCAGCGGCCCGTCCGGTGACCACACATCCGCGCCCGTCATGGACCCCGTGAGGTTCATCGCGGGCCACGACTGTTCTTCCAGCCCATAGAGGGCGACGAGGTCGAACTGCGTCTCCTTGGCACGATGGGCGGTCATGATGCACACCCCGTTGCGATCGCGATCCGTTTCCCGGCTCCGGTCCGCGGGGGTCTGCTCGGACAGGGCCTCGGCAATGAACTGACGAGCTCCGTGGGTGCCGATGTGCTCACCATGTCGTCCAGCCATGTCGAACAAGGCGCACAACCCGTCGAGCTCCCGGTTGGCCGTCGCGTCGGCGTCCAGGGCTCGTTGCTTGAGGACGTCTGGCCATGTCTGCAGCGTGGAATTGGGGGCGCTCTCACCACCCCACACTCGCCACAGGGAGACGTCGACCGGTCCGTTCTTCCTGAGATTCACGGCAGCCATGTCGATACGACGGATGAGGGCGCTCACCCCGGAAAGTTCACGACGCAACTCTGCTGGGAGGATGGGCACCTCGGAATCGCGGGAATCAGTGGTTTCCGAGGTCTGAGAAGTGGATGCGTCCTCTCCCGAGGCAATGGTGTCAGAGCCATCGTCGACGTGCCGGGGCTCGTGTGGAGCCTCTGGCAGGTTTCCCGGCGCACCAGGCACATCGACATCTGCTGCCTTCTTGGATCGAAGCAGGGACGTCAGCTCCGCCCAGTTCACCGAGCCACCATGAACAGCCAGCCAGGCACGGAACCGATGCACCTGTTCATGGGTCGTCGCCGACAAGGGGCTGTCGAGCAGACGATCCACCATGCGTCGCTCGTAGTCATCATCGCATCCCTCGGCCAGATCGATGGCGGCCTGCAACCCGACGATCAGTTCACGGACGGCTGGCACCTCGGACAGGACGACGTCCTGGGAACTCCGATAAGCCGGTACGTCTTCAGCAGCCAGCAAGGTGGCCAGGACATCCACGTCCGAACCGTTGCGGGCCAGGACGGCCATCTGTTCCCAGGCGATTCCTTCATATAGGTGGGCTCGGCGCAAGCGCCGTGCAATGGAGCGTGCCAGCCGTGCCTTGCTGGATTCCTCGAGGTACTCACATGTCCCGGAGCCCCCCGACCAGCGTTCCGACGGCATCTGCCGCAGGTCCACGGTGGGTTGGGCGGGTAGTTGGCTTCGTACCCTCTCGACCAGCTCGTGCACATCTCCACAGCACCGCATGTCGGTGGTGAGGTGGTGAATGGCAGGTTGCCGCCCATGACCGGTGAGTTCGTCGAGGAACCCGTCGATGCGTCCAGACTGCGCACCACGGAAGGTGCCGATCGTCTGGTCCGGGTCAGCGGTGAGGAACAGGGGGATGCCCGCCCCGCTCAGCTGCCCCAACAGCACTGTCTGGCAGTGATCGACCTCGGTGACGTCATCGCAAATGACGAGTTTGATCCGCTCGCGCACCTCGGCACGTCGCGTCGGACTGCTCAGCACGTCGATTGCCCGATGGATGAGCCCGGTGTAGTCGAAATCCCCGGACTCGGCGAGCCGGTGCTCGTACTCGGAGAGGATCTCGCCGGTGACTCGCCAGTCGTCGCGCCGGAATCGTCGCCCTTGGGCTGCCAGCTCGGCACCTCGTACACCAGCCTGACTGATGGTGGCGGCCATGAACCGCACATCGGAGATGAACTTCGCGTCGTGGCAGGCGGCCTGGAACTGCGCGGGCCATTCGGAACGATCTGCCGCGTCAATGACGTCTCGTAGCAGTGACTCCTGTTCCGGTGCGGTGAGCAGATGGGCAGCTGCTGAATCGCCCTCGGACGACTCCCTGGCCTGCGGCATCATGGCATTGGGCATGACGAGGCTCCGAGCGAATCCATGCACCGTCATCACCTGCGGACGTAGGTGGGCACCATCGAGTTGCAGGAGAAGTCTGGTCCGAAGTGCCTGTGCGGTGGCCCGACTGCGCGCGAGGATGAGCACCTCGTCAAGCCGGTGCCCGGCCTCGACGAAGGACACCGCCTTGTGCAGGCACAGGGTGGTACGCCCGGTACCCGGACCGCCCAGGATCAGCACCAGTGCGGAGTCGTCGTCAACAGCGTTCTGCTGTTGCGCAGTGAGTTCAATGTCCATGACATTCATGAAACCAGAAGGGGTGAGACATTTTTTGCAGCACTCTGGTACGTTCGCCAGAGTCGCCGGTGAAACTGACTCAGCCCAACTCACGTTCTACACTGTGTCCGTCACCCACAATTCGTCATCCAGGCGCACGCAGGGCCAACCACTGGTTCCCCCGACCGTTGCCGTGCAAGGAGGAGAACATGCCCATGCCACAGGACGACGATCCTCGGCATGACACCCGTGAGCGTCTGTACCGCGGGGCGGCGGTGCCCGATGACGCGAGAATCGGTCTGGCGACCGACATTGGCCTGCGGCACGCCACGAACCAGGACTATGCAGGCATCGACTTCGCCCCCTCCGGCCCCTACTGGGTGGTTGTCGTGGCGGACGGGGTCTCCTCCACCCCGGGTGCCGAACGCGCCTCGCACATCGCTGCGACGACGATCTGTCAGCACCTCACCGACGCCCTGGGCGACGGCCTTCCCACCGGCGACGATGCGACGATTGCCCTGTTCACCGGTGCCTTCGACCTGGCCCACGAACGCATCGTCACCAGTGACGGTGAGCCCGTGGGAGCCTGCACCGTGGCCGCGGCGATACACGGCCCCTCGCGCGTGGTGGTGGCCAACATCGGAGACACTCGGGCGTTCTGGTTTCCCGGCGACGGCAAGGCAGTTCGACTCACCACCGACGATTCCGTGGCCCAGATGCAGATAGAGATGGGTGTACCGCGGGATCGTGCCGAGCATGGTGCCGGGGCACACGCCATCACCAAGTGGATCGGGGCACGGGCCACCGACATCACCCCACGTGTCGTCGCCTACGAACCCACCAGGTCGGGATGGTTGCTGCTGTGCAGTGACGGGGTGTGGAACTATGCCGCAGACCCTGCCGATCTGGCAGCCCTGGTGAGCCACATCGACCAGCATGGCACCGGGCCACATCAGGACGCCCAGACGATTGCCGAGGGGCTCGTCCGTCATGCCCTCTCCTGTGGCGGTCACGACAATGCGACAGTGGCCTGCGTCCATCTCACCGACGAATCCTGAAGCACACTCCGGTGATGCTCCCGCCGTCTGGAGAACCCTGCCCCCGTGCGAACCCTGTCCCGGCCAGGATGGCCTCGCCCCACCGTGGCTGAGCTGCTGCGCCATGAGCGCGATTTTCCCGGTCGCCCGTGAGTGCGACTAGGTTGTAGGCATGGAGATCAAGATTGGTATCACTGACATGCCCCACGAGATCGTCGTGGACGTCGAGCAGACCCCCGAGGAGATCGAGGCACAGCTGCGTGCTGCACTGGCCGAGGAGCACGGGGTGTTCGCCCTTGCCGGTTCCAAGGGTCGCCGGGTCCTGATTCCGTCGCGGTCCATCGGCTATGTCGATCTGGGCGAGGCCAATCCCCACAAGGTCGGGTTCGGCACACTGTGACCACGGTGGTCAGGGCTGGTGCGCCAGCACCTGTTCGGTGAGTCCACGGTCGATGTGCTCGCCGGTGGCGATCACGGCTCCAGTCCAAGATCGGCAAGCCGGTCGTCATTCCTGTGCAGCACATCGGCCATGATCTCGTTGACGGCGTTGATGTCATCGTCGTCCTGGTCCCGGCCGGTGAGCGCAACGGTGAGATCTTGTTCGACGGCTGCCAGACGTTGCGCCACCGACAGCACCTCACCCACATAGCGTCGGGCGAAGACCGAGGCCTCGGCACGTATCCCGCTGCCGAGGGTTTCCTCGTCGTCACGATCCTCACCGGAGTCCGGCGAGGAGCCCTCGTGCCGATCCGTCTGGTCCATCTGTACGGGGCTGGTGACGTCCTGGGAATCAGCGTGGCGATCCGTTCCCTGGGTGTCGGCGTCAAGGATCCTGCGCAGTGTGGCGTCCAACCGGGCCCTGCGCCCCTCGGCATGGGCGAAGAACTGTGCCCAAGTGGACTCCGGGGGTTGCATGAGGGGATCGATGCGATCGGCCACCTGGGTCATGAAGTCGCGCTGCAGCCCGAAGAGGATGTGGTCTCGCAGCAAGGCCTGGACCCACGTCGTCGTTGGGACGTAGCTGACGACCGAGGAGATCATCGGCTCCACACGACGCAGACCACCGATCTCATCGACCTGTGGACGAGCCTCGTCCAGCACCTCACACAGTTGTTTGGCACGATCGGCGATGAGGAAACGGTCGGCGAGGGCTGGGCACAGTTCCATTGCCGAGACCACGGAACCCAACTGGGTCAGCGCACTGGAACAGACGATGGACCAGAACGTCGTTGCTGCCGCGTAAGGGGCGGTGTCGAAGCTTGCCACCCCTTCAGGCTAGGGCTCTGCGGCTCGGAACGGTAGAATCGCTCTCGGTGTGTTCGATTGACAAGCCGTCAATACCACCCGAGGACATGAATTCGCACGCGGATAACACCCTGCGAGTCCCGTCCTCTCCCGGACACCAAACCCTCACCGGGTGCTGTCCATGCACGACATCGGGCCTTGACGGGCCTGCACACATCCCGGGCCAACCGGCCCGCGCACGACACAGGACCTTGGCGGGTCCACGCACGAAGAGGCCACGACACTGACCACGAACAACACTTCAGAAAACCAGACATTCGCCGACCTGGGGGTTCGAGCCGACATCTGTGAGGGGCTGGCAGACGCCGGTATCACCTCGCCCTTCCCCATTCAGGCGATGAGCATCCCCATCGCCATCAGCGGCACCGATCTCATCGGTCAGGCTCGCACCGGCACGGGCAAGACACTGGCCTTCGGCGTGTCTGCCCTGCAACGCATCGTCCTGCCCGGTGACGAGGGCTGGACGCAGTCGGGCAGCCGTCTGCCCCAGGCCCTGGTGATGTGCCCCACGCGCGAGCTCGCCCTCCAGGTCTCCCGCGACATCGACACGGCGGCTCGCGTGCGTGGCGCCCGGGTGCTCACCGTCTACGGTGGCGTCGGTTACGACTCCCAGATCGACGCGCTGAAACGCGGGGTCGACGTCGTCGTCGGCACCCCGGGCCGCCTGCTGGACCTCGTCGGTCGCAGGGATCTCAACCTCACCAGCTGCTCGATCGTCGTGCTGGACGAGGCCGACGAGATGCTGGATCTCGGTTTCCTTCCCGACGTGGAGAAACTGCTCGGCCACTGCCCCACCAGCCGCCAGACGATGCTGTTCTCGGCCACCATGCCGGCAGCGATCATGTCCCTGGCCCGCGCCCAGCTCAACCATCCGGTGCACATCCGGGCGGAGGGGGCCGACTCCCAGGCGACGGTGCCACAGACCACCCAGTACGTCTACCAGGCGCATCCACTCGACAAGATCGAGATCATCTCGCGACTGTTGCAGTCCTCCGAGGTCGAGAAGACGATCATCTTCTGTCGCACCAAGCGGGCCTGCCAGCGTCTGGCCGACGATCTCGCCGACCGGGGGTTCCCGGCCCGTGCCATTCACGGTGACCTCAACCAGGTGGCTCGGGAAAGGGCTCTCAAGGGGTTCCGCGAGGGGCGGGCGAAGGTCTTGGTGGCCACCGACGTGGCGGCCCGCGGAATCGACGTCACCGGCGTCTCGCACGTCGTCAACCACGAGTGCCCGGACGACGAGAAGACCTACGTGCACCGGATCGGACGTACCGGACGCGCCGGCGCCAAGGGCATTGCGGTCACCCTAGTGGACTGGCCCGACCTCACCCGCTGGAAGCTCATCAACAAGGCTCTGGGGCTGGGTATCGATGAGCCGGTGGAGACGTACTCCACCTCCACGCACCTCTTCAGTGACCTCGCCATTCCCGAGGACGCCACTGGCCGCCTGCCCGGTGCCGAACCGAGGCATTCCCGCGACGAGAGCCATACCCGAGGACGCCGTCGCGAGGGGCCGAAGACACGGGGTACGAAGAACCGACCCAAGCGTCAGCGCACACGCCGCCGCAACGGCGTGGTGGTGCAACGGGACGCCGAGGCCGCCGGGACGGCTCCAGCAGCCTCGGCGAGTTCGCGGCCCCGCAGAACCGGCAGCGACGTCCAGGCTCCCACAACCCGTTCCCGAGCCGGTGAGACTGCTGAGTCAAGGGCCGTCACCGATCCGGCCCGGGCGTCCTCCGCCACCAAGCAACACCCCACCACGTCCACCAGGACCACGCCCGCCGCCGGTTCCCGTGCCGCTGGAGCCGGGAGGACCAGGCGTCGTCGAGCCCGCGGGACCGACCACCGTCGCCCCCGCCATGAGCCCCAGAGGCGCACTCGACGTGTCGATTCCGAGCAGCACACCTCGGCTCCCCACCCCGCCTCCAGCACGTCAGGTCATGCGAGTGGCACCGACCGGAAATCTGCACGTACCGGCTCTCGACCGACGAGACGATCCACCCGGGCACGATCCTCGGCAGCCAGCGCGTCGAACTCGAACCAGGACCGCGGCACCTCGGCGGACACTCGGCGCACCCGGCGGGCTCGTCGTCCCAGGGGCCACTGATCGACCAAGTACTCCTCCTGCGCCCAGGCACTCGTCCTGCGCAGGGGTCAGCTTGTCGCTGGTTGCCTGCGCAGGGCGGTCTGGCGCTCACCGAGGCAGTGGTGCCCCTTGTCACATGGCCGATAGGCCCTCACATGATCGATGGGCCGCTGCCCGGCACCGATAGTGGTGTGACCGCCCGTCGCCAATGGTTGCTGCGGCTAGGCCCTGCGCCGACTCCAGTGTTCTGCGATCCAGTCGCCTGCGACCCGGTGCTCTGCGACGGTTTCGGGCCATTCCGGCAATCAACGCACCGCCGGCATCGACGCGGCCTGACTGACGCGTCAGAGCGTGTCCGAGCCTGGCCCCCGCCGTGGCAAGCTGACCTCAGCGAGCCAGCTCCCTGGTGAGCCGGCTCAGTAGACCATCCTCATGGCCTCGCGCACCTCGCCCAAGGTCTGGTCGGCGACGGCGCTGGCCCGCTCATTGCCCTCATGCAGCACGCGGCGCAGATACGTCTTGTCGCTGACGAGCTCGGCTCGCCGGGCACGGATCGGCGCGAAGTACTCGTTGAGGGACTCGGTGAGTCGTTTCTTGAGGGTGCCCGATCCGCCGTCACCGATCTGTTCGGCGATGTCCGCCGGATCGGCGTCCTCGCACAGCGCGGTGAGCAGCAGCAGGTTGGACACCTCGGGACGATTCTGTGGGTCGAAGGTGATGTGCCGATCGGCATCGGTCTTGGCTTTCTTGATGAGTTTGGCCGTCTCGTCGGCACTCATCCCGAGCTCGATGGTGTTGCCACGTGACTTGCTCATCTTGGTGCCGTCGAGGCCCAGGACGTGCGGGGTGGCCGACAGCAGCGCCTCCGGCTCGGGGAACACCGGTTGCTCCGCGTCGACGCGTCCGTAGCGCTCGTCGAACCTGCGGGCGATGAGGCGAGTCACCTCGATGTGAGGCAGCTGGTCGACCCCCACCGGCACCACATTTGCCTTGCAGAACAGGATGTCGGCGGCCTGATGAACCGGGAAGGTGAGCATGAGCCCGGACATCGGGCGGTCGGAATTGGCCAACTCGTCCTTGACGGTGGGGTTGCGGCGCAGCTCGGAATCGGTGACCAGTGACAGGAAGGGAAGCAGCAGCTGGTTGAGGCTGGGCAGTGCGGAGTGGGTGAAGATCGTCGTGCGCTGCGGGTCGATGCCGACTGCCAGGTAGTCGGCCAGGCCGGACAGGACGTTCTCCTGGATTGCACCCACGCCGTCCCGGTCATAGATCACCTGGTAGTCGGCAATGACGAGGTAGGAGTCCAGGCCCATGTTCTGCAGCCGGACGCGGTTCACCAAGGAGCCGAAGTAGTGACCGATGTGCAGCTTGCCGGTGGGACGATCCCCGGTGAGGACTCGCCAGCGATCCGGATGCACGGCAAGATCGGCCTCGACCTTGTCGCTACGCTGCTGGGAACGGGCCACGGTGGCCTCATGGGTCCCCACCGTCTCACGATCAGTCATGGTGTCCTTTCCTCGCCCCTCGTCCGACGAGGATTCGACGCCGGTGGGGCGGTGTCACTCACATCGTGCGCCGGGCCAGGCACAGGGGCCGCCACGGCGTCGGTCATGGGCATGATCATAGCAGCGCGAGGTGCGTCACCCCGGGCACGTCGCCCGTGCGGCCCCAGGGTTGACGGCCGCAACAGTCCCCGTGGAGTTGCCCCGGTCCATCGGCGGCCCCGGCACCGCCCGGCGAGTCACCACATGAGGTGGCCGCCGCGCAGCTGCACACGGGTGCAGATCTCGCGGTAGGCGGTCTCCCGAGTGGTGTTGCACCCCAGCTCGTGACCCTTCTTCCCCGTGCCGTGGTAGTCACTGGATCCGGTACGGATCAACCCCAGTCGACCGCCGAGGTCGAAGAGCATACGACGGACCTGGGCACCGTGTTCGTTGTGATCCACCTCAATGCCCTCCAGGCCATCAGCGGCTAGCCCGGCGATCCGCTCGGGGCTGAGCACTCGATCGGCGCCACGTGCCCACGGATGGGCCAGCACCGCCACCCCCTTGGCCTGCCGCACCAGGGTGATGGCGTCGGCCAGGTCGATCGAGTAGCGACGCACATAGGCCGGGCAGTCGTGTGAGAGCCACGTGGCAAAGGCCTCGTCGCGATCCTTGACGTATCCCTTGGCGATCATGGCATCGGCCACGTGCGGGCGTCCCAGGCTGTGGGCGGTGCCCGCATATCGCATGACCTCCTCAACGGTGAGCGGCATGTCCAGGTCGGTGAGCTTCTGGCAGATGCGGTGCAGTCTGCCCAACCGTGACGCCCTGGTGCGTTCCAGTTCGGCACCCAACTGCGCATCGTCGGGATGGCAGCCGTAGCCCAGCAGGTGGACGTCAACGTCCTTCTCTCGACAGGTGATCTCGATGCCCGGCAGCACCTTGACGCCGAATCGTCCACCGGCGGCATGGGCCTCCTCAAGGCCGTCGAAGGTGTCATGGTCCGTCAGGGAGATGACGTCCAGCCCGACCCCGGCCGCGCGCATGACGAGCCGGGTCGGCGAGTCCGTGCCATCCGAGATGGAGGAATGGGTGTGCAGATCGATGAACATATCAGCTTCCTAGCGCCGTCCTCGGGTTGCGAGTCACCATCACCAACTCGGCAGGCCCCGGTGTGGTGGGGACGTCACTGGCAACGTGCCGCATGCTGGCACGTCCATTGTCCTCCCCAAGGGCAAGGCCATGACAGCTGTCTCGATTCTAGTCTCGGGATCGTGGTCGGGCGAGGTTTCCAGCGTTGTGTCCACGGCTCCTCGCCCCGCCGTGCCGCACCTCGCAGGCCACGCCCTGCACCAGGCCGGACCTGCGAATCCGGGTGGATCTTTCCGACCCCGCCGGGGCTGGACTGCAGATCTGGATCGATTTGGACGCTGTGACAAGAATGTATGTCATGGATATCAACATGACTGCTGAGTACTCAGCAACCCCGGATCGCGTGATCGAGATGATGAGCGACCCGGACTGGTGGACCGATGTGTACCACCGCAACAATGCCACCGTCTCCCATGCGCAGCGCACCGGGGATGACGTGTCCCTCGATGTGGCAACCCCCACCCCCAGCCAGGCACAGAAGTTCATCGGTGAGACCTTGCAGATGCACCACGACCTGGTGTGGGACGCTCCGGCCTCCGACGGCAGCCGCACGGCGACCATGACGATGAAGCGCGCCGGGGTGCCGGCCAAGGCCGAGGGCAGGATGCACGTTGCAGCGGGCGGGCCGGGAACGATCGTGACCTGCAATGGATCGTTCTCGATCTCCATCCCGCTGGCTGGCAAGAAGCTCGAGAAGAAGGCTGCCCCCTACGCCACTGCAGCCTTCAGGACCCAGCAGGAGGCAGGCGACGCCTGGCTGGCCTCGCACTGAGAGTCCTTCGCCGCATGGCGGGGCACCGTGGTGAATTCCTCCCGTGGCTGAGCGGTGACTGAACGGTGGCTGCACAGAGCTGGGCAGCGGGCCCGGCGGTGACGGACGCAACGTGACACTGATTGCGACGTGACGCTGCTGACGCCGTCCGGCAGCCCTGCCCGGCGGCGTCACGGCACTGCATGGCCTTGGCGGTGAGTGGTGCCTCCGGCGGGGTGCACGGCAAGGCGTCAGGGCTCTGCATGCCACGGCAGTCCAGTCGTGATCTCGATGGACGCCGGTCGTACCAGCCAGTGTGCCCGTGCTCAGCCCCACGGGTCGGTGGTGGGATCTGGCAATTCCTCGGTGATGTCATGCCACAACATCTCGTGCTCGACGAGCAGGGACTGCACGAGCACGTCGTTCCAGGCGTCGTCGATGATCATGCCGCGTACCGCCTCGGCGGCCTCGGCGGTCACGTCAAGGGTTTCGTCGCTGAACCACGCCGTGATCTGTTTGGGATCCAGCTGGGTGAGGGTCACTCCCCCATTGGCATGCTCCTCGTTGTCGCCCATGACCGACGGCGGCACATGGGCAACGAGCACCAGGCGTCGGCCGTACCGGGCAAGGCCTTGGACCGATGCGATGATCATGGCTGCTCGTTCGGTCTGTTCCTCGTCACCGTCAACGTCGAGGATGGCGCGCAGCTCGTCGGTGACGGTGAAGGCTTGAACCTGCTCGGAGACGTGCTGCACCATGGCTCGGGCCCCGGCTGCGCTGGCCGGGACGAACACTATTTCTGCTGGATCAGACATGACGCCTCCATGATGATGTGACACTTCTCAACGGTAACCGGCTTGACCAACATGTGCGAGGCACTGCACCAGTGTTCCACGAGTGGACACGCATGTCTCCACAGGTCCATTTTCCGGATCCGGGACGTTGTCCACAGATTTCCACTCGGCTCTGGCCTCTCATGGGTCTCACGGTGTGAGCTTGCAGCGTGACGATCCATGATTCATCCCTTCTGGCACGCGAATCCGGCATGGAGCTGCGTCAACTGCCCAGTTGGCTGCCATCCGGTGACGTTCCCACGACATCTCACCCGGTCGACCTCGCGCCCCATCCGATGCTGCCCGACATGACGGACGGCGTTGACGACCTCGTCGCGGACGAGTCGCGTGACACGCGCACCGGCGATGACGGCCGCGGTCCTGCGAGCAACGTCGTCGCACTGCACAGTGCTCGCCGACCATCGACCTCAGCTCCCGTGGCAGCAGCTCGTCTGGTGCTCACTGCCACCCGGGTGATCGTGGAGTGCGTCAGTGGCCGACGTCCCATGTCGCACCTGCGCCGGATTGCAACTGTCCAGGCGGTTGAGGACATCAGACAGTGGCCGCGCGGTGCGGGATGGAACACCGTGGTGCAGATCGGTCGACCCCTCATCCAACGTCGGGACGAGACGATCAACGCCGTCGTCATGCTCGAGATCCAGCAGCACCGAATTGCCCTGGCCCTCACGCTCCGCGGCTCCCGGACGTGGCGGGTCACGTGGACCGAGCTGCTGCGCAACCGTGGTGTCGAGCAGCTCATCTCGGCGCCGTCGCGGTGACGATCCACGGCCGAGACCCCGGTAACCCACGCCGTACGGTGGCCCCACCGGGGGTCTCCGGGACCGTGAACTCCAGTGCCCCACGGTGATCCTGCCCCGGGGTCCAGCGCCCTGAACTTCAGTCACGGGCCACCGGCGGGAGCGATCACCGGGCGCCGGTGGAGGTCAGGCAGAGCGGCGTCCCGAGCCGGACGCCGTGCGTCGGTAGGTCCGACTCAGTTCACCCGGCCAGGCGCGCCGTGGCAGTTCTTGAACTTCTTGCCGGAACCGCACGGGCACTTCTGGTTGCGTCCCACATTGGCGAATGGCTTGTCCTTGGGCTTGGCCTCGCTCTTGCTGACCTCGCCGGACTCATCGGGAGAGCTGTAACTCAGCTCGGTCTCCTCGTGGTGCTCCAAGCCCTTGCCCAAGGGCACCCCGGCACTCATCGAGGCACCGGTGACGGGCTCACCGGACTCGTCGGTCACCAGACCGACCTGCTGGGCCGGGCTCTGGATCTCCAGATTGAACAGGTAGCCCACGACCTCTTCCTTGAAGGCGTCCATCATCGAGGTGAACATCTCGCCACCCTCACGCTGGTACTCCACCAGCGGGTCGCGCTGCGCCATGGCACGCAGACCGATTCCCTCGCGCAGGTAGTCCATCTCGTAGAGGTGTTCCCGCCACTTGCGGTCCAGGACGGTGAGCAGCACCTGACGCTCCAGCTCACGCATGGTGTCCTCGCCCAGAGCCTGTTCCCGACCGTCGTAGGCACCCTGGGCGTCGTCGGTGAAGGCCTCGACGAGCTCGTCGGCGTCGTCGCAGTCATGGAACTCGGATTTCGGCAGTTCCACGGGGTACACCTGCCCCATCTCGTGCCACAGGGTATCAAGGTCCCAGTCCTCGGCGTAGCCCTCGGTGTACTGGCGTACGCAGGCCTCGACGACGCGATTGGTCGTGGCACGCAGCTCGGACTCGACGTCGGCCCCCTCGAGCACCTTGCGGCGGTCGGCGTAGATGACGTGACGCTGACGGTTCATGACGTCGTCATACTTGAGGACGTTCTTTCGCATCTCGAAGTTCTGCGCCTCGACCTGCTTCTGGGCGCTCTCGATCTGGCGAGTGAACCACTTGGACTCCAGGGGAACGTCGTCGGGGACGTTGAGGGTCACCATGGCACGGTCCAGCATCTCGGGCTTGAACAGGCGCATGAGCTCGTCCTGCACCGACAGGTAGAATCGCGACTCCCCCGGGTCGCCCTGACGGCCGGATCGGCCACGAAGCTGGTTGTCGATGCGCCGCGACTCGTGACGCTCCGAGCCCACGACGTAGAGCCCACCCAGTTCGGTGACCTTCTCGTGCTCGGCCTTGGACTGTTCCTCGTACTTCGCCAGCGTGCTCTCCCACGCCTGCTGGTAGGCCTCCTCGTCCTCGACGGGGTCCAGGCCCCTCTCACGCAGGTCCAGCTCGGTGAGGAACTCGGGGTTGCCACCGAGGATGATGTCGGTACCACGACCGGCCATGTTCGTCGACACGGTGACCGCCCCGAGTCGTCCAGCCTGGGCGACGATGGCGGCCTCGGCCTCGTGATGCTTGGCGTTGAGCACCTTGTGCGGTACGCCAGCGCGTTTGAGGGACTCGGAGAGCAGTTCGGACTTGGCGACCGAGGCGGTACCGATGAGCACCGGCTGCCCGGACTCGTGACGTTCCACGACGTCGGCGATGATGGCGTCGAACTTGGCCTGCTCGGTGCGGTAGACGAGGTCCTTCTGGTCCTTGCGGATCATGGGCCGGTTCGTCGGGATCGGGATGACGCCCAGACCGTAGATCTTCTGGAACTCGGACTCCTCGGTCTTGGCGGTACCCGTCATGCCGGCGAGTTTGTCGTACATGCGGAAGTAGTTCTGCAGGGTGATCGTCGCCAAGGTCTGGTACTCGTCCTTGATCTCGACGTGTTCCTTGGCCTCCAAGGCCTGGTGCAGACCTTCGTTGTACCGGCGTCCTGCCAAGGTGCGGCCCGTGTGCTCGTCGACGATGAGGACCTCGCCGTCCATGATGACGTAGTCCTTGTCGCGGTGGAAGAGTTCCTTGGCCTTGATGGCGTTGTTGAGGTAGCCGATGAGTGGGGTGTTGACCGACTCATAGAGGTTCTCGATGCCCAACCGGTCCTCCACCACGCTGATTCCGTGGCCGAGGACGGCGACGGTGCGCTTCTTCTCGTCGACCTCGTAGTCCTCGTCGCGACGCAGCGAGGTGGCGATGCGGGCGAACTCGGGGTACCACTGCTTGTTCTCCTCGGCGGGGCCGGAGATGATGAGCGGGGTACGGGCCTCGTCGATGAGGATCGAGTCGACCTCGTCGACGATGGCGTAGTGGTGGCCACGCTGCACGCAGTCGTCCAGGCTGGAGGCCATGTTGTCGCGCAGGTAGTCGAAACCGAACTCGTTGTTCGTACCGTAGATGACGTCGGCCTTGTAGGCCTCCTTGCGTTCGGCGGGGCTCATCTGGGAGAGGATGGCCGACACGTCGAGTCCGAGGAAGTGGTGGACGCGTCCCATCTGCTCCGACTGCACCTCGGCGAGGTAGTCGTTGACGGTGACGACGTGGACGCCCTTGCCCGACAGACCGTTGAGGTAGGCCGGCAGCAGACCGACGAGGGTCTTGCCCTCACCGGTCTTCATCTCGGCGATGTTGCACTGGTGCAGGGCGGCACCACCCATGATCTGGACGTCGAAGTGACGTTTGTTGAGCACCCGCTTGGAGGCCTCGCGCACCGTTGCGTACGCCTCGGGAAGCAGGTGGTCGAGGTCCTCGCCGTTGTCGAGGCGCTGCTTGAAGTCAGTGGTCTGGCCACGCAGCTCGTCATCACTCATGGCGACGTAGTCGTCCTCGATGCTGTTGACCTGGCCAACGATCCGGTTGAGGCGACGGATGATCTTGCCTTCTCCGGCGTGCAGTGCGCGGTCCAACAGTTTCACGACGGGTGTCCTAACTCGAAAACATGTTCAAGGTGCACGACGTGCACCTCAGCCATCCTAGGGGCACTTCTCACCTGAACCCAATGTGTCACGCTCGTCAATCCTCTCGACTGACGCCGGCAACATCGTGGCATTCTTCCATCATCGACGGTTCTTCGCATGGAAATCGCCGCTGGCAGCAGTCTTTCTGCCATCTCGATGGGATTGACTCGACGCATCAGGGGCGGTCAGCGTGTCAGGGCCGACCAGCGTCTTGGGGGCAGTCAGCACGTCGGGGTCGATCAACGCCTCAAGGTCAATCATCGGGGGCCGGCCAGGTTTCC
This sequence comes from Cutibacterium granulosum, assembly GCF_900186975.1. Lineage (NCBI taxonomy): Bacteria > Bacillati > Actinomycetota > Actinomycetes > Propionibacteriales > Propionibacteriaceae > Cutibacterium > Cutibacterium granulosum. The sequence continues at coordinate 1,714,947 of NZ_LT906441.1, forward strand.
CCGGCTGACCCCCGATGGATCATTCACTTCTCGCCCCGACGTCACTTCTCCTTGTCGACATCCAGGTGGATGACGCCGTAGTTGTACCCCTTGCGGCGGCGGTAGACCGCACTCGGACGGCCGGATTCCGCATCGACGTAGAGGAAGAAGTCGTGGCCGACGAGTTCCATCTCGTCAAGTGCCTGGGCCAGGGTGAGCGGTTCGGTGCGGAACACCTTCTCCTTGACGTACAGGGGGCCGTCCCCGGTCACCTCGACGTCGCCGGCAATCGTGCGGGTGGGGATGATGTCCCGCTCCTCACCAGCAGGTTCCTCGGGAATGTCGAGCATCTGGGAGACGCGCAACCCGCGACGACTGCGACGGCGGTCGGCGGCCTTGACCAATTGGGTGCGCAACCGGTCGGCGGCCTTGTCGAAGGCCACCATCTTGTCCTCGGCGTGCCCCTCGGCGCGAACCACTGGTCCACGGGAACGCAGCGTGATTTCGCAGGTCATGGCCTGGTCGGGAGATCCCTTGACGTTCTGGGCGGTGAAGACGACCTCGGCACGGGTGACGCGATCCCTGATCTTGTCCACGGCGAGCAGTCTGTCCTCGACCTGGGAGCGCACATCATCACTGACGTGGCAGTGGCGACCCGAAACGATGACATCCATGGCATCCTCCTTGGTGGAGTCGTGCCGGAATTACCCGGCGAGTGACGAACACGGCTGCGGCTGGCTGCACGCCCCTCGACCTCGAGGAGCGAAATCGCCGGTGTCAACCGTGCATGGATGCAACGTTAGCTCAAGAGCCCCCTCCACGACAGGGATTCGTCACAGACCCGTCCGGCTCAGGCCCACCGATGCGGTGTCTGCGCGTCGGCCAGCACCACCGCTGCCCGTACCTGGTACCCACCCTCGGTGAGGGCACGGCAGGCCTCGGCCAGGCTCGCCCCGGTGGTGCGCACGTCGTCGATGACGACGACCGGGCCGTGCCCGGGAACTGCCTGCATCGACGAGTCCTGGTTGGCGGCGCGGCGTTCGTGTGACACCTCCAGCTGGTCGCGCACGTGCCGAGTGCGCTTGAGCAGTGGGACCACCACGTCATTGCCGCGAGGTACCAGGCTCGCCAGCCTCCGGCCGTCCGGTCTGTGCCGGGTTGCTCCCAGTTGCCTCGCATCTCCTCGACCCGGGACTCGACGCGCCGCAGCCCGCGTACCGGCAGCTTCCCCACACCTGCGAACTGCTGCCTGGGCCAGGTCGCGAGCATGATCGGCACCGCGGCGTCGCACCGCAGCCGGATCGGAGGGCATGGGGACGACCCGCGGCACCTGCTCATCGGCAGTGAGGACTGGGCCGAGTCCGGTGGCAAGCCAACCGCCGAGAGTCTCGTCGAGCCAGCCGGCACCACGATCCTTGTAGGCCGTCACCACATTGGGGATGGGGTCGCGATACGGCAGACACGCCACCACCGGCGGTGGCCCGTCACAGATGATGCGGGGTGCTGGACGCACGGCTGCCACGCACTGCTCGCACAGCCCCACCCCGGGTGTATGGCATCCGGGGCAGCAGGCTCCCAGCAGCAGATCCGCCAGGCTCTCAAGAATCCTCATGCCCTCCATCGTCGCCAGTGGCACTGCCAGGAACCAGGCAGCTCGTCGATCTGTGGACGACGCTCCCGAGGTGCTCGAAGGAGCTGTGGACAACCCACACTGCGGGCACCCCACCCGAGGGTGGTCGCCCCATCCGTACCGTCCTGTTCCACGCCCGGCCACACCCGGCCACGCAGGCTGCACCCCTGTCCAGTCCTGTCGGTCAGCCACACCCCTGTCCACTCAGGGCGACTATCCGCTCAGGGCGACGGCAGTGATCGAGGCGTCCTCACCGAGCTGGGTCCAGCGATACCGGTACTCGTAGCGCAGCACGTGCCCGCTCTCGGTCATGACGACGGCCGACACAGTGTCGGCGGATGCCACGGTGGCCAACTGCACCATGTTCGCACCGGTGAGCTGACCCACCGGCGTCACCTCGGCACCGTCGCAGCACAACTCGAACGGCGTCCCCGATGCACCGACGGCGGATCGTGCGATGACCATGAGCTTGGTCTGGCTGATCCACCCCACGTCAATGGCGATCGTCATGCCCGGGTCCATCTCGGCGACGACACGCACCTCGGGCTGGCCAATGACCAGCATTCCCGAGGAATCCTTGCCCAGGGTGGACATCGCCAACCGGGAACCCTCTCCCTCCCCGAGGATGAAGGCGATGCGCGTCATGTCCGGGGAGATGCTGAACGCGCGAATCCTCGTACGACGCAGGGCCGTAGCATTCACCGGTCTCGGCCTGCCTGCCGGGGTCACCGCGTGGACGACGGGGGTGACGGAGCCGGTGTCCTCGGCGGTCCAGATCGTGTGGTCCCGAGTGATCTGGGGACGCACCATCGCGGTACCGCTGGCCAGTTTTCGTGCCGTGCGAGCACCAGTGCACCACCACCACAGGCCGGTTCTGCGCTGATCGACCAGTGCCCACTGGTGGTCGGGGGTGGCCGATGGGATGGCGCCAGAGGGAGCGGTGCTGGATGAGATGGCGCTGGGTGAAATAACGCTGGGTGAAATAGCGCTGGGGCGCAGGGTGCCGAGACTGCCGCTGAGCGGGCGGAAGGTCTCGTCGCTGACCAGCGACTGCAGTGTGCCACCTCTGACGACGGTGACGGCCAGCTTGTCATGGTTCTCGTAGGCTGCCATCGAGGCGAACAGGTCGAGGGAGACGGTGCCGTCCTCGGCGGCGTCGGCCAGCGTGAGGGGGACGCCGCGTGCGGTGAATCGCACCCGGGAGACCTGGGAGAACTGTGACAGGGTCCACGTGAACTGTGCCGCCATGACGCGCAGTTCATCGGGGGAAAGCCGTGCGGCTCGGGCATTCAACGGCACCGTCGCCACACCATTGGCGTCAATGCTGATGGATTCCGACGACAATTCCACAGAACTCGGTATGCCAGAATACCAGATGGATTCCGATCCGTCAGCGGCAGCTCCGCCCTTCGGCGGCCCAGCCAGCAGGGCCTTCACAGCATTGGTCGGGTTGGCCTCCGCCTGGGGAAGGTGGATGACGTCGGGGGCGACGAGACCGGAAACCCTCCCCAGGAAGTAGATGGAGATCGTGTGGTAGCCACGCTCGAAGGCGAACAACGACAGCAACAGCCCGGTGGGCGGAGCCGAGACACGCCACTGCCCCGCCACCTTGACCAGGGCGAAGTCGTGATCCAGGAATCCGTGCCCGCGCAGGTCATGGTGCCCGCTCGCGTCGAGGGTGGCGATGAGGGGTGCGTGCAGCACGGCCCGGTCGTCGTCGACGGTGGGTTTGTGGAACTCGGAGTCGTAGATGAGCGCGCCAGCGTGCGGGTCCCAGTGCTGGGCGGCCTCGTCGGTGAGGTATGCCCGGGCGCTGCGGTAGGCGTCGGTGGAGCTCGACATGGCCTGCAGGAATCCGGCCACGATGAGTTCTCGGCTGGCTCCGGGCTCGGGGGGACGCGGATTGACGTCGATGGGGTCCTGGCCTGCCGCCGGGCCGGGGGAATTGACCCGCTCGACGGGGCCTTCGGTGGGCACACCGGCGCATCCCGTCAGGGCGAGGGCTCCAGCCCCCACCCCGGCCCCCAGTACTGATCGACGGGAGAGCACCGATCGGCAGGAGAGATCCCGGTGGGCGATGGGCAGCGACGGATCATCGGCACTTGTCTGGTGACAGCCGCCGGTGTGGTGGCAGGTTCCGGTGTGGAGACAGGCGCCGGTACCGTGGCAGCCGCCGGTGTCACACGTGAGGTCGGTACGGACTCTGTCGGGACGAGTTCGGTCGGCAGAGGTTCTGGGGGTCTCGTGCTGGTCTCGGGGGCGTGTGAATCTCATGGTTCCTGCCTGTCGGAGGGCACCAGTGGTAGTGGCGAGGAGGTGAGCTCGGTTCCCCGGCGTCGTGGCAGCGTGAGTCGGAACTGGGCACCGTCACCTGGTCTGCCCCACGCCTCCAGACGTCCGCCGTGCAGCTCGGCGTCGTCATGTGAGATGGCCAGACCCAGACCGGTACCACCGACGGTGCGCACCCGCGAGGGATCGGCCCGCCAGAAGCGGCCGAACAGTTTGTCCACCTGCCACGCCTCGAGGCCGACACCATGATCCCGCACCGTCACGGCCACGGCATGCAGGTCATACCCCACGGTGACGTCAATGGGACGACATTCTGAATATTCAATGGCATTTGACAGCAGATTTCGCAGAATACGTCTCACTCGAATGGCGTCAATTTCCGCGGTGGCTCCGGAGAAGACGTGCACTCGTAGCTGGGTGTGCATCCTCGTGGCCAGGGGTTGGGCGGCCTGCACCTCTGCCTGCACCAGATCGACGATGTCGACCTCCTCAAGGGCCAGGGTCGCCGCGCCGGCGTCGATGCGTGAGATCTCGAGCAGGTCGCTGAGCATGTCCTCGAACCGGTCGAGCTGGGTCATGAGCAGGTGGGCGGATCGTTGCGCGGCGGGGTCTGCCTCGTCCATCTGGTCTGCAATGACGTCGGCAGCCATCCGCACCGTCGTCAGAGGGGTGCGCAGCTCGTGGGAGACGTCGGAGACGAACTGCTGCTGCAGGGTGGAGAGTTGTTCCAGGTCGACGATCCTGCCCTGCAGCTGGGCAGCCATCTCGTTGATCGAAGTGGCGAGTTTCGCCAGGTCGTCGGTACCGTGCACCGGCATGCGCTCATCAAGGTGCCCGTCGGCGAGCCGACGTGCCGTCCCGGAAGCCCGGCGAATGGGACTGGCCACCGCCCGGGTGGCCAGGAGGGTCGTGAATCCCAGACCCATGACGATGAGAACTCCGGTGAGGGCCACCACCCCCTTGATGGTCGTCAGGGTGTGCACCTCCTGCTCGAGTGGGAACAGGAAGTAGATGGGAATCCGCATGTCCTGACCCGGCACCCACAGCGTCGTACCCACGACGACTCCGGGGATCTGCCCACGGGAGGTGTCGGTGAATCTCAGGGTGGTGGGTGTGACGAAGACCCCGTCGGAGGAGGCGATGGTGTCAATGAGGTTCTGCGGCACGGAGTCCGCCGAGACGCCTGCCGAGATGAGTCCGGAGACCGAGCCCTGGATGATGATGTGGTAGTGCCCGGTGGGGCTGGCCGCCTCGTCGGCGAGCTGGGTGAGCCGTTCGTACAGGCTCGAGGTGCGCAGATCGGTGCCCTCCAGCTCGGTCTGCATCCGGTTGACGACTGCCGTCGCCTCGGCCACCGACGACTGTCGCTTGGCGGTGAGGATCCCGTCACCGACTCGTTGCATGAGGAACATGCCACCTGCCACCAGGACGATGAGGGCGAGCGACAGGGTGATCGCAATCATCCGCAGCGGCAGGGACGACCACCACAGGCGGCGTGCGGGGGTGAGGCGTCGGGGAATGCGTCGCCGCTCGTCAGGCTGCCGGGCCATCGGTCAACGTTCTTCCCCACCGGCTCGATACCCGGCACCTCGCACCGTGATGATGAGGCGAGGGTGTTCCGGGTCCAGCTCGATCTTGGAGCGCAGCCGCTGGACGTGGACGTTGACCAGGCGGGTGTCGGCGGAGCTGCGCTGGTAACCCCACACCTCCTCGAGCAGGGTGTCCCTGCTGAGGACGACATTGGGTCTGCGGGCCAGGGCGACGAGGATGTCGAACTCCAAGGGGGTGAGCATGATCTCTGCGCCGTCCCGGGTGACGCGATGGGCGGCGGTGTCGATGACGAGCCCACCCAAGGCGATGACGTCCGGGGTGGCCAGGTCGTTGGGTTGACGCAGCCTGGCCCGGACACGAGCCACGAGTTCCTTGGTCTTGAAGGGTTTGGAGACGTAGTCGTCGGCCCCGGACTCCAGCCCGGAGACGACGTCTGCGGTCTCGGAGCGGGCGGTGAGCATGATAATCGGCACCCCGCTGGTGCGTCGGATGTCTCGACACACCTCGATGCCGTTGCGGCCGGGCAGCATGAGGTCGAGCAGGATGAGGTCGGGGTTGAAACCGGTGCAGGAGTCGAGGGCGTCGGCACCGTTGTCGCACCAGTAGGTGACGTAGCCCTCCCGTTGCAGGACGATCTGCACCATCTCGGCAAGTGCGGCGTCATCGTCGACGACGAGCACTCGAGCGGCGTCGTCCTGCGTGTCGCGTGCAGCCACCTCGTCAACCTCCTGCCCCACCGTGTGGGATCATGCGCAACACGGGCCACCGCGGGAACCCCGTCACCCGTCCAACGGTGAATCATCGCGACGTCATTTTAGCGGGGCCGAACCGTGTGATGAGGCCCTGGGCAGCAAATTCACCCCTGGACGGCTCGGGCTGCCCGGCCCTCAAAGCTCACACGCTCGGGGAAGGGCAGGGCCTCGCTCCCCCGGCTCAGTTGAGGCTCTCGTCGTCGGGCATGGTGGAGAGCAGGGCCTCGGTGCCGTTCTGGCGTCGCAGCACCCGTCGCCACAGGGTGGCGGGGTCCGAGCCGAAGACGTCGGACTCCCGGGCGAGGGCATGCACCCAGTCACCGCGAATGATCTCCGACTCCAGCTGCCCCGGCCCCCATCCGGCGTAGCCGGCAAACACCCGTAGGTCTGAATAGGCTCCGTGCACGAGTTCCACCGGGGTGTCAAGGTGCAGCAGACCGGTGGCACCCCGGACCGGCCGCCATCCGGGCGGCTCCTCGTGGGGTTGCTGCACTCGCGCCACACAGATCGCACCGTTGGGAGAGACCGGACCGCCTTGGAAGATGCACTGCGGCGGGGTCATGAGATGCACCCACTGTGGCAGGATCTGGGCCATGTCCAGCTGGGAGGGCTGGTTGATGACGACGCCGAGTGCGCCGTCCTCGTCGCAGTCGAGCAGGTAGACGACGCTGTGGGCGAAAATCCCGGTGGTGAGTCCCGATCCGCTGATGAGCAGGTCGCCGGCAGCCGGCGGGTTCGCCAGAATCATGGTTCCATCTTGGCACTGGACCAACTCATCGTGTCGGGACAGGGCTCATCGAATGGGAATGAACGCAATGAAACCAAACCCCACATGGTCGGTGCTCCCCGTAGACGCGGGGATGAGCCCGACTTTGCTCGAAAGGTACACGTACCTGGACGCTGAACCCACATCCCGTGCAGACAGGCAATCCGTCAAATTCATCAGTCCAAGTTCTTCCGAATCAGTTTCAAGCACTTGGGCAGCACGTTCGAGCCGTAGGCCATCGCCCCTGACGATCCCCCGACGTCATACGAATCCTTGGTCTCCATCCGGATTATGTACATTGTCCCCATGCAGTCGCGCCGTGACGAAACGTCGAACAGTTCCCCCACCACCGGCCACCGGGACGTCAATCCCAAGGCCGCCGTACCGATCATGCTCACCGCCTTCGTGCTGTGCCTCATGATCGACAACGGTTTCAAGTTCATGACCTCCCCCATCGCCCACGACCTGCACCTGTCGGAGAACACGGCATCCCTGCAGGCAAGCCTGGCCGGAATCGTCATCGGCATTGGTGCCATGGTCTACGCCGCCCTGGCCGACAGCGTGAGTATCCGCACCCTGCTCATCATCGGCATGGCTCTGGTGGGCGTCGGCTCGCTCATCGGGTTCCTCTTCCACGGCGTCTGGCCGATGGTGCTCACCGGCCGGCTCATCCAGACCTCCGGCCTGGCCTGCGCGGAAACCCTGTACGTCATCTACGTCACCAAGCACCTGCCCGAGAAGGACCAGAAAACCTATCTGGGTTTCTCGACCTCGGCCTTCCAGCTGGCCATGCTGCTGGGCGTGCTCACCAGCGGTGTCGTCGCCACCTACATCTCGTGGACGGCCATGTTCCTCGTGGCACTCATCCTGGTGCTCACCATCCCGGTCATCGTCAAGACCGTTCCGGCCGAGGAGACCACCCAGGCCCACGTCGACGTCCTCGGACTCTTCCTCATCGCGGTGTTCTCCTCCAGCCTCATCATCTTCGTGGGAAATTTCGCCTGGTTGCCCGCCGTCGTCGCCCTGGTGGGAATTGCCCTGTTCATCTGGCACATCCACGCCCACGGCGAGACGATCGTGCAACCGGAGTTCTTCCACAACGGTCGTTACGTCACCACCCTCCTCGTGGTGCTCGTCGTCTATTCCACCCAGTTGGGGCTGTCGGCCGTCGTCATCCCCGGAGCCGTGCAGTACGTGCACCACCAGACCCTCGCCACCGCGTCATTCCTCATCGTTCCGGGATATGCAGTGGGTGCCATCGTCGGGGCCCTGTCTGGCCAGATCGGCAGGCGACTCACCTCCCGACGCGCCATCCTCACCGCGCTGGGCCTCATCCTGGTGGCCCTCGTGCTCACCGCATGCCTCATCTCCCAGAACACCTGGGTGCTCGTCATCGCCATGATGTTGTTCAGCGCCGGGTTCGCCATGATGTACGCACCCCTAGTCAACACCGCCATCGCCGACATTCCGGCGCAGAAGACCGGCATCGCCATCGGTTTCTACAATCTGACGATCAACCTCGCCATCCCGCTGGGTATCGCCTACTCCTCGAAACTTGCCGACAGCAGGATCCATCTGCTCGGTGACACCGGGGTGGCCGCAACCTATTCGAGCATCCTGTGGATCCTCGCCATCATCGCCGCAGCCGGTATCGCCATCTTCCTCATTGCCGATCACCGTCTCGGCCGATCGAGCGTGTGAACCAGCACTCATTTTGGCAAGGACGTATATTCCGAGAAGTACGTAGCAGACGATGCAAAGGTGAACAGACAATGACCACAACGTTGAAGAAGGCCTGTGTGATTGGCATGGCGGGCATCATGACGATTGGTCTGGGCGCATGCGGCAACAAGTCGGACTCCTCCTCGAATGCCGCCGGCAGCGACTCTGCTGCCTCGACGTCCACGACGACACTCAAGCAGGTCAGCAAGGACGACTTCACCAAGACCTTCTCCGACAAGAAGGTGGGTGGCCAGAAATTCTCCGTCATTGACAGCTCCCAGGTCGGCTCCCAGATTGACCGGCTCAACCAGGCCGTGAGCCAGCTCAAGGTCTCCCCCGCCTCGTGTGACACGGTGTTCAAGCAAGTCAGCGCCGGCGTCACCAAGGACGAGATGAACAACGTCCTCGTGGCAGCTGGTGGCGACGAGTCCAAGCCGGTTGCCGTGACCTTCAACACGAAACTCACCGACCGCCAGAAGAAGACCTACCAGTCCCAGGACGAACAGATCGCCAAATGCGGCAAGATGACGATGTCCGGTCAGGGACAGACCATGAACGTCAACGTCAAGACCAGCCCGCTCAAGGGGTACGAGAACATCTCCAAGCAGGCCTCCCTCATCGACACCACCAGCTCGATGGGCAAGAGCGACCAGCAGCACAACTATCAGGCATACGTCTGGCTCACCGATGACCAGCTCATCCGTACCAGCGCCAGTGACGCCAAGACGGCCGAGTCCACGCTGAAATCCGCCATTGACGCGCTGAAGGTCGTGCAGGGCTGAGGCTGCCACTTTCCGGAAGCGGTTTTCCCGTGGGGTGGGTGTGATCGGCGCCCACCCCACAGCGGTGTTCGGTGGAGGATCACTCGGGAACCCACATCTGCACTGGACGGTATTCCCCGAGCACGCATCGGCTCACGATTGGTGGTCACACGCTGCTGGTCAGTCATGCCTTCATGGTGAGTAACGGAGGTCGGGACTAGTGCATCGTCATCACACCAGAAGGTGACGCGACCGTCGTATCCAAAGACAGCACCCAGATCAATGTCCTCGGCGGATCCGGATGGACTGACCGGAACGTCAGTTGACCGTCCAACCCCAAATGCTGGGCCGGATGTTCTAGATTTGTTATGTGACACATAACGATTCCGAGGCAATCTCCACTGTGCGTGCATGGTGGGAGCTCGAGCAGGCCTTCGCCGCGTTCAACGCTGAGCTGCACCGAGACTACGACGTGACGGGCGGCCAACTCGCGCTCTTGCGCATCATCGCGGAGCGACAGCCGGTCACGATTCGTGAGCTGAGACGAGAACTCGACTGGCATCCCGCATCGCTTGGCCAGCTGGTGCAACGTCTGGTGGACCGGGGGTTGGTGGTTCGAACCCGCGATGCCGCCGATCGACGCGTCCGGACGCTCAGCCTCTCGCGGAGCGGGCAGGAACTACTTGCCAAGACGCCGTTGGTGGGCCCAGTCCGGCTGCGCCAGGTCGAGCTGCCCACCGGTGACTTGGCGATCATGCGGCGTGGCTTCGAGGTGGCCATAAAGGCGTTCGCCCTCACACCCTGGAGCCACGATGAATGAGCTCGAGTCCCTTCCCAACATCGGTCCCGAGCTGGCGCACGCCCTACGCTCGGCTGGAATCGCAGATTCAGACGCCCTGCGGCAAATCGGTGCCATCGAGGCCTGGTGGCGGATCCATCCCCGCTTCACCTGCCTGCACTCGCTGCTCGCACTGGAAGGCGCCGTCCAAGGCATTCCCAAACGACAGCTCGACGAAACAACTCGACGTCATCTCAAGGAGGCCACACAACCGTGATTCGACCCATCCGGATCGACAACGTGCTCATCGACGTACCGAATGTCGAGCAAGCCGCTGCTTGGTACCAAGAGTACGCAGGGCTCGCAGTGCTCTTCACCACCCCAGACATCGCAGTCCTACACACCGAAGACCATGCTGGCCCTGGCATCCTCCTGCGTCGCAGCGATCGTCCCAGCCATGGGACCGTCTGGTTCGAAGTCGCGGATGCCCAGCTCGTCGCCGACGCCTGGGGACTGCCGGTGTTCGCTGTTGCCACCGGAAAATGCGTCGAAATCCAGGACCCGTGGGGAAACACCGTGGGATTCACTGACTACTCGAACACTCACACGGCATGACCCACGCCAACACAGTCCTCAACCCTCACTCGCACCAAATCGCTCAGACCAGGGGTTTTGTGTCGGAACCGTGAATACTCACGCGCGGGGCCCAAAATGACACATACGCATGACAAAATGCCTGCTGACGCATCACAATGTGAGCGCCAGCAGGCACGTGGTGGAGATGGCGGGAATTGAACCCGCGTCCTTGAAAGGCGAACCAGACATTCTCCGGGCGCAGTCGATGCTGTCGTGTTGCTCGGCCCCTGCACTCGCACCGACACGGTGCAGACAGGCCCAGTCGCAGAAAAAGTCCCACTCAGCCGCTACGACACAGCTGAGCAGCAAGTCCTCTCAACGAGGCCAGGATCCGGGCGGAGGACCACACCCGGGCTGACCCTTCGATCACCGATCAGGCGGCGAGAGCGAAGTCAGTGCGATTGTTATCGGCACTTATTGGTTTCCAGGGATCGTTAACGAGTTGACCCTGGCTTCTCGGCCCGCTTCTCCTGGAACCACCGTTCCAAGTCGAAACCAGTCATCCCCTCTGTGGAGTTGTACCAGATCATTTTAGTCTTTTCACGACAGGAAGCAACCCCGTGACTCGATCGCATCATGGGGCCACGTCCTCACATGGCACGAGCCAGATTGATGGGGAGCTCAGTGGGAACGATTGCTGATCGAGGGCACTACGCCAGTAGCTCTGGGGCCAAGAAGAACTGTGGCCACGGAAACCCAGGATTCGCATGGGCCACCGGAGGCACCGGTCGGTTGCAGCCCAGGACCGGCCCTCAGTCGGGGCGCTGCCCCTCGTCCACGATCCTGGGCAGCATCTTCATCACCGGATCGTCCCAGTCAGTTCCCTCGAAGGCCTTGATGGCACGGATGAGCGTCCCCAACACCCACACGATTCCCCAGGCCCACATGGCGTCGCCAACGGCACCGTTCAAGTCCATGTTGCCCACACCGATCACGATCATCGTGATGACGACAAGGCCGAACATGTCAATCTGGAAATTGGCCTGCTTGGCAATCTGTCGGCGCGACCACGATCCCCTCTCGCTGATCGCGACACCGACGAGCGGACCGAACGGGCCGGTGAACAGAGCGCTGAGCCCCACGATGCCAGCACCCACGCTCGAGCCGTGAGTGGGCAGAGGACGAGTGCTCACCGCACTCGACACCAGGGGGACGGTGGCCAGGCCACGCAGGGTGGCATTGAGCTCCCGACGGGTCTTGGCACGCATCGCCTGCTCGACCCGTTGCTCCCACTCCCCGTGGTCCAGACGGCCGTCGGCCAACGCCACACCCAAGTAGTCGATGACGCGGTCACGCTGCTCATTCGTCACCCGGAGATCAAGGATGTCGTCGGTGCCAGTCATGCCTCCATTCTGCCGCATGTGACAAACCCCACGACACAGCCACTCGAAGTGCGGGGCGGGTGGGTGCGCAACAACACCGAACGCGCAGCTGCTGGAACACGGTCCCGGATCCACAGTGGCTGGGTGCCCCGGAACGAGCTGGGGGCCAGTCGTGCTCACCCCCCAAGCAGTGCGAGGGTGCTGGGTCCCGGAACGAGCTGAGGCAATCGTGCTCACGTGCCTCAAGTAGGGCGTGCCCCGAAACGAGCTGCACAGTCATGCTCGCGTGCCCCCAAGCAGGGTGAGTTTGCGCGCCACCTCCTGAACGAGCACCTGAACGAGCTGGGCGCCGAACCTGCCATGTCACTGAATGAGCCAAGTCACCTCATGATCCCAAGTCACTGGGTGAACCGGGGTCATGGGGTGAGGAGGCGGGCAGCCTGTGGTCATTTGGCAGTCTGGTGCTGCGAGGGGTGAGGGGCAGAGCAGTCTGAGACCACTGGACAGTCTGGGATCACAGGGCGGTCTGGCGCTGCGAGGGGTGAGGGGCCGGGTGGCTTGGCGTCACTGGGCAGCCTGACGCTGCGAGAATCGACGCAACGTGGTCACCGTCTCCCCCAGCTCGGCGAGCTGTTCACGCACTCGCACCGGGGCGGTGCCACCACGTCCGGTACGGGCCGCGACGGCGCCGTCCACCGTAAGCACCGAACGCACCTGGGGGGTGAGGCGCTCGTCCACCGCAGCGAGCTCGTCGTCGGTGAGATCGGCCAGCTCCTTGCCCTGCTCCTCACACACCTTGACGCACGCCCCGGAGATCTGGTGGGCGGCGCGGAACGGCACCCCTTGGCGCACCAGCCACTCGGCGATGTCGGTGGCCAGGGAGAATCCCTCCGGGGCCATCTGGGCCATGCGGTCCAGATGGAAGACGGCGGTGTCCATCATGCCGGTCACGGCGGGCAGCAGCAGGTGCAGCTGGTCGATCTGGTCGAAGACCGGCTCCTTGTCCTCCTGCAGATCCCGGGCGTAGGCCAGCGGCAGACCCTTGAGGGAGGCCATGAGCCCCGCCAGATCGCCAATGAGGCGACCAGCCTTAGCACGAGCGAGCTCGGCGATGTCGGGGTTCTTCTTCTGCGGCATGATCGACGAGCCGGTGGAGAACGAGTCGTCCAAGGTGACGTAGGAGAACTCCCGGGTGTTCCAGATGACGATCTCCTCGCTGAGCCGGGAGAGGTCGACGCCGATCTGGGCACAGACGAAGGCGAACTCGGCCACCATGTCACGGGCGGCGGTGCCGTCGATGGAATTGGGCACCGAGCCGCTGAATCCCAGCTCACCGGCAACCTGGACGGGGTCGAGCCCGAGTGACGAACCTCCCAGGGCCCCCGAACCGTACGGGCTCGAGTCGAGTCGGGCGTCAAGGTCACGCAACCGCTCCACGTCACGGATCAGCGGCCAGGCGTGCGCAGCCAGGTGATGGGCCAGCAGCACCGGCTGGGCGTGCTGCATGTGGGTGCGCCCGGCAATGACGGCATCGCCGGCCTCCTCGGCACGACGACGCAGCACCTCGACGAGATCCAGCACCTCCCCCGCCAGGGAGCGTGCCTCGTCACGCAGGTACATGCGCAGCAGGGCGGCGATCTGGTCGTTGCGGGACCGCCCAGCACGGATACGTCCACCCAGATCTGCCCCGGCACGCTCGATGAGGCCACGCTCGAGTGCAGTGTGGACGTCCTCGTCCTCCTCCGACGGGGTGAAGGAACCGTCGGCGACATCGGCGTCAAGTTGATCGAGCGCCGTGATGAGCCCGTCGAACTGCTCGTCGGTGAGCAACCCCGCCCGGTGCAGAACCCCGGCGTGCGCCTTGGAACCGGCGATGTCGTGACGAGCCAGTCGCCAGTCGAACTGCGTGGAGACGGACAGTGCAGCCAAGGCCTCGGACGGACCACCGGCGAACCGGCCGCCCCACAACGACAGACGACGGGCAGGTTCGGGTACAGGGTTGACGTTGTCGGTCACGATCGTCCTTTCATGAGAATTGACCAGCCTGGAAGCGGACTCCAACACTTCTCCCAGCGCGAGGAGCCACGGTGTCTTGCGGTCGAAGCCCGGTCACGGGCCTGCAGCCAGCCTAGCGAGTGGTGGATCGAGTACGGGACGTTCGGCTCACCGACGTCGCTTGAGTCGGCTCGACATGGCCCGTTCCGCCTCGCGTTTGGCGTCCCGCGCCTTGATCGCCTCGCGTTTGTCCCATTCCCTCTTTCCGGTGGCAACGGCGATCTCAACCTTCGCGTACCCGTCCTTGAAGTACAGCTCCAACGGGACGATCGTCTTGCCCGGGGAATCCATCTCACGAGAGATCTTGGCAATCTCGCGTTTGTTGAGCAGCAATTTGCGTTTGCGCATGACGTCGTGATTGCGCCAGGTACCAAACGCATATTCGGGGATGTGCAGGTTGTAGAGCCACACCTCACCATGCTCGTCCACCTGGGCAAAGGCATCCGCCAGGGAGGCCTTGCCTGCTCGCAGTGACTTCACCTCGGTGCCCTGCAGGACGAGTCCCGCCTCCCAGGTGTCACCGATGGTGTAGTCGTGGCGCGCCTTCTTGTTGCGAGCGACGACTGTCAACCCTCTCTCACGAGGCATGGGGCCTTCCTCTCCATCGACGACAGGAGTACAAATCCTATCGCGACGTGGCCGCCGGGGCGATCACCATTGATCGCAGCGGCACAATACCGTCGGCACCGTCGACGTGGGCCATCCACCACCTGACATGGCAAGGGCTTGGCACGGCACGCCTGTGCACCAGGCCGGCGCGACAGGCATGGGGTGGTCCGATCAGCCCACGCCGATCAGACCACCCCACCGGTTTCAGAACCAACGACCCATCGGATTCTCACGGTTTCCATCGGTCCACACCATGAAATGCAGGTGGCAACCCGTCGAGAAACCCGTGGTGCCGACATAGCCGATGACCTGGCCGCGCGACACGTGCTGCCCGACCCCGACCGTGTAGCTGCTGGCATGGTTGTACCCGGTCGTCACGTAGTGGCCGCCGATCTTGCCATGATCGAGCATGAGCCGGTTCCCGTAACCCCTGTTGAAGTACTTCTCGGCAACGACTCCGTCTCGAGGCGCCCGGATCGGGGTGCCGCACGAGGCGCCGAAGTCGGTGCCGTCATGGAGCTTCCACACGTGCAGGACGGGGTGGAACCGCTGTCCGTAGGGTGAGGTGATCGGGCCGTTGACCGGGTAGTCGAAGTACGAGGACGCCTTCCTGGTGCTGCCCGAGGACCTCTTGTGCGCCTTCTTCGGGTGATGGCGATGAGGCCTGCTGTGCTTGGCGGATTTCCTGGACGTCGACTCGGCCTTCTTGGCAGCCTTCTTCTCGGCAGCGGCCTTGGCGGCAGCTTCCTTGGCGCGTCGCTCGGCCTCGGCGCGTCTGCGAGCTTCCTCGGCACGTTTGGCAGCAGCGATGCGCTCCTTGATGCGCTTGTCGAGCTGGTCCTCCTCGGCACGCAGCTCCTCCTGGTGCTTGCGCTCCCCCGCAAGCTTGGCGTCCGCGCTCTTCTTGGCCTGCTCGTTGGCCGTCACGGCCGCAGCGACATCCTGCTTGGCAGTGCCGGCTGCAGACTCGGCCTGCTGCTTGCGCTCCAGGAGATCCTCGACGGCCTGCTTCTCACGCGCGACCCGATCTCGCGCCTGCTTCTCCACGTCGCGTGCCTTGCTGAGTGCGATCTGGCGAGTCTCAAGCTGGTCCAGTGCCTGCTGCCCCCCGGCCATGAGGGCGTTGGACCACTGAATACGTGCGTTCATGTCGCCTGAGTCCATGTTCGTGAGGAATGTCGCAACACCCATCATGGGGGTCTGCTGCTGGACCGTTCGACTCACGACGACGGAAAGTTTCCGGTGCTCCCGCACCTGGGCTGCCTCGTTGCTCCTGACCTTCTGCTCGGCACGGGAGAGGTCACTCCTCGCCTTCTGCAGTTCGGCGGCCTTGGCCTCATCGGCTGCCTTCGCCTGGGAGACGGCGTCCTGGGCACCCTGCAAGGTCTTTCTGGCCTGGTCCAGGTCGTTCTGGGACTTCTGCAAGGCGTCGGCCGCCTTGTTGACCTCGTCACTGTAGCCCTCAGCGGCAGCCTCGGACTTCGTGATCTGCTTGGAGACCTCGTCCTTGCGATCGGTGAGGTCGTCGGCGGAAGCCGTGTGGATGGTTCCGGCAGCGCTCACCGCCCACCCACTCAGTCCGACGACGAAGGCCAGTGCCAGGCCCTGGACCCGGCGATGACGCCGCGACATGGCGCTGGGATCGTCCTTGGCATCTCGCTGGGGCGAAGCGAACGTGGTCGATTTGGCCGGGGGAAGCAGCCTCCTCATATGACACCCTTCTTTCCTGACATGCTGTGACTACTCAGACCTTGAGATACTTCTTTGCCGCCGCATAGGACGGGATGAGGGACAGGACGACGGCCACGATGGCCAACCATCCAATGGCCACCCACACGTGGTGCCAGTTGACCCACGCGATCGTCGACATCGTCACGGCGAATTTCTTCATGACGATGACATAGGTACCCGCCGCCAGAGTGCCGGCGGCCAGGATCGCACCAATGAGCCCAGCCACCAGGGACTCCAACAGGAACGGCGTGAGGATGAAACGGTTGGACGCACCAACCAGCTTCATGATCTCCAACTCCCGGCGACGCGCGAACACGGCCATACGTATGGTGTTGGTGATCTGCAGGGCGGCAGCCACGAGCAGCAGTGCCGACAGACCCACCGTCGTCCATCGCAGGGAGTTGAGCCACACGAAGAGCGGGTCGAGGGCGGTGTGCAGATCGACGACGGCCTGGACACCCTTCATGGTCTGGGTGGCGGCCACGACCTCACGGTAGTTCTCCGGATTCACCAGTTTCACCCGGAAGGAGTCCTGGATGGTGTCCACCGTGAGGATCTCCTTGACCGGGGAGTCCTTGTAGACCCGCTGGTACTCCTCGAAGGCGTCCTTCTTGGACTCGTAGTAGACCTTCTCGACCTGCGGATCGCTCTGCAGGGCAGCCTTGATCGCGTCCTTGTCCGCCTGGCTTGCGTCCTTGCCGGGCACACAGTTGTCGCCGGGAACGTTCTTCACGCACAGGAAGACCGACACCTCGACCTTGTCGTACCACTTACCCTTGATGAGGTCGACCTGCTGGGCCGCCAACAGCGCGGCACCGAACAGAGACAGCGAGACCCACATCGTGACGATGACGGCAATCGTCATGCTGACATTGCGTCGCAAACCGTTCCGGGTCTCTCGCAGGGTGTGTCTCATGTGGTCAGTCCTTGGCAGCTGGGGGCAGATCAGTTCGTGTTCGGGTGGGTCGGGATGGGGGTTCCTGGGTGGAAGGTCTCATCGTCACTGGGTGCCGTACAGGCCGGCCTTCTGGTCGCGAACGAGGTGGCCGTGATCCAGCTCCAGCACACGTCGGCGCATCTGGTCGACGATGGTGGCGTCATGGGTGGCCATGAGCACCGTCGTTCCACTGCGATGAATGCGGTCGAGCAGCTTCATGATGCCGATACTCGTCTCCGGGTCCAAGTTTCCGGTCGGCTCGTCGGCAATGAGGATCCCCGGGTGGTTGACGACGGCGCGTGCAATGGCGACTCGTTGCTGCTCACCGCCGGACAACTCGCCGGGCATGCGATCCCCCTTGTCCGCAAGTCCCACCAGCTCCAGGGTTCGGGGCACCTCGTCACGGATGCATCGAACGGACTTGCCGATCACCTCCAGCGCAAAGGCGACGTTCTCGTAGACCGTCTTTCCCGGCAGCAGCTGGAAGTCCTGGAACACCGTGCCGATCCCTCGTCGCAACGAGGCGACCCGACGCCGTGACATGAGACCGACATTTCGACCATTGACCATGAGCCGACCACGACTGGGGCGCTGCTCACCCAGGATGAGTCGGATGAACGTCGACTTGCCGGAGCCGGACGGCCCCACGAGGAAGACGAACTCACCGTCGTCGATGTCAACACTGACGTTCATGAGGGCAGGGTGGGTCTGCCCGGCATAGACCATGCTGACACTGTCGAAGGTGATCAAAGGATTCCGTCCTTGACGCTCGCTGCTGACCTCGGCCCCGTGCTCGCGGGCCGAGAGATGATCCGGTGGCCAGGGCTCGGATCATTCAGTACCGAGTCTAGAAGGGCATGGACACGAAAAAGCAGGCGACTCGCCCGAGCGAGCCGTCTGCAGTGAGGTAAGTCTGAGGATTCTCAGGATTCGTTCTCGGTGCTGCGCCGCCACCGGATACCGGCGTCGATGAACCCGTCGATGTTGCCGTCGAAGACCGCATCGGTGTTGCCGACCTCGTAGTTGGTGCGCAGATCCTTGACCATCTGGTAGGGGTGCAGCACGTAGGAGCGCATCTGGGCACCCCACGAGTTGCCCTCGGACTTCAGCGAGTTCATCTCGGCCTCCTGCTCCTGGTGGGCCTTCTCCAGCAGCTTGGCCTGCAGCACGCGCATGGCGGCAGCCTTGTTCTGGATCTGGGAACGCTCGTCCTGACAGGTGACGACCATCCCGGTGGGCAGGTGGGTCAGGCGCACGGCCGAGTCGGTGGTGTTGACGCCCTGGCCGCCGGGACCTGAGGAGTGGAAGACGTCGACACGCAGGTCCGAGTCGGGGATGTCGACGTGGTCAGCCTCCTCCACCACTGGGAGCACCTCGACACCGGCGAAGGAGGTCTGGCGGCGTCCCTGGTTGTCGAACGGGCTGATGCGCACCAGACGGTGGGTGCCGGACTCCACCGACAAGGTGCCATAGCCGTATGGGGCGTGCAGGATGAAGGTGGCCGACTTGATGCCAGCCTCCTCGGCGTAGGAGGTGTCGAGCATCTCCACCTTGTAGTCGTGACGTTCGGCCCATCGGGTGTACATGCGCAGCAGCATCTCGGCGAAGTCGGCAGCATCCACGCCACCGGCCTCGGAACGCACGGTGACGACTGCCTCACGCTCGTCGTACTTGCCGGAGAGCAGGGTGCGAACCTCGAGGGAATCGATCTCGTCGCGCATCCGCTCCAGCTCCTGCTCGGCCTCCTTCTCGGAGTCCTCGTCGTCACCCTCGGCGGCAAACTCGAGCAGGACGGAGACGTCCTCAAGACGCGAACGCAGCTTCTCCAGACGGGACAGCTCAGCCTGCAGGGCGGACAGCCGGGAGGTCACCTTCTGGGCGTGCTCCTGGTCGTCCCACAGATCGGGGGCAGCAGCCTGCTGCTCCAGCTCGGCGATCTCTTTCTTCTTCGTCTCAGGATCGAGGACGAGCTCGATCGACTCCAGGGAGTGATTGAGCTCATCAACGGTCTGTTGCAGGTCTACCAATGCCACAATAAGGTACTCTATCGTCTGTTCGGTTCGGGGGCACATGCCCACGACGCAGGGGCACATAGCTCAGTTGGTCAGAGCGCCTGCCTTACACGCAGGAGGTCGTCGGTTCGAGACCGGCTGTGCCCACCCCTGAAGCCCTCCCCGGGACACGTCCCCTCGTTTCTTCCACTCACCGGCCAGCAATGGTGTTCACTTATACTGACCTCAGCAATCCCAATGCACAAGGAGACACATGCCGAACGACCAGTGGGGCCCTTACAAGACTCCGGAGGACCAGCCTCAACGCCCCGCCTCCGACATCCCCCAAGGGCAGGGCAACTCACATGAACAGAACCCGCACGCAACGCAGTACCCCCAGCAGCCGCAGGACCAGCAGCCAGGCCGGGGCCAGTACGCACCCAACCCATGCGGCTACGATCCCTACACACCACAGCAGGTAGGCCATCCGCGACCCCGAGTCTCCTTCCCCACCGCCGTAAGGCTCTTCTTCAAGAACTACGCCGTGTTCAACGGCCGCGCCTCCCGCTCGGAGTTCTGGTGGGTAGTTCTGCTCAACATCCTCGTTGGAGCAGTCCTCGGGGGCATCAACGGTGGCATGGGTGGTTCGACCACGAATCCGAGCACGCTCTACTCGGTGCTGTCACTCGTGTGGGAGCTCGCGACCCTCGTCCCCAGAATCGCCTTGGGCGTGCGTCGTCTTCACGACACCAACCGCAGTGGATTCAACCTTTTCTGGGCCCTGCTTCCCGTCGTTGGCTGGATCGTCCTGCTGGTCTTCTACTGCCAGTCCTCCCATCCCGATGCCTGGCGCAGGTACGACAACGGCACGCTACCGGTTGAGGAGTGAGAGAGCTGACCGAGAGGTACCTGGGCTGACCGAGGGGCCAGCCGGTCGACCAGCGAACGGCTGAGCAGTTGCTGCTCCACGACCACACCGACCCCCAGCACTGACCGTGTGCTGGGGGTCGCGTTGTCTCCTGAGGATCGTGCTGTCCCGGATCCCCACCGTCCTTCGACGGATTCACACCGCCCGCCGCGGGAAAACTCCCGCCGGGGAAACTCGGTCTCAGGTGTCGCGTTCAGGGTGTCAGGACGTCGCTGCACTCAGGGGCTGTCGCAGTGCTCAGGCCTGCAGATTGGCCAGCACGTCGTCCAGGTCGTCGGGACGTACGAGCACCTCACGCGGCTTGGACCCCTCCGAGGGGCCGACGACATTGCGGGTCTCGAGGATGTCCATGAGGCGGCCAGCCTTGGCGAACCCAACGCGCAATTTGCGTTGCAGCATCGAGGTGGATCCCAGCTGCAGCTCGACGACGAGTTTTGCAGCCTCCAGCACGAGTTCCAGATCGTCACCGATGTCCTCGGCAACCTTCTTCGTCGCTGGCGGGGCGGCGACGTCCTCCCGGTAATGGGCCGCCATCTGGGAGCGCACATGCTCGGCCACCGTGTGGATCTCCGCGTCCGAGACCCACGATCCCTGCACACGGATCGGTTTGGATGCCCCCATCGGCAGGAAGAGCCCGTCGCCCTGACCGACGAGTTTCTCCGCACCCGGCTGGTCCAGGATCACTCGGGAATCCGTCATCGACGAGGTCGCGAAGGCCAGACGTGAGGGCACATTGGCCTTGATGAGTCCAGTGACGACGTCGGTGGACGGGCGCTGGGTGGCCAGCACCAGGTGGATACCGGCAGCACGGGCCAACTGGGTGATTCGCACGATCGAGTCCTCGACGTCACGAGGAGCCACGAGCATGAGGTCGGACAGCTCGTCGACGACGACCAACAGGTGCGGGTAGGGGGCCAGGGTGCGCTGGGACCCCTCGGGCAGCTGCACCTGACCCGCCTTGACGGCCTTGTTGAAGTCCTTGACGTGCCGGAACCCGAAGGCGGCCAGGTCGTCGTAACGCTGATCCATCTCACGCACGACCCACTGCAGAGCCTCGGCGGCCTTCTTGGCGCTGGTGATGATCGGCGTCACCAGATGGGGGATCCCCTCGTACTGGGTGAGCTCGACGCGCTTGGGGTCAACGAGCATCATGCGCACCTCGTCGGGAGTGGCTCGCATCATCACCGAGGTGATGAGTGAGTTGACGAAGCTCGACTTGCCCGAGCCGGTGGCGCCGGCCACCAGCAGGTGGGGCATCTTGGCCACATTGGCGATGACGAATCCACCCTCGACGTCCTTGCCGAGCCCCACGACGAGCGGGTTGTGGTCATTGCGGGCCTTCGCGGAGCGCAACACATCGCCCAGGGAGACGATCTCCTTGTCCGTGTTGGGGATCTCGATGCCGATGGCGGACTTTCCCGGGATCGGGGAGAGAATACGTACCTCGGGTGAGGCCACGGCATAGGCGATGTTCTTGCTCAGCGCAGTGACCTTCTCCACCTTGACCGCAGCCCCGAGTTCCACCTCGTAACGCGTGACGGTCGGTCCTCGGGAGTAACCGGTGACCTTGGCGTCGATACCGAATTCGTTGAACACCCCGGTGAGCTTCGCCACGACGGCGTCGGAGGCCTCGGTGCGCGCCTGCGGCACCGAGCCGGGTTTGAGCAGATCGTAGGACGGCAGGGTGTAGGCGACGTCGTCGGCCAGTTGCTCGACGCGCTCGGGCATGGGCTCCTGATCCGCGGGCTGCAGATCGGCATGCTCGTGGACCGTGAAATCAGCCGGGAGACCCGCCGTGGTCCGGGAACGACCCTCCGACTGTTCCTGGTCGTTCGTCTCGGCAAGCACGGCGGTCGGGGTCTCATCGGCGTCCCGACCCAGCAGTCCGGGATTGTAGGCGGCACCGGGGAGGGTGGGGATGTCATCGTCGTCGCCATCACCCACCAGCGGGGTCTCGTAGGCGTCCCGGGAATCGAGCTCCAGCTCCTCCTGACGACGCTGCTGGCGTTGCCTGCGGTTGGCTCGATGGGCGGACATCCGGCTGCCGAGACCAGGACCGGCAACCAGGTAGGAGCCGAGACCGGTGAGCACGGCGAGCAGGGGGACCCCTCCCCAGACAGTGAGGATGTCGGAGAGCAGGTGTGAGGAGATGAATCCGAGGATGCCGCCGGCGTCCCGCATGGCTGCGGCATCGTCGGGGCCAGGCAGCCCGTCGGCGACATTGACGAGCCCCTGCAGCCCCAGGCACAGCACCAGCCAACCGCCGAGCTGCCGACTTCCCGAACCCAGCCGGTCAGGGTGTCGATAGGCACGCCACGACATCCAGAATCCGGCGATCGGCAGGGCGTAGGAGATCATGCCGAAAATGGTGGAGACGCCGATCCGTAGGGCGTCACCGACCGGGCCGGGCAGCTGGAACCAGAAGGCGATGGCCACGAGGATCGATCCGAAGGCAGTGATGGTGGCTGCCCCGTCGCGGCGATTCTGTGGGGTGGGCAGGCTCGAGCCAATACGGCGAACCAACGCCCCCATGGCGCCCACCAATCCGCCCCAGGTGGCGGAAAGGGCACGCGAGACCGGATTCTGGGCGCTCGACGCCGTTCCACGTGAGGCGCTCTTGCGCGATGTGGTGGCCTTGGAGGTGGACGCACGAGAAGACGTCGACTTCTTGCTCCGCGAGCTGGTCGACGTCTGCTTCTTCCTCCCCTGGGTGGTTGCCCCGGTCTTCTTGCGCGACCGTGACGGGGAGGCCCCACGAGTAGCCATGCTCTGGACGCTACCAAAGTGGTGAGACATTCCCCGTCAGGCACGCGTGGCACGACCTGATCCTCCAGCGGCAGAGTCTGTGAGCGGGCAGGGTGGGTCAGGGGCTCGTCAGCCCGTGTGACGAGTCGAACCGGCGGACTCGATCGGCGCCGTCACGACGAGAAATGCGTCCAGCCCCCGGCGCCCTGCCATTGCTGACCGTCAACCATGATGCACGGGTGCCCCATCGGTGCGGAACCGGCTGCGTCGGGTCCGGCGGCAGCATCGACGCTGCCGATGACCGTCCAGCCCTCGGGCACGGTGCCAGGTGCGAAGGTGGCGACGAGGGCATGATCCTCTCCCCCGGTGAGCATCCACGTCATGGGATCGGTGTCGATGCGTTCGGCAGCCGCACGTACCGGCTCGGCAATGATGAATGCCTCGGAGCGGAGATTCACCCTCACCCCGGAGTTCTGGGCAATGTGCCCCAGATCGGCGATGAGGCCGTCGGAGACGTCGATCATGGCGTGCGCCCCGGCGCGAGCTGCCACTCGACCCTGACCGTACGGCGGTTGTGGATGACGCTGTGACTCGATGGTTTCCCGGTATCTGGACACATCGTGCTGGAAACGCCGGGCTGCGTCTGCCGTGGAACCGTCGAATCCGCGTTGGTGTGCCCCTTCCCCCGGTTGGAGCCAGCCGATCCCGTGCATGAGCAGGTCGAGACCTGCGGCGGCGTACCCCAGTCGACCGACGTAGGCCACCTCGTCACCCACCTGGGCGCCGTCGCGACGCACTGGGGCAAGCCCTGCCGTCTGCCCCATGACGGTGACCGAGATGCTGATGATCTCACCATTGGTGGTGTCTCCCCCGACGATGCTGACACCCGCGAGCTGCGCCTCCTGGGCCATACCAGCCATGAACTCGCGAGCCCATCGCACCGGCAGACTGGCGGGGGTGCTGAACCCCAGCACGACGGTGAGCGGCTGGGCGCCCATGGCCTCGATGTCTGCGACGTTGACGGCGATCGCCTTGCGCCCGACGTCATGGGCCGATGACCAGTCACGGCGAAAGTGTGAGTTCTCGATGAGAAGATCGACCGAGACCACCATGGATCCGTCGATGGTGACCACGGCCCCGTCGTCACCGGGGCCCAGCTGCACCTGTGGTCCCATGGACAGCGGGGCGACGAGGGAGTCGATGAGGGGGAACTCCCCCACCTGGGCGATGGTCTGCTCGGTCATGGCTCATACGCTAGCAGCGCGGCCTCATCGCAGCCCCAGCGGCCGTTCCAGGGCCAGTTCGACCAGCTCGGTGACGATCTGGGGGTACGTGAGCCCACTGGCCTGCCACATGAGGGGGAACCCCGAAGTCGTGGTGAATCCGGGCATGGTGTTGGGCTCGTTGACGTAGATCGTGCCGTCACCGGTGACGAAGGTGTCGATGCGCGCCAGACCCTCACAGCCCAGGGCACGGAAGGCGTCGATGGCGACCTGCTGCACCCGTGCGCTGGTGGCCTCGTCCAGATCCGCCGGGATGGACACGGTCGCCCGATCCTGCCCGGTGAGGTATTTCGCCTGGAAGTCGTAGAAACCATCGGGGTCGTGAACGATGATCTCACCGGGTGCCGATGCCCGCGGGGCGTGTCCGCCGTGGCCGTCGAGCACGGAACACTCAATCTCTCGACCGGTGATCCCCTGCTCGACGATGACCTTGGGATCGAACCGACGCGCCTGCTCGATGGCGGCCACGAGATCATCACCGGTGGTGACCTTGGTGATGCCGACCGACGAGCCGCCACGAGCGGGCTTGACGAAGACCGGCATCGTGAGCTCGCCGATGCGGTCCAGGCATCCCTGACGGTCGTCCTCCCACTCATGGGGACGCACGACGACGTAGGGGCCCACCAGGATGCCCGCCTCACTCAGCACCACCTTGGTGAGGTGCTTGTCCATGCAGTTCGCCGAGGACGCCACACCACAGCCGACGTAGCGAGCCCCGTTCATCTCGAGCAGCCCCTGGATGGTGCCGTCCTCACCGTAGGGGCCGTGCAGGAGTGGGAAGATCACGTCGATGGGGGTGTCGATCCCGTCACTGGTGACGAGATGGCAGCCGTCGGCATGTCGTTGCAGGGTGACGCCCGGATGGCCGACACTGCTCACCTCGGGAAGCGAGCCAGTCCTCGGAAGGTCGAGGACGTCCTGCGCACTCCACGAGGTCCACACCCCATCGGGTGAGATTCCGATTCCCACGACCGTGAAGCGATCGGCATCCATCGCAGCGACGACGTTGGCAGCCGTCAGGCACGAGATGGAGTGTTCCGAGCTCATCCCGCCGAAGACGACAGCCACCGTGATTGGGTCAGCCATGGAGCAGTCCTTCCGAGAAAATCCGTGCACGAAGCATACGCGATGAGGAAGCCTATCTCGTCATTGCTGCAAGGCGCGTCAGTTGCCCACGGCACTGTCGGTGCGGGTGGCGGTACCGGTTGCCCAGCGAGGCACCCGTAGACCGGTACGCCCATCGTATCGGCTGGCCGGCACGTGTTCCCCACGCACGATCTCCACCTGGGCGTCGATGGCAGCCATGATGCGCTCGGTGGCCTCCGTGACGGCAGCGCGATCGTCCTGGTGGTACCACAGGTCCGACAATCGCACGGGTTCACCCACACTCAGGCGCATCGTCTTGTGCGGGAAGAACCTGGGGAAGGTCATCTTCTTGAAACCCATGACCTCCTGTGGCCCCCACTGGCCCACCGGGATCACTGGAACCGGACACGACAGTGCCAGTCGAGCTGCGCCGGTACGTCCGGTCATCGGCCACCCGAGCGGGTCTGCGGTGATCGTCCCCTCGGGGTACATGATGACCGTCCGGCCGTGCTCCAGCTGCTCGCGTGCCGTTCCGAGGATGAGGCGGGGATCGGGGTGGGAGCGATCCACCGGGATCTGGCCGGAGACCGAGGCAAGCCATCCCAGAGCCGGCACCGAGAACAGCTCCTTCTTGGCGAGCCAGTGCGGAAACCTGCCGTTGAAGAGCAGAAATGCCCCCATGACGACGGGATCGTAGTTGGAGATGTGATTGCCCACGATGAGGCAGGGCCCCTGGGCGGGAAGATTCTCCACACCAGTGAATTCCATGTCCGTGGCCATCTGGGCCAGGTGGGCCAGGCAGCCCGAGACGGCCCCCACCACGGGGGCGGGCAGGTCACTGGAATTGGTCAGCTGTACCCGACGCACGAAATCATCCTCTCGAGAGTGAACAACCACACTGTACTGGCCCCAGAACGTTCTGGCCGCAGGACGCGGAATCCGTCCCGTGACTGCACACCAGAAACACTGTCGGCCCACCAGGCACCACCAGGCAGGTGGCGAGTCATGCAACGAGTTGGACTGCAGTACCCCGGCCGTGGGCCTGGCCTCATGACCTTTCTCGCAGTGGTGTCCTGCAGTGGTGAAACCGTGCCGGAACAATTTTATTTGGAGGGCGCCCGACACCGCTGCCAAATGAGACGTTAGTCTTAGCATATGGACGAATACAGCAGCGGCGTCGGCGTACTCGACAAGGCCGCATTGGTGCTCGCCGCACTCGAGACCGGCCCGGCGAGCCTGGCAAACCTCGTGCAGACCACTGGACTGGCTCGGCCCACCGCCCATCGTCTGGCCCGCGCCCTGGAGCATCATCGCTTCGTCGCACGCGATCTGCACGGACGATTCATCCTGGGGCCGCGTCTGGCCGAGCTCGCGTCTGCTGCTGGCGAGGATCGTCTGTTGGCGGCGTCCGGGCCGATTCTCGCTCGTCTGAGAGACATCACGGGTGAATCGGCGCAGCTGTATCGCCGTCAGGGTGAGAGCAGGGTGTGCGTCGCGACCGCCGAGCGCCCGACTGGCCTGCGCGACACCATCCCGGTGGGCAGCCTCATGTCCATGGATGCTGGTTCTGCCGCTCAGATCCTGCTTGCCTGGGAGGACTCCGACAAGATCCGCCGCAGTCTGGCCCACTCGTCGTTCTCGGCCGTCACCTTGGCTGCCGTGCGCAAACGTGGCTGGGCACAGTCGGTGGGTGAGCGGGAGCAGGGAATCGCCTCGGTCTCGGCAGCCGTACGTTCCCCCTCGGACAAGGTTATTGCGGCTGTCTCGGTCTCCGGGCCGATTGGCAGACTGTCGCGCCAGCCCGGACGTATCCATGCTCCAGCCGTCATCGCCGCCGGTGAGCGGCTCTCGGAGGTGCTGCGTCGCACAGCTGAGTGAGCAATCCCCGGTGAGGGGCACCACCGCTGTGAGAGTACCGACGCAACGAGAACACCACGAACGAGGGATGCGCCAACGACGTGTGCCAGCTGGTGGGTCCTGTGACAGAGGCAACAGAAATGCGGTCCAGACCGATGTCTGGACCGCATGTGCCAATGGTAGCCTCGAGCGGATTCGAACCGCCGTTTCAGCCTTGAGAGGGCCGCGTGCTAGGCCGCTGCACTACGAGGCCATTGTTCACTTCTCGTGACAGTTGCATGCTCAGCCGGCCGTCAACTGCTTGACGGCGCCGTGGAAGCTTAGCAAGCCGCTCACCGGA
This sequence comes from Cutibacterium granulosum, assembly GCF_900186975.1. Taxonomy (NCBI): domain Bacteria; kingdom Bacillati; phylum Actinomycetota; class Actinomycetes; order Propionibacteriales; family Propionibacteriaceae; genus Cutibacterium; species Cutibacterium granulosum. The sequence goes on from NZ_LT906441.1 coordinate 1,742,695, forward strand.
TTGCCAAGTCACCAGCTCACACGTACTGCGCTGGGGTACCAGGACTCGAACCTGGACTAACAGAACCAGAATCTGTCGGGCTGCCAATTACCCTATACCCCAAGGGATTTCACCGATTGGTTTCACCAACCCGTGCAACGACGTAGAACTCTAGCAGCAGTGCTGAAAGCTTCGCAAATTGGGCCACCCCTGCCGTCATCACGCCTTGCCAGAGTGCTCAAGCTCAGCCATGACGAGGTCATCCGGGGTCCTCGTCGCCACCGTCATCCATCGCGAGATCCACCAGGCAGCCAGCGCGATGGCCAGGAATCCCGTGACATCCCACAGCGCGTCGACCCAGCCCATCGACGTCAACCCTCGGGCCACGGAGGCCCCACCCCGGAACACGGAGTACCCAAAGGCGAAGAGGTTGTTGAGCACATGCGCTGCGATCCCCGCCTCCAAGCCCCCGGTGAGGATCACCAGGGCACCAGCGAGCAGGCCGAACGTGAACCGGTCTGCGAACAGCCACATGTTCTGGGTGCCGTGGGCAAGGGCGAACACCAGCGCCGAGACGACGACGGCGACCCACCGGTTGGCGCCCATCGACCCCAGACAGTTCATGAAGTAGCCGCGGAACAGAACCTCCTCCGCAGCCGCCTGCAGTGGCGAAGTGAGCAGGATGGCGATGAGCCACACCCACCAGTCCGAGGGTGCGGTGAACCCCCAGGAGTCCCCGCCCTTGACGATGACCTGGGTGACGTTGATGACGACCCCCGCGACAAGGGCCACCAACAGGGCGAATCGCCACCGGAAACCCGGTTGCACCGACCAGATCCACGTGGCGCGACGATGATGCACGAATTTCGCCAGAAGCACGACGATGGGAATGAGACCTGCCAGCCCCAGATGGGTGGCGATCAAGCCATCGACCGTCTCGTAGCGCAGTGCCCGTGCCGAGTGTTGCTGCCATGTGCCGGGCATGCCGGTGACGAGCCATCCCAGGGCGATGAACAGCTGGGTGAGCAGCGGAACCACGACGGCATAGCCCAGCATGGCCCCGGCGACGCCGATGAGCCCCCGGGCCATGCCGTCGGGTGGCAGATCGAGGACATGGGCGTAGTCGACCCCGGACTCGGGGGGAACGCACTGGCCACGGCTCATCGGCACCAGACGGGGGGCACCACGGCGTCTCGACTCAGCCATGTCAGCCCTCGACAACCGCGTTCTGCCCTGCGACCACGGAGTTCACCAAGGTGCCGATCCCCTCGATCTCCACCTCGACCTGCTGTCGTGGCACGACCGTTGCAGCTCCCGCTGGTGTGCCGGTGAGAATGACGTCACCGGGCAGCAGGGTCAGTCGCGACGAGATCTCGCTGACGAGCTCGGAGACGGAGCGGATCATCTCGCTGGTGGACGACTCCTGACACACCGTTCCGTCCACCGTGGTGCGCAGCCGTACGTTGCCGGCCTCGGCCACCGAGAAGTGGGTGACCATCCACGGCCCCAGCGGGCAGAAGGTGTCCGATCCCTTGACACGAATCATGTCGTCGGCACCCCAGTCGCCATCAGCCGTGACGTCATTGGCCACGGTGAACCCGAAGATGGCCTCCTGGGCTCGCTCGACCGGCACGTCCTTGCAGATTCGTCCGATGACGACGGCCAGTTCACCCTCGACCTGCAGATCCGTGCAGTCGTCCGGACGCACGATGGGGCTGTCGGGGCCGATGACGGCCGTGTTGGGCTTGAGGAACGTCATGAGGGACGACGAGTCAGCCGATCCCTGCCCCACCCCGGCCGAGGCGGCGGACCCATCACCAGCGGCTCGGGTCGAGCCGGGATCCGGGCGTCCCGTGCCCGGTGCAGGGTAGTTGCGTCCCACACCAATGATCTTGGACCGGGGAATCACCGGGCTGAGCAGTCGGACGTCGGCCAGGTTCACCCTGGCCCCGGTGTACTGCACCGGTCCGGCAACTGGGTCACCGGTGATCTGGGCGATGGTGTCGGGGTGGTCACCACCGTCGGCCGCAAGTTCCACGATTCCGAAGGCAGGATCCCCATCTGCGGGGGCGTAACGGGCGATTCGCATGTCTTTAGACTAACGGGGCTGCCGAACTGGATCGTCACTGCAATACTGTTGGCCCATGACACAATTCGACGTTGTCGATCTCATCCGCACCAAGCGTGGCGGCGGACGACTCACCCAGGAGGAAATCGACTGGCTCATCGACGCCTACACCACTGGCACGATCGCCGATGAGCAGATGTCCGCCATGGCCATGGCGGTGTTCTTCCGCGGAATGGACGATGCTGAGTTGTCCCAGTGGACCGACGCCATGATCGCCTCCGGCGACCGGATGGACTTCAGCGGTCTGTCACGTCCCACGGTCGACAAGCACTCCACCGGCGGGGTCGGCGACAAGATCACCCTGCCCCTGGCTCCCTTGGTCGCCGCGTGCGGGGCAGCCGTGCCACAGCTGTCCGGACGGGGCCTGGGGCACACTGGCGGCACCCTGGACAAGATGGAGGCCATTCCCGGGTGGCGAGCGAACCTCACCCATGACGAGATGATGCGTCAGCTCGAGGAGGTCGGGGCCGTCGTGTGCGCTGCCGGGCCCGGGCTGGCACCGGCCGACAAGAAGCTCTACGCCCTGCGCGACGTCACCGGGACCGTGGAGTCGATCCCCCTCATCGCAAGCTCCATCATGAGCAAGAAGATCGCCGAGGGCACCGACGCGCTCGTCCTCGACGTCAAGACCGGTTCGGGTGCCTTCATGAAGACCGAGGAGGACTCCCGGGAGTTGGCGCGTCGGCTGGTGGGGCTGGGCAAGGCTGCTGGCGTGAACACCAGCGCGCTCATCACCCGGATGGACGTACCTCTGGGGTACGCCTGCGGCAACGGCATCGAGGTCGCCGAGGCCATCGAGGTACTTGCCGGTGGCGGCCCGTCCGACGTCGTCGAGCTCACGGTGGCCCTGGCCCGGCGGATGGTCGAGGCCGCGGGTCTGGACGCCGACCCGGAGCAGGTGCTGGCCTCCGGGGCGGCCATGGACGTGTGGCGTGCGATGATCCGTGCCCAGGGCGGGGACCCGGATGCCGCACTGCCCATCGCCAAGCACTCCGATGATCTGCACGCGCCCCATGACGGCGTCGTCACCGACATCGATGCCATGAGCGTCGGCATCGCCGCATGGCGTCTGGGGGCCGGACGGGCGCGCAAGGAGGATCCGGTTCAAGCTGCTGCCGGCGTGCTGTTGCGGGTACGCCCCGGCGACCGGGTGGTGACCGGGCAGCCGCTGGCGACCCTGCTCACCGACGCCCCCGAGGCCGTCGACCGGGCCCGGGCGGCACTCGAGGGAGCCTTCACCCTGGGGGATTCATCTGATTGCCGGCCGATCGTCGTGGGACACGTGGACTGATGTTCCTGTCCGATCCACTTCTGCTGTGGCCCGATGCACACGGCGTCGACGTCGTCTGGTTCACCACCGAGGCGGGCGCACGTCACGTCGTCGAGCTGGACGACGGACGCCGGATTCCGGCCACCACGACGAGACTCACCCGGATGGATCGTGCCGTGCATCGACACCGGGCCCGGGTGGGCGGGCTGCAAGCCGGTGGCCTGGGGTATCGGGTCATCAGCGATGGCCAGGCCTCACCGCGTTTCACCCTGCGTCCTGCCCCTGGCAAGGGGTCGAGGGTGCGACTGCTCATCACCAGCGACCACCAGGCCAAACCCCACACCGCTGCGAACATGGAACTGGCCGCGGCCACGGTCGGCCCCGTCGACGCCGTCATCATGCCCGGTGATCTGGTCAATTCCCCGGACCGGGCGGCAGACTGGTTCGGTCCGCACCCCAGCGCTGAGGACGATGCCGAGATTCGGCAGTTCCTGCCGATCATGCAGGGCCGAGCACGCAGCACCGCTGCCAACGGCAGGGCGTACCGTGGTGCGCCACTGGTGCAGAACGTCCCCCTGTATCCGGCCATCGGCAACCACGAGGTGTCTGGGGAGCTCGGACCGAGCAGTTGTTCGATCGACTCCTACCGGCAGATCACCGGTGCCAGACCGTGGTACGCCGTCACCATCGGCAATGTGCGTCTCATCACCCTGTTCGTGGCACGAATGTGGCGTGGGTTCGACGTGAACGCCGACCCCCGGGCCCGGCAACGCAGCCGCTACCAGGAGGCGAGTGCCGACGTCGGAGATCCGCAACGCCACGGCCGGGGATGTTTCATCCACGAGTCGATCGCCCCCGGCTCCCCACAATGGCAGTGGCTGGTTGACGAACTCGACTCGCCGCAACGCAGAGCGGCGCGCTACACCGTCGTCCAGATGCACGAGGGGCCGCACGGGCTCGGGGAGAACCTCACTCCCCCATTCGCCGATCCCCAACGCCATGACGAGTACGACGACACGGGCGAACTGATCGGCATCCGGTACGACTACGACCAGCGTGACAATCCGCTGCTCAACCACCTGTGTCCGCTGCTGGAGGAGGCCGGGGTGCAGTTGGTCGCGAGCGGCCACTCACACCTGTGGAATCGGTTCTGCAGCGGTGACACCCACTACTTCGAGGGGTCGAACACCGGCAACTCCTACGGGGCGTACACGACGGCCCAAAAAGTCTGGCGGCACGTACCACCAGAACCATGGCAGGTCGGCAACTACAGTGCCGCCGACGATCCCGGTGGTCTCACCCCGCAGGTGCCCACCGTCCATCCCCTGCACGACGCACATGGTGCACTGCTGCCCTACGTCGCCAGCGATGACCACGTCGTCTTCCAGCTGCTCGACACCGGCACCGGAGTGCTCACCAGCTGGATCGCCGACATGACCCAGGAGGAACCGACACCGGTGGTCCTTGATCGGTTCACCCTCACCTCGAGCTGAGGCCCGCGCCCGACTGGGACGTGCCGCACTGGAGGACGGCGCTGAACTCCGGCAGGACCGGCCGAGGGGCAGGCACCGGTCTGGCACCCATCCGATGCGCCTCTCAGCCCGATGCACCCCTCTGCCCTCGTGGGGCGGAGAATCTGGTTCGCGGCCTGGACTGGTCGGGATCGAGCCCTCCGACCGATCCCGGTCGGTCTCGGTGACTCAGCAGACCTTCTGGGTCCAGCCGTAGGGATCCTCGACGCGGCCGAACTGGATGTCGAGCAGCCTCTGGCGGATCGTCATCGTCACCTCTCCAATGGGTGAGGGCAGCTCGAATCGTCCGTTCTCGTCGACCAGGGCGCCGATCGGGGTGACGACAGCAGCCGTGCCGCAGGCAAAGGCCTCCTGGACCGTCCCGGCACGCACCGCGTCGTGGAGCTCGTCGATGGAGATCCTGCGTTCCACCGGCACCAGATCCAGGTCATGGGCCAGCCGGAGGATGGACTTGCGGGTGATGCCGGACAGAATGCTTCCGGTGAGCTCCGGAGTGAGGAGTCGGCCATCATTGGTGACGGCCATGAAGTTCATGCCACCGAGCTCCTCGATCCAGGTGTGCTCGACGGCGTCGAGGAAGAGCACCTGGGCGCACCCGCGATCCTGCGCGGCAAGTTGTGCAGTGAGCGAGGCGGCGTAGTTGCCGCCACACTTGGCGGCACCGGTACCACCGGGAACGGCACGCACCTCGTGACGCTCCACCCAGATGTCGACGGCACGCACCCCGTCGGAGAAGTATGCGCCGACCGGGGAGCCGAGGATGGCGAACCGCACCTTGCCAGCTGGCGCGACCCCCAGGAAGTCGTCATTGGCGAACATCACCGGTCGCAGGTAGAGGCTCTTCTCACCCGAACCCGGGTCGGGGACCCAGCGTGCGTCGGTGGCAACGAGTTGACGTACCGCCGTGAGGAAGTCCTCCTCGGGCAGGTGCGGCAGTGCGAGTCGTGTGGCCGAGGCGTTGAACCGCCGTGCGTTCTCATCGGGGCGAAACAGCCACACCGAGCCGTCCGCATGGCGATAGGCCTTGAGTCCCTCGAAGATCTCCTGAGCGTAGTGAAGCACGGCATTGGCAGGGTTCACCGCAAGGGGCTGGTAGTCCGTGATCGCGTCACCGGACCAGCCGTTGGAGACGGTCCAATCGGCGACCGCCATGTGGTCACTGACCTGTTCGCCGAAGTGCTGGCCAATCTTGGGAGCGGCGTGAATCTCGTCGATCCGTTCCTGGTCAGACCAATGGGGACGATCCGGGGCAGCAAAACTCAAAGTCATGGTCGTCACGCTATACCTTGACCCCGCCCATGCCGGACAGTTCGTATGACGGACACCGTGATCAGCTCCGGACAGCCCAGCCGCTCGAACGATGGTCGAGGCAGGGGCTCGGGCCAGGGACGGGAGCGATCAGCGACCGGGGCAGGGACGGATTCGCTCGTCCGTGCTCACCAGCTGGTGACTGGCGTGCTCGGCGCGCAGCCGGGCGAGCTCGGGGGCACCGGCATCCTGATCGGCACGGAACCGGTTGGCGAACTGACCCGAACCGATGTCGTCGAGGACCGCCTTCATGGCAGCTCGGACGTGTCCGTCGATCACTCTCGTGCCAGCCAGCAGACTGCCGTACTCGGCGGTGGCGTCCTGTGAGGTGTTTCCCTGCCCTTCCGTCATCTGATTCATGACGTCCTTGAGCACGTGCCGCATCTCGAGGTGGGCCACCTCGGGCTGGCACCCGGCCTGGACCAGCGTCTCGAAACCCATCTGCACCAACTGTGCCAGACCGCCGTGCACCACCTGCTCGCTGAACAGCTCGGCCTGGGTCTGCTCACCCATCGTCGTGGCGAAGGCGTCGTTCCGCAGCCCGCCGATGGCCTTGGTGTAGGCCTTGGCGAGGTCCCATGCCCGACCGGTCGCGTCCTGGTGGACGCCGAGCAGGGCCGGGACGGCGTGTCCGTCCTCGTAGTGACGCCGCATCGTCGCACCGGACTCCTCGACCGCCACCAGACAGACGTCCACCCCGCGAGGCGGCTCAACCTGCCCGAAGTGCACGCTGAAACCGCGTGGAAACACGAGGGCATCACCATCGCCCAGGTGGGCAGCAATGTGCTCGGCGTAGATCGTGGGGATCTGCTCGTCGGCGAGCAGAACGGCGATGACGTCGGCCTCCTGGCAGGCCTGGGTAATCGACATCACCGGCAACCCCTCGGCCTGGGCAGCAGGAATGCCGCTGGAGCCCGGGGCCAGACCGACCCGCACATCCACCCCGGAGTCACGCAGGTTGAGGCAGTGGGCGCGAGCCTCGGGCCCGAACCCGATGACGGCGACCTCCCGGTCCTGGATCATGGAGAGATCGGCATCCCCGGAATGGATGGCGGCCATGGATGTCTCCTTCGTTGACGTCAGCTGCACAGCTGGGCGTGGATCTCGTCGACCGGACGCATCGGCAGTTGGGTACGCACATGCGACATGCCCGGCTCGCTCTCGTAGCGCGGGATGACGTGGACGTGCAGGTGATCGACGCTCTGACCGGCCACGGTACCGCTGTTGACGAGCAGGTTGACCCCGCTGGCTCCGAGTTTGTCGACGAGGATGTGGGCAACCTTCGTCACCATGGGCATGATGCGGGCCAGCTCGCCCTCGTCGTCAAGGGCGGAGGTGACGTGGTGACGCGGCACGACCAGGGTGTGGCCCTCCTGGGCAGGACTCACGTCGAGGAAGGCGAGGCTGACGTCGTCGCTGGCAACCTGCCGTGACTCGACGTCACCGGAGATGATGGAACAGAAAAGGCAATCCATGCCCCTTCTTTTACCAGAGTTTTCGGTGCGGCGAGGGTCAACGCACCTCGAATCCTGCTGCGCGCAGCGCATCCTTGACCTCGGCAATGGTGAGCCTGCCGTAGTGGAACACCGAGGCAGCCAGCACGGCATCGGCACCGGCTCGGGCGGCCTGCACGAAGTGGTCTGCGGTTCCGGCACCGCCCGAGGCCACCAGCGGGACGTCCACGGCGTCTCGCAGTGCCTCGATCATCTCCAGGTCGAATCCAGCCGTGGTGCCATCGGCATCCATCGAGTTGAGCAGAATCTCCCCCGCCCCCAGATCCACGGCACGGCGAGCCCACTCGACGGCGTCCAGACCAGCGGCACGGCTGCCCCCGTGGGTGGTGACGCCGAAACCGGAAGGCTGGCCCGCCTCCCGTCGGGCGTCCAGCGACAGGGTGACCACCTGGTTTCCGAATCGGTCGGCAATCGTGGCGATGACGCTCGGATCGGCGATGGCCGCGGTGTTGATGCTCACCTTGTCGGCGCCGTGGCGCAGCAGGGCGTCGACGTCGTCCACGGTGCGCACTCCCCCGCCCACCGTGAGTGGGATGAACACCGTGTTGGCGCACCTCGTCACGAGTTGCATGGTGGTACGTCGTCCCTGCTCGGAGGCCGAGATGTCGAGGAAGGTGAGTTCGTCCACCCCCTGCTCGCCATAGCTGCGAGCCATCCCCACCGGATCGCCCGCATCGCGCAGACCGGTGAAGTTCACCCCCTTGACGACGCGACCGTCCTTGACGTCCAAGCACGCGATGACGCGCAGCGCAACACCCATGTCCGAACCCTACTGCCAGCCGAGCAGTATTCGCCCCAGCTCCGCAGGGTGGGACGACGTCCACGGATGGTATGCCCCAGGCCTCACCCGAGCCAGACCGGTGAACGGCGGCGACGTCTGCCGCTGACGGAGCGTCTCAGCCCTCGTCACGGTCCAGGACGACGACGCCACGTTGGATGGCACCCACCACCTGCCGGCAGGTGTGGGCCAACTCGTCGTCCACCCCGGATCGGGAGATCTGCCCGGCGAGATCGGCCACCTGACGTGCCTGCCGTACGAAGTCCCCCGCACTGCCGCCCTCGCTGAGGACGACGTCGAGCCCGGCTCCGCACACCCAGGCGTGGATCGTCTCGGCGAAGCCGATGTCCAGGTCACGGCGCGGCTCCAGTCGTTGATCGCGTTCCAGACGCCCCACCCGGGCACGTACCGCACGAAGCCTGCTCTCGGCTCGTTCGCTCTCATGGGTCGGCATGCGCATCATCCGGCCTCGATCCCCCGGCCGGGACTCGTGGACCAGGGTGGAGAGCACGGCAGCGAGATCTGCCGGGTCCAGTTCGTCGAAGATCCCCTCCCCGATGGCCTCGCAGGTCACCAGGTCCAGCTCGGAGTAGATGCGCGAGAGCATCTGACCACGGTCGGTGACCTGGTGCCCGTCGTCGGCCAGATACCCCAGGGCCTCCAGCACCAGACAGATGCGGTCGAACCGGGTCGCGATGGAGGTGGTGCGGCTGCGCGCCTTGGCCTGGGCCTTGTCCCGGGCACGTTGCAGGCGCATGGCACGTTCGGCGAATCGCGCATGGGTCTCACGATCTGGGCACTGGTGGCACGGATGGGTGCGGATCGTCGCCCGCAGACGGGCTATCTCATCGGCCAGGTCGGTGTCTGGCCGCGCCTTGTGGCGTCGGTCCGGTCTCGGAGGTTCCAGACGGGCCGTTGCCGCGTCGAGGTCTCGCCCCAGTGCTCGTCTGGCGGCCGCATTGCCGGGATGGAAGTGTTTGGGGACGTGGATTCCCGCCATCCGGTGCACCGGGGCGTCGATGTCGTCATTGCCCAGGGTGACGACCGTGTGCCCCTCGACCATCGCCATCACCCGGATCGACGCCGTTCGTCCACCACGTCGTCTGGCATCCAGCACCACTGCCCAGCCGGCATGTGGCCCGCTGGGCACGGCGATGACATCTCCCACCCCGAGTTCGCACACCGAGTCGAGGATCTCGGCCCGGGCCCCACCGCGGCGTGCCCTGGCCTGTTCCGCCTCCAACTGGGAGATCTTCTCACGCATCGCGGCGTACTCGGTGAAGTCACCCAGCTCGCAGTGTGCTGCTGCGAGGTAGTCGGAGATGGCCTGTTCGTCCTCACGACTCAGCCCGGCCCGCGCACCAATCCGACGGTCGGTCTGGAACTGGGCGAAGGAGTGCACGAGAAGATCGACGGCCTGGTCACGGCCCATCGAGTGCACCAGGTTGACGGCCATGTTGTAGGTGGGCTCGAATGCCGACCGGAGTGGATAGGTGCGTCGGGACGCCAGTCCGGCCACGGCTCGCGGATCCATCCCGGGCTGCCAGCAGACGACGGCATGCCCTTGGGTGTCGATGCCGCGTCGACCCGCCCGGCCGGTGAGCTGGGTGTACTCACCTGCGGTGATGTCGGCGTGGGTCTGGCCGTTGTACTTGACGAGTTTCTCCAGGACGACGGTTCGTGCCGGCATGTTGATTCCCAGGGCGAGGGTCTCGGTGGCGACGACGACCTTGAGCAGACCACGGACGAATGCCTCCTCCACCACGGCCTTCTGCACCGGAAGCAGGCCGGCGTGATGGGCGGCAAGCCCCCGCTCCAGATGTGACACGAAGACGTCCCATCCCAGGGCCCGTCTCTCCTCGACGCCCAGCGAGTCGCCGTAGGATTCGGCGATCCGGCGGATCTGTCCGGCCTCGTACTCACTGGTGAGGACGATGTCCTGATTGGCCAACTGGTGCACAGCGGCTTCGCAGCCCTTGCGGGAGAAGATGAAGATGATGGCGGGAAGAAGCCGTGAACGACGAAGGGCCCGAACCACCTGGCCACGGCTCGGTGAGTTGCGCGGGGCTCGCTCGCGGTCCTGCCCGCGACCCCACTGGCCCCTGCCGCGATCCTTGCCCTGTCCTCCGTTCCTTGCATGTCCTCGATCCGTGTTACCCCGCCGGTTTCGTGACATCGAGGCTCCGCCGAACCGGCCGGAACCATAGGACACGGTCCTGCGGCCCCGACCCGAGCGGCCACGAGGTCGGCGGGCATCGTCGCGATGGTAGCGAGACTCCTGCTTGGCCAGACGAGTGAGCTCCGGGTTGACGTCATCACCCTGGGGATCGAAGAGATCGATGAGACCACCACGCACGGCGACGTGCTGGCTGAGCGGCACCGGACGTTCCTCCGAGACGACGACACGCACGTCACCGCGCACCTCGTCGAGCCATTCGCCGAACTCCTCGGCATTGGACACCGTTGCCGACAGGGCAACCAGACGCACCGTCGGGTCCAGGCCAAGGATGACCTCCTCCCACACCGGGCCGCGAAACCGGTCCGCCAGGTAGTGCACCTCGTCCATGACGACCCATCCCAGCCCGACGAGGGTCGACGAGCCGGCGTAGATCATGTTGCGCAGCACCTCGGTCGTCATGACGACGATGGGCGCCTCGGAGTTGACGGAGGCGTCCCCGGTGAGCAGCCCCACCGAGTCCGCGCCGTAGCGAGCGACGAGGTCGTGGTACTTCTGGTTGGACAGGGCCTTGATGGGGGTGGTGTAGAAACACTTGAGACCGGATTCCAAGGCCAGGAAGGTCGCGTACTCCCCCACGACCGTCTTCCCGGCACCAGTGGGAGCTGCGACGAGCACGCCGGCTCCCTCATCGAGGTGGTGGCAGCCCTGCAGCTGGTAGTCGTCCAGCTCGAAGGAGTAGGTGGACGCGAAACGGCTCAACGGGGAGGTGTCCATGGCTCCACGATATCCACGAGTCACCCGGCACGCGGTATCGCAACGGCACCGGGCTCTCAGTCGACCTTGATGTTGAACTCCTCGGGATCGATCCCGAGGTCGGAGCCACGCCGTTTCTCATTGGCCCGGCAGATGAGTTCCGAGATGACGTACATGACGGCCATCGGCAGCGCCAGGGCCATCATCGACACTGGATCACCGGACGGGTTGGCGAACGCACCCAGGACGAAGAAACCGAAGATCGCCCACTTGCGGGCAGCAGCGAGCTGGGCAGAACTCACCAAGTGAATGAGGTTGAGCAGGACGAGGAAGACCGGCAGCAGGAAGCACACCCCGAACAGCAGCACAAGACGCAGTTCGAGCGCCAGGAAGGCATTCATGTCCAACAGGTTCGTGATGCCCATGCCGCTGGGTGTGAAATTGAGCATCATGGTGATGCCCTTGGGCAGCACCCAGTACCCCAGGGCGGCCCCGGTGAGGAACAGGGGTACGGACGCCCCCACGAATCTCAACGCCAGCTTCTTCTCCTTGGCGAGCAGACCCGGAACGATGAATGCCCAGATCTCGTAGAGCCATATCGGACAGGCGGCGATGAGGCCGGCCACCATGGACACCCGCAGATTGAGCAGGAAGGGAGCGACGACACCGGTGTTGACCACCTGCAGCTGTGCCCCGGGGTTCTTCGCCACGATCGCCCGACTGGCCAACTGGTAAGGCCACATGACGACCTGCACCAAGGGGCGGTAGAAGACGAATGCCACCGAGGTGGTCACCACGATGGCCAGCAGGGAGACGATGAGTCGATAACGCAACTCACGGAAGTGGTCGAGCAGCGGCATCGTACCGCCCTCGCCGGCCTCAGGCGGACGGAACCTGCCGAACCGACGCCGGTGTTCGGTCCCCTCGCCCATCGTCTGCGCCACCAGTCAGAGCCCGTTCAGTTCTCGGTGGACTCGGGTTTGCTCTCGACGGCCTTGTCCTGCGCCTTCGCAGCAGCGTCGTCCTTCTTGTCCTTGTCGTTGAGTCCCTGGGTCTCCTCCTTGAACTCACGAATGGCACGGCCAGCTCCCTTGCCGACGCCAGCCAACCGCGACCCGCCGAAGAGCAGCAGGGCGATGATGACGAGGATGAGCACCGATATCTCGGTGGGGACGAGCAGCAGAGCTGGAAACATGAGCAGTCCTTTCAGGAGCTCCGGGGGCGCTCCCACCTAGTTGCACCCCAGTGTCGGACGGCGTTCAGGCTACCACGTGCCCTCGACCATCGTCGTCACTCTTTGCGCCATCATCTGCATGCCGGTTGCCCATTCACGCGCTGTTCACAAGCCGTTCACCCAGGAGGCAGGGATCAAGGCCCGGCTTCCTCACGGTGACGCCGATCCGTCCACGCTCTGCTGCAGTCCCTCAAGGTCGATCTGCTCGGCCACCTCGCCCACCTCCCCCAGTCTTGCGGTGAGCTGCTCCAGACTCTCCGTCATCCGGGTGAAGCGTCTCCACAGGTACCACGCTCCCCACAGGACCACCACGATCATGCCGACGAGTGCCACACCAAGCATCCTGATCCACATGAGACCCTCACCCCTCGTCATCGACGCTGCAGACCCGGTGGGCGGCGAGGGTACGGGTGGCGAGTTCCGCGAGGCGGTGAGCGGCACACGCGGGGGTGACGGCGAGCACCTCGTCCTGGAACATCGCCAACAGACCGGTGAACCACGCGTCATTCGCCACGGGAAAGGTGATCTGCCAGCCCTGCTCGACGCGCTCCACCCGGCGGGACGGGAAGTGCTCCCCCAACCATCGGGCAGCGGGTCTGACGATCACCTGAACCTCGGCATCGGCTGGCAGGGTGGCGAACCATTCATCGTCACTGTGTCGGTGGCGGGTCGCCGAACCGATCCTCACCGCGTCGACGATGCGATCCAGCCGCCAGGTACGCCATGCCTTGCGGGTCAGTGACCAGCCGTGGAGGTACAGGTGTCCGTCCCGCAGCTGCACCTCGACGGGATCGACGACATGTGTGGTGAGCGCTCCGGCAGATTTGCGTCGATGGGTGAGCTTGATGCGCCAATCCCGTTCACAGGCTTGCATGTACCACTGGGACTTCTCATCAATCTCCGGGGGATGCACCCGAACGGCGTCATGGTCCACCGAGCCCGCCTCGACAAGCTTGTCGATGACACGATCCACCGTCCGGGTCAGCGATTCGTCGGCCAGGTCGCGCACGATCTGCAGTGCTGCGATGAGTGACCATGCCTCCGCAGACGACAACTTCATGGGGCGATCGAGCTCATCGGGACTGCCCATCGAGATGATCGCTGGCTCCTGCCCATCACGTTCCAGGTGCAGGTCGTCGTCCAGACCTCCAACGGTGAAACCGCTCATGAGCAGGGTGCGCAGGTCGCCTTCGAGCTGGCGCTCGGTCACGCCCAGATCCTTGGCGGCCTGCGTCGCCGTCACCTGGGGATGGGAGCGCAGGTACGGCACGACGGTGAGAAGTCGGGAAAGGTCACTGTGACCGGCCATTGCCCACCTCCACCATGTCGTCACCATCGCCGTCCTGCCCCGATGCCTGCTGCAGCCAGGGCTGGTCGACGAGCTCCTGCAGCCACGCCATGACCTGTTCACGCACCTGCGGTGGTCCGACGACGACTGCTCGACCACCGGCCTGGAGGACTGCCGTCTGCAGCTGGCGCAGACCAGGTGCGGTGACATGCACGACACGAGAGTTTCCAGTGCCTCCCACGGTGCCGACGGACGGTGGAATCTCGTCGTCGCTCAGGGTTCGGATCCGCACCCCGGCGAGTTGGACGGCTCCGGTGAGGACGACGATCGCCTCGATGTCCTCGCTGTCGGTGGGATCCAATGGCCCCAGTTCGCGCTGCATGGTGGCACTGTCCGGGCGTACGACCGTGCCGGGTCGACCTGTCAGCCGCACGTGCGAGGTGATCCGTGACACCCGGAAGGTGCGTGCCTCGTCAACATCGATGTCACGCCCCTGCAGGTACCAGTGACCGTCCTGCAGGATGACCTGCCAGGGGTCGACGTGCCGTACTCGCTCGGCGCGATACTCGAAACTCACGGGAACACCTTGGTCGGTGGCGGTCATGAGCACTGGCACCTGGTCGTTACCATCGCTGTGCCCGGCCAGGGCCATCGGACCCGTCATGGTGACGTCCGGTACCTCTGCAGCCAGCATCGACGTCGCATCGGCATCGCTGCACGGCTCGGCCTCAACAGCACGCAACTTGCGAATGGCGGAATGAGCCGACTCGTCGAGCACGGAGTCGCGCCACACCGTGCTGGCCATGGCCAACACGTCCGTCTCGTCGGTGGTGAGATGTACTGGCTTCAGCTCGTAGTTCTGACGAACGATGCGATACCCCATCTTGTTGGGGCCGATGCCGGGCATGTCGACGACGTCAATGGGAATGCCGAGTTCGCGCAGTGATCTCTTGTCCCGTTCGAAGGTGCGCCGAAAAGCATCGTCGGAGAGGTCATGGTAGAGCTCGATGTGGTCGCGCAACTCGCTGCGCAGCAGTGGACGATCAGTGGTGAGCAGGGCGGTGACGAGGCTCACCATTCGTTCGTGCCGTTTCGACATCATCACCCCAGTCCACGAAATCCTGTGCAGTGCCGCAGACATCGATTCCTCGATCTCGATGGCTGGTGCACACGGTCAGACGGGGATGAGCCTACTCGCGTCCATCGTGATGGGTGACTCGAGTCGATCTACAATCCATCCGTGTCCTGCCCACACCCATTCAGCAATGCCACCACCGGCGGGCGTCCTGCCGGCCGGTTCGCCCCCTCGCCCACCTCTGCACTGCACATCGGCAATCTCCGCACCGCCTTGGCAGCGTGGTTGCTGGCGCGGTGCAGTGATCGACGATTCGTCGTGCGGGTGGAGGACCTGGACCAGCAACGGGTCGCTGCTGCCGATGGGATCGCCGATCAACAGTTGCGCGATCTGGAGGCCCTGGGCCTTGACTGGGACGGCCCGGTGATGCGTCAATCGGAGCGGCTGGACATCTATTCAGACGCCCTCGCGCAGCTGTCCACCTACCCGTGTTTCTGCACTCGCAGGGAGATCGCAGCAGCCGCCCAGGCCCCCAATGGCGTCCAGAGCTGGCGCCCCTACCCGGGAACGTGCCGCACCTTGAGCCACTCAGATCGCCAGAGCCGCGCGAGAATGCGCCCTGCTGCCACTCGGTTGGCCTCCGAGGTCTCCGGTTGGCAGGTCACCGACCAAGCCCGTGGCACCTGTCTGGGCCAGGTGGACGACGTCGTCCTGCGTCGCAATGACGGGGTTTACGCCTACAACCTGGCTGTCGTCGTCGATGATGGTGTGCAGGGAGTCGATCAGGTGGTGCGGGCCCGTGACCTGTGGCCCTCTGCTGGGCGGCAGAGCCATCTGGGGCACCTGCTCGGTCTTCCCGAGGTGCGCTACGCCCATTGCGGCCTGGTGCATGCTCCAGACGGCGAACGGTTGTCCAAATCGGCGCACGCCGGAGGGTTGGCCGAACTGGCGGCCCGCGGGGTGGAGCTTCCTCGGGTGCGGGCCGCGTTGTGTGAGTCCCTGGGGCTTCCGGCAGTGGATGATCCACATGAGTTACTCGCCGATCCTGACGTGACGGCAGCCCTCACTCCTCCCCCGACGGCCCCTGATCCATCGGGGACGCCGGGTACCTGGGACGATCCGAGCTCGTCGCGGCATTCGGACGCGCCTGCCGCCACCCCGCAACCGGCGGCGTCACGCCACGCCCCACCACAGGGGAAAGCCCCACGTCCGGTGGACGCGGGGCCGTACCGTGATTCGGAGTCGTCGAGCAGGCTGGGCTGGTGGAGTGACTGGACGGCACCCACATGGTGAGCCATCACCGAGACGGCCAGCCACCACCGCCACCAGGAACGTCCACCCTCGAAAGGTGCCCGATGGGAAGTCACCAGATGATGTTGCCCGGATGACACCCGAATGGGTCGAGCTGGGGCACGAGTGAGTCCAGCTGGGACGCAGGGGAAACACACGACGCCCCAGGAGTCACCCCTTCTCGGCCCGGAGCACGTCAATGACGTAGATCATCGTCTCGCCCTTCTTGACCTTCTTGTCGGGACTGCCCTCGGGATAGGCCTTGTTCGGCGGGGCGATGATGAGCAGTCGTGATCCAGCCGTCTGACCGGCCAGACCCTCCTGCCACGCTGGAATGGTCTGCTGGAGCATGCCCTGAATGCCGGGATCGTCATAGCCGTCATCGACGACCTTGCCGGTGGACCAAGCCCATGAACGGTACTTCACCGTGACGACGTCGTTTGCGGTGATCTTGTTGCCCTTGCCCTTGATGAGCGGCTGGGTGACAAGTTTGGACGGCTTGGACGCCTTGCCGATGTTCACCTTGGGGCCGTCCTTGGCCATGCTGACGGTGGGCAGACCAGCAGGGGGATCGACCTTCTCACCGGTGGCCTCGGTGGGGGTGAGCTCCTTGATCTCGACGACGAAGATCAGCGAGTCACCCTTCTGGATGCCGGCCTCGGGGTTGCCGCCGCTGGCGTCGTAACCATCGGAACCGGGCATCATGACGAGTACCTGATCACCCACACGGTGCCCGGCAAGCCCCTTGCGGAATCCGGGGACGACCTGCTGCAGCGGGAAGGTGACCGCCTGACCACGCTTGTAGGAGGAGTCGAAGACCTTGCCGTCCCGAGCGTCGACACCGACGTAGTCGAGGGTGACGGTGCTGTCGGCCTTGACCTCGGCTCCCGATCCCTTCTTGAGCACGGTGGACTGGGTCTTGTCGATCTTGAGTGGCCAGGCCCCGGTGACCGTGGACTCCTTGCCCTGCTTGGCGTCGACCTTGAGCTCGTCCAGGCTCTTGATGGCCTTGGCAGGCTTGCTGGATGCCGACGAGGCAGCCGTGGCACTCGGGGTCGCAGAGGGTGAGGATCCGGCATCGGAGTCCTTCGAACCGCAGGCCGTCAACCCCATGGCAGCCACTGCCAGGAGGGTCGTCGCCTGGACGAACCGGCGCGCGGGTCGACGTTTCATGTCACTCATCACATTTCCTGTCACTCATGTACGGGCGCACAGACCATCTGTTCGCCCACTGGGTCTTCATCACAGCCCGACGATGTCGTAGAGCTTGCCAAGTTCCTCACGGGTGAGGGGGCGCATGTCGCCCCCCCCGAGCTTGCCCAGATGCACCGGACCGATCGAGGTGCGCGACAGTCGGCGCACCGGGTGGGCCACCGAGTCCATCATGCGACGCACGATGCGGTTGCGTCCCTCGTGCAGTGTCACCTGGACCAACGAGTGCTCGTCCATCGCCTGCACCAGCTTCACCGAGTCCGGGTGCACCGGGCCGTCCTCCAAGGTGATTCCCTTGCTCAACCGGTTGATGACCTTGTGGTCAACACGCCCTTCCACATCGGCGAGGTAGGTCTTGAGCACCTCGTAGGACGGATGTGTCATGCGGTTGGCGAACTCTCCGTCATTGGTGAGCAGGATGAGCCCAGAGGTCTCGGTGTCCAACCGGCCGACGTGGAAGAGTCGGATACCGTGCGGCACCCCCTCCAGGTCGGAGAGATCTGGGCGGCCCTCCGGATCGTCCATCGTCGAGATGACGCCACGCGGCTTGTTGAGCACGTAGTAGACGTGCCGGCGTGCCGTGGGAATACGTGACCCGTCCACTCGGATCTCGTCGTGCTCGGGGTCGACACGGCGACCCTGCTCGATGACCAGTTCGCCGTTGACCTCCACTCGACCACCGGCGATCATCTCCTCTGCGGCCCGTCGCGAGGCCAGCCCGGCCTGGGCCAGGACCTTCTGCAGACGGATTCCTTCCTCGGGCTTGTCGCTCATCGTTCCTCCAATAGTCGGGCTCACCGGCCCACTGTCCCCACAGCTGGGTTCTTCACGTCTCATTGGTCCAGACGGGTGACCAGTGCGGACTCGGTGCCGCGAAGGTCGAGGTCGGCCAGGGCGATGGCGATGGCTTCCCGTACGATGCGTCCTCGATCGGCTGCCACCCCTTGGGCACGCAGCTGCAGACGTGCATTCTCCAGTGCCAGGAGTTCCTCGGTACTGACGTAGACGGTGATCTTCTCATCATGACGTACCCGTCCGCTACCCCGGCGGGATCCGGTCGTGCCCCTCGTGGCCGAGCTGTTCGTGGTGGCAGCACGAGAATCCTCGGTGGATCCTTGTGCGTCCGCCGAGGCATCCGCAGCAGCGGTCTGCCGACCGCCATGCCCCTGCCGTGTGCCATTGCCGGACCGTGCCGAGGCATCTGGATCCGAGGATGTGCGCTGCTCGACATCGTCAAGGCCATCATGTGCCTTGTCGGTGTCACCGAAGGAATTGTGCTTGGCCGTGGACCGGAAGAGTTCCGAGGCACCTGGGAGGCTCACGCGGCGGTTTGACACCGTGTCAGCACCTCCTTGGCGAGATCACGATAGGCATCGGCCGCCGGCGACTTGGGGGCATAGGTGGTGATGGGCTCGCCAGCCACCGTCGTCTCGGGGAATTTGATGGTGCGCTTGATGACGGTATGGAAGACGACATCACCAAAAGCCTGGACGACGCGCTCCATGACCTCACGGGCGTGCAGGGTACGCGAGTCGAACATCGTGCCAAGAATACCGAGGATCTTGAGATCGGGATTGAGACGATCCTGCACCTTCTCGATGGTGTCGGTGAGCAGGGCGATACCACGCAGAGCGAAGAACTCACACTCCAAGGGCATGATGACCCAGTCGGAGGCAGTGAGGGCATTGATCGTCAGCAGCCCCAGGGACGGTGCACAGTCGATGAGAATGACGTCATACTCATCACGCACCCGATCAATGACCCTCTTGAGGGTCTGCTCACGGGCCACCTCACTGACGAGCTGCACCTCCGCCGCCGACAGGTCGATGTTGGCCGGAAGTAGGTCCATGCCCTCGATGACGGTGTCGGTGATGACATCGTGCGGATCTCCCTGCCGAGACATGAGCAGGGTGTAGATGGATTCATCGAGGGTGTGCGGATTGACGCCCAGACCCACCGAGAGTGATCCCTGCGGGTCGAAGTCGACGAGCAGCACCCTGCGGCCGTACTCGGCCAAGGCCGCGCCGAGATTGATGGTCGTCGTCGTCTTGCCGACGCCACCTTTCTGGTTGCACATCGAGATGACCATGGCGTGTTGGGGGCCATCGGGCACCGGAGCAGGGTCGGGGAGGTCTGGTAATGGCCTACCCGTGGGGCCGATCGAGTTCTCAGCCGCTTCGATGGCCTGTTGCCCAGGCCCGGGCACGCGAATCAGCGGTTCCGGTGACGGTTCGGACACCTTGACCTCCTTGGACGACGAGCCGGTACTCACCGGTCAATGTCCAACCCTAGTATGTTCCCGAAAAAATCGACGCCTGCCGGCCCCTCGATTCGGTGGACACGGCGCTCCACCCGTCAGTTCTCGGTGGGCGGGCGTGACACCGCCCGGGGATGCGAGCTGCGATAGACCTCACGCAGATGCTCTGCCGTCACCATCGTGTAGATCTGGGTCGTCGTCACCGAGGCGTGCCCCAGCAACTCTTGGACGACGCGTACGTCCGCGCCTCCGTCGAGTAGGTGCGTGGCATAGGAGTGCCGCAAACTGTGGGCCGACATGTGCGTCGTGACACCAGCCGATCGCGCCGCACGCTGCATGATGGCCCACGAACTCTGCCGTGACAGCCGCGAGCCGCGGGAATTGAGCAGGAGTGCCGGGGTGGCGGCGCCGCGATCCGCCCAGGCGGGACGCCCACGCACCAACCAGGCCTCCACGGCCTCCAACGCATAGTGGCCCAACGGAACGACTCGCTCCTTGTTGCCCTTGCCGATCAATCGAAGTCCAGAGCTGGGGTCGGCACGTACCCCGCGCAGATCGTCGACATCGAGCTGACAGACCTCGCTGATCCGTGCGCCGGTGCCGTAGAGCAACTCGAGCAATGCCCGATCCCGCAGCCCCTCAACGGTGGAGGTGTCGCAGGAGGCGAGCAGGGCCTCCACCTCCGCGATGCTGAGCGCCTTGGGAAGCCGCTTCGCCGGGCTTGCCGGGGCGACGGTCTTGGCGACGTCGTCGCTCACCCATCCCTGGACGAGGGCGAATTTGTGCAGATTGCGCACAGCCACGACGGTACGCGTCACCGACGAGGGGGCGAGTCCCCGCTCGGCAAGGTCACGGGCGAACTCGGCGACGTCCGGGCTGGTGGTTCCGGCCAGATCGTCCACGCCACGATCGGCCAGGAACTGGGCATACTTGGCCAGGTCACGACGATAGGCCACGACGGTGTTGTCGGACAGGCCACGTTCCACGACCAGGTGCTGCAGGTAGTCACTCACCTGGTCGTCGATGGGACGGTGACCATCAGCAGATCTGCCTCCAGCAGCTGGAACGGATCCGGGCAGCGAGCTGGGGCCAGACACCGCAGCTGGCCTGCCCGTGGAGTCTGAACTGTCCGTGGGGTCTCCGCCCGTGAAGTCTGGGCCATTCGTGGGGCCTGAGCCGTCCGTGGTGTGCGTGTGCCCCATCGCCGTGGCATCCCCGGCTGGCGGGGGGGACGGTGTCGACGTCGTCCGGAGCTGAGCGGTGGAGTGAGGCTGTGGGGAGTTCAGCGGGCTCGCCGCCGATCCATCACCGGCCACGGACTGTGCGCCGGACGCAGATCGTCCAGCCTGCCCTGCGCCTTGGCCAGAGCCGTCGCCAGCACACCGGTGACCAGGGTGGGTGACTGACACTGCCCGGCCTGTATCGCTGCCACCAGGTCGTCCAGGGGTTCCCAGTCGGCCGTCATGAGACGCTCCTCCCCCTCCGGGACGAACCCGTCCGGGCGTGGGGCCGGGCTCAGGTCCCTGGCCAGATAGATGCGCAACGCCTCCTGACATCCCCCGGGAGTGGTGACGATGTCGAGGAGTACCTGCCAGTCCACGGCCGCGAGCATCGCCTCCTCGGCGAGTTCTCGTTGGGCAGCAGCCAGGTAGTCCTCCCCGCAGACGTCGAGCAGACCAGCAGGTGGTTCCACCAAGATCATGCGCACCGGGTGGCGGTACTGACGCACCACTGCAACCCGGTCGTGCTCGTCGAGGGCGATGATGCCCACGGCACTGGGGTGGGTGGTGTACTGACGCTGGATCCGCTCCCTGGCCGGGGTGGTGATGGTGTCATTGACGAAATCACACACCCGTCCGGTGGCCAGCACCTCGTGCTCATCCACCTGCCAGGTCTCGGCAGCGTCCCAGCGACTCACTTGGAGTCGTCCTTCCTGCTCGCAGACGCGGATGCCTCCGCCGTGAAACGGTCGGACCGGGACTTCTCGGCCTTGGAGGTGTGCCTGCTGGGTAGCGGGACCTCACGATCCTCTCCCTTGGCCCGCCGTACTGCAGCAGCAGCGAGTCCACGGAACAACGGATGGGCATGGGTCGGACGGCTCTTGAGCTCCGGGTGGGCCTGGGTGGCCACGAAGAACGGGTGACTGCTGCGCTCCAACTCGACGAACTCCACCAGGGAGCCGTCGGGAGAGGTACCGCTGATGTGCAGCCCGGCAGCCTCGAGACGGTCCCGGTAGGCGTTGTTGACCTCGTAACGATGGCGGTGTCGCTCCGTCACGGTCGTCGTGCCGTACAGACTGGCCACCAGGGAGTCCTTGTCGAGTTTGGCCGAGTAGGACCCCAGCCGCATCGTTCCCCCGAGATCACCCTTGCCCTCGACGACGTCGACCTGCTCCGCCATCGTCGCGATGACGGGATCGGCGCAGCCCGGATCGAACTCGCTGGAAGCAGCTCCCTCGATCCCCGCCAAGTCCTGGGCCGCCTCGATGACTGCACACTGCAGTCCGAGGCACAACCCCAGGAAGGGGATCCGCTTCTGACGGGCGTAACGAATGGCTCCGATCTTGCCCTCCACACCGCGGATACCGAACCCGCCGGGCACACAGATGCCGTCCACGTCACCCAGGTACTGGGCCGCCCCCTGCGGGGTGGCGCAGGAGTCGGAGGCAACCCACTTGACGTTGACCTTGACGCGGTTGGCGTATCCACCGGCACGCAGCGCCTCGGTCACCGAGAGGTAGGCGTCGGGCAGGTCGATGTACTTGCCGACCAGGGCGATCGTCACCTCGCTGGTGGGCTTCTTCACCCGTTCGAGCAGGTCGTCCCAGGTGGTCCAGTCGACGTCACGGAAGAACAGGTTGAGTTTCTGGACGACGTAGGCGTCCAGCCCCTCACGGTGCAGGACCTTGGGAATGAGGTAGATCGAGGGGGCATCCGGGCACGAGACCACGGCCGGGGTGTCGACGTCACACATGAGGGCGATCTTGTTCTTGATGCCCTTGACCAGTGGGCGTTCCGAACGGCAGACGATGGCATCGGGTTGGATGCCGACCTGACGCAGGGCGGCGACCGAGTGCTGGGTCGGCTTGGTCTTCATCTCCCCGGACGGCTTGATGTAGGGCACCAGTGAGACGTGCAGGAAGAAGACGTTCTCTCGTCCGATCTCCTGACGCACCTGACGAGCAGCCTCCAGGAAGGGCAGGGACTCGATGTCGCCCACGGTGCCGCCGATCTCGTGGATGACGACATCGGGGTTGCCCTCGTCCATGGCGAGCATTCGCGCCTTGATCTCGTTGGTGATGTGCGGGATGACCTGCACGGTGTCGCCCAGGTAGTCGCCGCGCCGTTCCTTGGCGATGACGGCCGAGTACACCTTGCCTGTGGTGACGTTCGCCTCACCGGAGAGGTTCTCGTTGAGGAACCGTTCGTAGTGGCCGATGTCCAGGTCGGTCTCGGCACCGTCCTCGGTGACGAACACCTCACCGTGCTGGAACGGATTCATCGTGCCCGGATCGACGTTGAGATAGGGGTCCAACTTCTGCATCGTGACCTTGAGCCCACGAGCCTTGAGAAGGGAACCCAGGGATGACGCCGTCAGCCCCTTGCCGAGTGAGGAGACGACTCCTCCAGTGACGAACACGTGCCTGCTGCGATGATTTTCGTTGCCCACGGAATTCCAGCCTATCTGATCGACCCCCGATGAGTCAGCTCGGGACGATTACCGCACCTGCGTCACCAGGACGCCACCCGACACGTCACCGTGTCGTCTCGATCCCACACCACTGCTGCCTCACAGCCCACTGTCTCGTGATGGTTGGCCGCCCCGGGCAAGGTCCAGCAGCTCGCGAGCATGGTCGACGGCGGTCTGCGAACCGGACATGCCACTCATCATCCGGGCAAGTTCCCGTTCCCGATCCGCCTCGCCGACCTCACGCACCCCAGATCGGGTGATACGCCCGTCATCGGCCTTGGTGACGACCAGATGGGTGTCGGCGAAGGCAGCCACCTGCGCCAGGTGGGTGACGACGATGACCTGGTGGCGGGTGGCCAGGGCTGCCAGTCGGCGTCCGATCTCGATGCCGACGCTGCCGCCGACGCCGGAGTCGATCTCGTCGAAGACCAGGGTTCTCCCACTCTCGCTCCCGGCCAGGACGACCTCCAGGGCCAATCGGACCCGGGACAGCTCACCACCGGAAGCGGCCTTGGACAGCGATGCCGGGGCAGCCCCCGAGTTCGCAGCCAGCATGATGGTGACGGCATCGGTGCCGGTGGGGCCCATCGGTGCTTCGTCGAGCTGGAACTCCACCCGGGCCGATGGCATCGCCAGAGCTGCCAGCTCCGGGGTGAGGTCGTGGTGCAGTCGAGCTGCGGTGCGGTGCCGGATCGCACTCAGCCGGGAGGCCGAGGCAGCGAGTTGGCCCTTGAGCTGCTGCACCTGTGCGGTCAGCTCGTCGACGTCGTCATCACCGCCGACGAGGTGGTCGAGATTCTCCCGATCCTGCTGGGTGGTTCTCAGCAGATCGTCCAGTGTCGTCGCCCGGGAGCGCAGCAGACGTTGGATGGCGCTGAGCCGTGCCATGACCTCGTCGAGTTCACCGGGCCCGGTGTCGGACTCGGCGGCCAGTCGTGCGACGTCGGCAGCCAGATCGGTGAGGTCGACCTCGATGCCCTGGGCTCGCTGGGCCAGTCCGGCGGCACGTGGGTCCTCGTCCCCCATCGCGGCGAGTTGGGCAGCTGCCTGGCTCACCAGGGCCAGGGCGCCCGGTTGCAGCTCTGCCTCGCCCTGCGCTCCGTTGAGGAACTGGTCGGCCTGCTGCAGCGATTCACGCAGGGTCTGGGCCACCTGCATGTGCCGTGAGGTGGCGAGGAGCTCGTCGTCCTCACCGGGGTGCGGATCGACCTTGTCGAACTCGTCGAGGCGGCGGCGGAGCACCTCGATCTGCAGATCCTTCTCGTCTCGTCCAGTGGTGGCCTCGTGCAGCCGAGCCGCCACGTCGGTGTATCGCGACCACAGCTCGTGGTGGTCATGCAGCGCCGCGGCCATCTCCTCTCCTCCAGCTCGGTCGAGCATGAGGAGCTGGTGGGCAGGATCGGTGAGTCGGATCTGCTCGGACTGGCCATGGATGGTGATGGTCTGGGAGGTCAGCGAACCGAGTTGGCCGGCCGTCACCCGTGCTCCACCCAGTACGGCCCGGGAGCGCCGCGACGACAGCACCTGACGGTTGCAGATGACCTCACCATCCTCGCAATCCCCGCCGACCTCGGTGACGTGTCGTGCCATCTGCTCGTCACAGGACATGACGGCCTCCACGACAGCACGATCCGTGCCGTGGCGCACCAGACCGGGGTCGGCCTTCTGCCCGAGCAGCAGCCCCAAGGAGCTCACGACCATCGTCTTTCCGGCACCGGTCTCACCGGTGACGGCGGTGAGTGACCCGGCGAGTTCCAGGGAGGCGTCCTCGATGACTCCGAGATTGCGGATGGTGAGTGTGGTGATCATGACGTGGCCTGCCCCTGTCGCCATCCCACGACCGGCAGGGCGAACTTCTTCACCAGCCGCGAGGTGAACGGCTGCTCGGAGAGTCGCGCGATGCGCAGGTTCGCCTCATGGCGCACCACGGTGATCCGGTCACCGGGACGCACCTGACAGCTGCGCCGTCCGTCGCACCACATGATCCCGGAATCGGCACCGTCAGGTTGGATGTCGATGTCCAGTCGAGCACGTGGGGAGGTGACCAAGGGGCGGGCAAAAAGCGCGTGGGCGGCCACCGGCACCATGAGGATGGCGTCGACGTCCGGCCACATCACCGGTCCCCCGGCGGAGAAGGCGTAGGCCGTGGATCCGGTGGGAGTGGACACCAGGATTCCGTCGCAGTTCCACCGCTGCACGGCCAGGCCGTCGATGGAGGCGATGAGGTCGAGCATACGGCGCCGCGACGCCTTCTCCACGCTCAGCTCATTGGCAGCAAAGGATCTCCAGTGTTCCTCACCAGCGGCGTCGGTGAGGGTGACCTCGAGCACCAGGCGGTCCTCGACGGTGTAGGCACGGTCAATGACCTGGCGCACCAGGGAGTTCATGTCGGAGCGCTCCAGCTCCGCCAAGAACCCGACATGCCCAAGGTTGACCCCCAGCATGGGGACCCGACGAGGAAGAGCCCATTCGGCAGCACGCAGGATGGTGCCATCGCCCCCGAACACGACGACGACCTCGATACGGCTCTCGCGTGGGTTCACCTCGCTGGGATCGATCGTCGTCAGCGGCACCCCGGGGACCTTCTGCTGCAGAGCGTCGCGTTGGTCGGCAAGTACCACGCTGGACACACCCTGCTCGGCGATACCGGCGATGAACTCCCCGGCAGCGTCAAAGGCATCCTCCCGAATGGGATGTGATATCACCGCGACGACTCGGGGCGAGTCGGCAGGCGCATCTGGTCCGGGAACTCTCTGGGATGCTGCTTCACTCACGACGTCAACTCTAGCGGCCGTGGTAATCGTGCGACAGATCGTCGTCCGAGCAAGGCACCATGTCGAAAGGTGGGGTTTGCAACGAATTCTCCATCATGTCGGCAGCGCCGGGTTCCATGTGGCAACCCCAGGTCCCGTGTCAGCAGCTGCAGGTTCACGTACTGCGCACGACGTGGACGAAGAATTCGCGATTGCCGTCCTGACCCGTGATCCTGCTGGGGGCCGTGCCCATGAGGGTCCAGCCGAGCGCCGATGCCTGCGAGACGACCGTGTCCACGGCTCTGGCCTGCAGCATGGGATCGGTGACGACCCCACGGGCACCAAGGTCCTTCCTGCCCACCTCGAACTGCGGCTTGACGAGCAGCAGCATCTGCGACGCATCATGGGTTGCTGCGCTCAGTGGCTCCAGAAGCATGGTGAGTGAGATGAACGACACGTCCCCCACGACGAGATCGACCGGCTGCCCGTCGAGGTCATCGAGGGTGAGATCCCGCAGGTTCAACCCCTCCCGCATGACGACACGGGGGTCCTCGGCGAGTTGGGGAGCCATCTGGCCGTGTCCCACGTCGATGGCGAAGACGCGCTCGGCGCCCCGGTCGAGAACCACCTGGGTGAATCCCCCGGTCGACGCCCCGGCATCGAGCACCAGAGGCGGCACCCTGACGTCCAGATCGTCAAGACCACCCAGGAGTTTGTACGCCCCTCGGGAGACCCACGGCTCCTGCTCGGCCATGAGGGGGGTGTGTGCGTCCACCGGGGTCGACGGCTTGGTGACGACGGATCCCCCCACCCGGACCTTGCCCTCCTTGATGAGTCGGGCAGCAAGGGTGCGTGAGCGCACCAGGCCGCGCGACACCAGTTCCACGTCCAGCCGAGTCATCGGCGCACCACGGGGACCATGCGACATGGTGCACCATCTCGGCACAGGGACTGGTTCATTCGGTGTCGGGGCACCGAGGTGATCCCCGCCGAAATCTTCGCAGGAGCATCACTCGTGTCAGGCGCCACACATGTGAGCGTCATTCCGACACCGCCTCGGCTGTGGCCTCGGTACGAGCGCGTGGGACACGCTCCTGCTCGTCCTCCCCGAGTCCGCGCGCCTGCAGTGCCTCGCCCAGTTCCAGGGCGTGCCCGACGGCACCGACGACGAACGGGATGAGGAATCGCCAGGTCTGTTTCTCCAACCCACGGGCTCGTGCAGCGTCCTTCACGGTGACGAAGGAGGAGAGAAGGTAGGGAATCGTCGTCCACATGATCGCCATGGTGAGGGCAAATTTCTCGGGTTTGGCACCGAGAAGACGAAATGGTCTGGCCACTGCCGCCGTGGCATCCATGATCCGTCCGGGATCGGTGGTGCAGGTGAGCATTCTGGCGGTGTAGATGGCTGCCATGATGGCCCCCACATAGGCCACACCGTTCTGCCATGTGGTGAGGAAGACGTGGTAGACGAGGATGAGGGCATTCATGGCCCACAGGGCAGGGCCCAGTCGCAGGGCCGCCCGGGACGGCAGTCTGGCCACGACGAGGATGATGACGACGGCCAGCATGGCGCAGCCAATGGACAGCCACCACCGTCGCCAGATGAATGGCACGACGCCCACCAGGAGGACGACGAGGTATTTCGCCCACAACGGCATCCGGTGGGCCGCACTGTTGCCGGGTCGATAGCTGCCCAGATAGTCCCCACCGTGTCCCAGTCGATTCACTGCAGCCGCCCCACCATTCTGCGTCGGTACCCGGCGATGACGGCTGCGGGCTCCCCGTCGTCGACGATCTGCCCACCCTCGACGGCCAGGGCCCGGTCGAAGCTGGCCGCCAGTTCCAGATCGTGGGTGCAGCACAGGATCTGCTGGTCGAGGCGCTCGAAGGCGATGCGCAGCATCTCCCGATTGCGCAGGTCCAGCAGGGTCGTCGGTTCATCGGCCAGGATGATGTCTGGTTCGACGGCAAGCACGCTGGCCAGGGAGACGAGTTGGCGCTCCCCACCTGACAGGTCGTGGACGGAGCGCCCTGCGATGTCGGAGAGTCCCTGCCTGTCGAGCAGTTCCAGGGCTCGACGATGACGAGCCCTGCGATCCTTGATGCTGCTGCGCAATGACAACTCCACGTCGGCCACCGGAGTGGACATCACCAGTTGGGCCATGGGGTTGGTGAAGACGTAACCCGCCTGTCGCCGGGCCAGTCCCGGGTTGGCCTTCGGCTCTATTCCGTTGACGAGGACGGTGCCGCTGGTGGGTTCGGCCAGGCCGTTGACGAGTTTGAGCAGGGTCGACTTTCCGGCACCGTTGGGGCCGACCACGGCGATGCGGCGCTCGGGCAGGGTGACGTCGACGTCGCGTAGGATGGTGGTGGTGCGATGGTTGCCCTCGACGTCGTACTCGTCAACGCTCAGGCTGAGATCGTGGAACTCGATCACGCGATCACTTCGTCGTCGGCTCGGTAGCCGTCCCCGCAACCGTCGCGCTGGGGTCCTCGCCAGGCCGACCACCGGTGGTGTCGGTTTGGGCGGCGTGTCTGGGGGCTGCGGTGCCGGCGGAGTCGGAACTGTCACGAGCCTGGGAGGTGCTGGCGTTGGGCTGCGTCGTGGTGCCGGCGGGCACGTCGTTGGCGGTGCGAGCAGCAGGAAGCAGCCGTGGGAAGGCGGTGAGGACGGCGACGGCGATGGCCACGGCGATGAGGGCCTTGATGAGGTCGATGAGCAGCAGCGGGCCGTTGGCGGCCAGGGCGGCACCGAATCCCATCTTGGCGAATCCCACCAGGCCCAGCACGCCGCACAGGTAGATGACGAGCAGGTCGACGATGGCGACGAGGTACAGGTGGACCGGCAGCATGGCCTTGCGAGGACGACGGGACAGCATCTGGGTGGCCACGGCACCGGAGACGAATCCGCCGAGGACGAATCCCCAGATGTATCCGCCAGTGGGTCCGAAGAGGACGCCGGGTCCGCTGGACTGCCCGGCGAAGACGGGCAGGCCGAGAGCCCCGACGATGAGGTACAGCGCATTGGCACTGCCGCCGCGCACACCGCCCAGCACGAGTGGAGCGAGCATGACGGCAATCATCTGGATCGCGAACGGCACGGCCCCGATCGCGAACAACGGCGGGATGATGGCAAGGACGGCGATGAGGGCTGCGAAAACCGCGATGAGAGCCAGATCCGTTGCCTGGAAGCGGCGGGATGCTGCCACGATCAATCTCCTAGAAAACGTTGCGATGACGCACGTCCGATCCGACTCAGTTCTCGATCAGACGTGCCAGTCAGCACCGCCACGCGGCGCACCCAGTATCATAGCTTCATCTTGAACACCGTTCAGGACGGGCCACCAAGCTCGGACACGTCCAGCTGCGCTGCGATCAACGCGATGCGCCACGGGCACGGGGATGAACCAGCGCGACTGGCCCAGTGCGGATTGATCCGGCGCAGATCGATTCAGTGCACATTGACCCGGCGCGGATCGGTTCAACTCAGATTGGCCCGGTGCAAATCAACCCACCGCGGGTCGACCCAGCTTGACCCAACGCGAATCGATCCGGCGCGACTCGATTCAGTGCAGCAGGTCGAACACCGACAGAGCGTCGTGGTTCACGGGCACCCTATCCGTCCACACGAGCTCCAGCAGGGCCCGCACCCCGCAGAGCTGGGCTGCCATGTCATGGTTGGTCAGGTCGACCTCGAGATCGCCATCGATCTGGCGTACGAGCTGCCCATCGCACCGTGCCGCGTCGCCGTCGACGACAACTCGCTGGGGTGGCTCGAGGAGCGCACCGAGATCGGCACCGATGTGGTCGGGGCGACGATCAGGATCGGCATCCATGAGGTCGTGCACCCCATGGGCCCCGGTGAGGACGAACAGCGACGTGATGCCGGCATTGCGGGCGCCAAGGATGTCGGTGTCCAACCGGTCCCCGACGAAGATCGGTCGATGGCACCCCAGCCGAGTGCATGTGGCTTCCAGCAGGGGGCGAGCCGGCTTGCCGGCCATCGTCGGTTCCCGATCGACGCAAGCACCCACGACGGCAAGTTGCGCCCCGAGCCCCGGGACCAGCCCGCGATCGGTGGGGCGAGTCATGTCGGGATTGGACGCGTACCAGTGCGCACCGGCCTGGACGGCAAAGGCCGCCTCCTCCAACCGTGACCACTCGATGTCCGGGTCATAGCCCTGGATGACAGCCTGCGGATGCTCATCAGCGCTGTGTACCGGGACGAGACCGCGTTGTCGGGCCAGATCGTCGACATTGGAGGTAGCGGCGATGAGGACCCGGGTCCCCTGCCCCAGCTCGGTGGCGACCAGGGCCGTCACGGCCTCTGCGGAGGAGACGACGTCCGAGGGTGCCGCGGGAATGCCCATGTCGGTGAGCTGATCGGCGACCACGGTGGTGGCCCGAGCGGCGTTGTTCGTCACGAAACCCACGCCCACGCCACGCGCACGCAGCCGGGACATCGTGGCAGGTACCGCCGGCACGACCTCGGATCCGAGATACACCACGCCGTCCAGGTCGAAGAGCGCGGCGTCATGGGAATCAATGAGTGCTTCAGTCATCGGCCTTGCCATCGTCCTCGATCTCGGTGAGGACAACCTCATCCTCTGGTGCCGGATCCAACCCGTCGATGACGTCCACCCGGTCCTGCGCGTCCAGCAGCCTGCCCGGGTCATGGGACTCGGCACTGGCAAACCAGCGCCGTGCCATCTTCTCATCGCCGTCGGCAAGCAGCATCTCGGCAAATGCATAGTGCAGGCGAGCAACGGCCTCGGTGGGACCAGTCGTCGTGGTGATTGCCTCTCTCAACAGACGCCGCGCCTCGGCATGTTGACCAAGGTCTTCGCGGGCACCAGCCTTGACGAGTACCAGTTCAACCTGCTGGCTGCCGGACAGGGAGGCCTTCTCGCCGGTCTCGATGAGTTTGAGGGCGGCCAGGGGACGCCCCAGCGCACGCTCACAGTCGGCCATGACAGGCACATAGTTGTCATTGCCGGTCATACGACGCAAGGCACGGTAGTCATTGAGGGCAGACGCATAGTCACCCGCAGCATAGGCGGTGTCGGCAGCAACTTCACGTAGCACCGGCAACCTGGCAGCCCGGCGACGGGCAGCCTGGGCGTGTGCATTGGCGAGTTCGGGATTCTCGTCGATGAGCTCCGATGCCGCAACGAGATGCCCGGCAATGATGTGCGCGGTGTCGGAGGGCACGCCACGAAGCTCGGCCTTCACCGAGGCGGGCAGGGCCTTCTCATCAAAGTCGAGGGGAGCCATGGGCTCGTCGTCACGCGGTTGCAGGCCTGGGTGCAGCGGTTCTTCCTCAACCTCGTTGTCCAGACGCGAGTGACGTTGTGAGTTGGGCTGACGATCGACGCCCTTGCGACGGTCATCACGACGCGGGCCATCCTGGCGCCGACGATCGTTGTACTGGCCTCGGTCAGGACGTCCACCAGAACGACGGCCGGGGCGAGTCTCGGCGTCACGACGATCGTCATGTGTACGGCCACGTCCTCGCGAACCGCCCTGCGGACGACCAGCAGATGAACCACCCCGATGGGGCGAGCCACCATGACGACTGGGACGACCCCGGTCGTTGCGCCTACCGTCGGACTGGGGAGAGGAAGAATCTGACATAGCCCTATCTTCTCGCATTGGGACGCACGACACCACTGACACCCTCCCGGGCACGTCGTCCAGGACACGGCCCGAGGAACAATCACGGTGAGAATGTCTGTACATGCGTTTGTGGTTCTCAGCCATACAAGCTGAGAACCACAAACAATATATAAAGTCCGGCAGTGTCCTACTCTCCCACCAGATCCCTCTGGCAGTACCATCAGCGTGGTAAGGCTTAACGACCGGGTTCGGAATGGGACCGGGTGTTTCCCTTACGCTATAACCACCGAAACATCCACAGGGCACACAACCCTGAACATGCCACACACCCAACCAAGTCAGGTGTCTTCCACACCACCGTCTCGGGTGGTGGAAGGGAGCCACATAGTGGATACGAACACACAGAAAAACTGTTTTGATCAGCAAGAAGTTGTTGTGTAACAAGCCCTCGACTTATTAGTACTGGTCAGCTCCACACCTTGCAGTGCTTCCACATCCAGCCTATCAACCCGGTCGTCTACCGGAAGTCTTACCAGATTCATCTGCGGGAACCCTCATCTCGAAGCGTGCTTCCCGCTTAGATGCTTTCAGCGGTTATCACAACCCGACGTAGCCAACCAGCCATGCACTTGGCAGTACAACTGGCACACCAGAGGTCAGTCCGTCCCGGTCCTCTCGTACTAAGGACAGCTCTTCTCAAGATTCCTACGCGCGCAGCGGATAGGGACCGAACTGTCTCACGACGTTCTGAACCCAGCTCGCGTGCCGCTTTAATGGGCGAACAGCCCAACCCTTGGGACCGACTCCAGCCCCAGGATGCGACGAGCCGACATCGAGGTGCCAAACCATGCCGTCGCTGTGAGCGCTCGGGCAAGATCAGCCTGTTATCCCCGGGGTACCTTTTATCCGTTGAGTGACGGCACTTCCACAAGCCACCGTCAGATCACTAGTCCCGACTTTCGTCCCTGCTCGACATGTCTGTCTCACAGTCAAGCTCCCTTGTGCACTTACACTCGACACCTGATTACCAACCAGGATGAGGGAACCTTTGGGCGCCTCCGTTACCTTTTAGGAGGCGACCGCCCCAGTCAAACTACCCATCAGGCACTGTCCGTGAACCAGATCATGGCCCAACGTTAGATAACCAGAACGACCAGAGTGGTATTTCACCAACGACTCCACCACCACTAGCGTGACAGCTTCACAGTCTCCCACCTATCCTACACAAGTCGAACCGATCACCAATACCAAACTATAGTGAAGGTCCCGGGGTCTTTCCGTCCTGCTGCGCGTAACGAGCATCTTTACTCGTAATGCAATTTCACCGAGTTCATGGTGGAGACAGTAGGGAAGTCGTTACTCCATTCGTGCAGGTCGGAACTTACCCGACAAGGAATTTCGCTACCTTAGGATGGTTATAGTTACCACCGCCGTTTACTGGGGCTTAAGTTCACCGCGTCGCCAAAGCTAACAGTTCCCCTTAACCTTCCAGCACCGGGCAGGAGTCAGTCCGTATACATCGTCTTACGACTTCGCACGGACCTGTGTTTTTGGTAAACAGTCGCTTCCCCCAATTCTCTGCGCCCCTCACCGCAACCACCAGCACGTGGCGGCAACAGCTCAGGTCCCCCTTCTTCCAAAGTTACGGGGGCATTTTGCCGAGTTCCTTCACCATGATTCTCTCGATCGCCTCGGTATACTCTACCAATCCACCAGTGTCGGTTTAGGGTACGGGCGGCTCACACCTCGCTCACGAAGCTTTTCTCGACAGCACAGGATCACTCGCTCACCACACAAACATGGCTCGCCATCATGCCTCAACTCAATGTCTGGCGGATTTACCTACCAGACAGTCCACACATTTAGCCCCGGACAACCATCGCCGGGGACGAGCTACCTCACTGTGTCCCTCCGCAGCTTGTCTACTACATGATCGGTTCACACACTCACGCCACAAGATCACCCCGAAGGGATCACCAGGACACTCGCACGCTTAGCATCACACACCTCGACACGGACGGTGCTACACCGGTACCAGAATATCAACTGGTCGTCCATCGACTACGCCTGTCGGCCTCGCCTTAGGTCCCGACTCACCCAGGGCAGATTAACTTGACCCTGGAACCCTTGGATATTCGGCGGACGGGTTTCCCACCCGTCATTCGCTACTCATGCCTGCATTCTCACTCGCATCCACTCCACAACCCATCACCAGGCTGCTTCACCACGAACACGACGCTCCCCTACCCAACTCAAAAAAAGTTGCCACAGCTTCGGCGGATAACTTGAGCCCCGCTACATTGTCGGCGCGGAATCACTTGACCAGTGAGCTATTACGCACTCTTTCAAGGATGGCTGCTTCCAAGCCAACCTCCTGGTTGTCTACGCAACTCCACATCCTTTTCCACTTAGCTATCACTTAGGGGCCTTAGCTGATGATCTGGGCTGTTTCCCTCTCGACGACGAAGCTTATCCCCCGCCGTCTCACTGCTGCGCTCCACGTGCCGGCATTCGGAGTTTGGCTGGTTTCGGTAAGCTGATAGGCCCCCTAGACCATCCAGTGCTCTACCTCCGACACGAACCACACAACGCTGCACCTAAATGCATTTCGGGGAGAACCAGCTATCACGGTGTTTGATTGGCCTTTCACCCCTATCCACAGCTCATCCCCTCCATTTTCAACTGAAGTGGGTTCGGACCTCCACGACGTCTTACCGACGCTTCATCCTGGCCATGGATAGATCACACCGCTTCGGGTCTAGAGCATGCGACTGACGCCCTTATCGGACTCGCTTTCGCTACGACTACCCCACACAGGTTAACCTCGCCACACACCACTAACTCGCAGGCTCATTTTTCAATAGGCACGCCGTCACCCCGCAAGGCTCCGACGGCTTGTATGCGACCGGTTTCAGGTACTATTTCACTCCCCTCCCGGGGTACTTTTCACCATTCCCTCACGGTACTGATACACTATCGGTCACCAAGAAGTATTTAGGCTTAACGGGTGGTCCCGCCAGATTCACGCGACATTCCACGAGTACCGCGCTACTTGGGGCAACCTGAAACCACACATGACACTCACGTCTACGGGACTCTCACCCACTACGGTCCGCCTTCCCAGACGATTCAACTTCACACCACATGCAAGCCGATCCCACGGCAGCAGGATCACACAGGCCCCCACAACCCCGCACATGCAACACCTGCCGGCTTGAACACACACACGGTTTGGCCACATCCGCTTTCGCTCGCCACTACTCACGGAATCACAATTGTTTTCTCTTCCTACGGGTACTGAGATGTTTCACTTCCCCGCGTTACCTCCCACACCCCTATACATTCAGGGCAGGGTCACCGGACATGACTCCGGACATTCAAGGTTTCCCCATTCGGACATCCCCGGATCACAGCTCGTTTACCAACTCCCCAGGGCTTATCGCAGGTTACAACGTCCTTCATCGGCTCTTGGTGCCAAGGCATCCACCGATCGCACTTAGTAGCTTGTCACACAACAAACAACAAAATCACAAAACAAAAATGCTCGCATCCACTATGCAGTTCTCAACCACCACACGAGACACCCACCACACACACCAACGCATGCAGCCACGGCGTTCGCACATCCAGGAAACCACACCAGCCGGCGTGATACCCCAGAACCCCAACAACGTGCCCCACCACAAACGGTGACCACAGCCAACATTCCACAACAAGAACACACAACAGTGCGCCACTTGCTCCTTAGAAAGGAGGTGATCCAGCCGCACCTTCCGGTACGGCTACCTTGTTACGACTTAGTCCTAATCACCAGTCCCACCTTCGACAGCTCCCCCACAAAAAGTGTTAGGCCACCGGCTTCGAGTGTTACCGACTTTCATGACTTGACGGGCGGTGTGTACAAGCCCCGGGAACGTATTCACCGCAGCGTTGCTGATCTGCGATTACTAGCGACTCCGACTTCATGAGGTCGAGTTGCAGACCCCAATCCGAACTGAGACCGGCTTTTTGAGATTCGCTCCACCTTACGATGTCGCAACTCACTGTACCGGCCATTGTAGCATGCGTGAAGCCCTGGACATAAGGGGCATGATGACTTGACGTCATCCCCACCTTCCTCCGAGTTGACCCCGGCGGTCTCCACTGAGTCCCCAACCGAATTGCTGGCAACAGTGGACGAGGGTTGCGCTCGTTGCGGGACTTAACCCAACATCTCACGACACGAGCTGACGACAGCCATGCACCACCTGTGAACCGACCCCAAAAGAGGCACAACCATCTCTGGAAGCTCCCGATCCATGTCAAACCCAGGTAAGGTTCTTCGCGTTGCATCGAATTAATCCGCATGCTCCGCCGCTTGTGCGGGGCCCCGTCAATTCCTTTGAGTTTTAGCCTTGCGGCCGTACTCCCCAGGCGGGGTACTTAATGCGTTAGCTACGGCACAGAATCCGTGGAATGGACCCCACACCTAGTACCCACCGTTTACAGCGTGGACTACCAGGGTATCTAAGCCTGTTCGCTCCCCACGCTTTCGCTCCTCAGCGTCAGGAAAGGTCCAGAGAACCGCCTTCGCCACTGGTGTTCCTCCTGATATCTGCGCATTCCACCGCTCCACCAGGAATTCCATTCTCCCCTACCTTCCTCAAGTCAACCCGTATCGAAAGCACGCTCAACGTTAAGCATCAAGTTTCCACTTCCGACGCGATCAACCGCCTACGAGCCCTTTACGCCCAATAAATCCGGACAACGCTCGCACCCTACGTATCACCGCGGCTGCTGGCACGTAGTTAGCCGGTGCTTCTTCTGCAGGTACCGTCACAAAAAGCTTCGTCCCTGCTGAAAGCGGTTTACAACCCGAAGGCCGTCATCCCGCACGCGGCGTTGCTGCATCAGGCTTGCGCCCATTGTGCAATATTCCCCACTGCTGCCTCCCGTAGGAGTCTGGGCCGTATCTCAGTCCCAATGTGGCCGGTCACCCTCTCAGGCCGGCTACCCGTCGCCGCCTTGGTAGGCCACTACCCCACCAACAAGCTGATAGGCCGCGAGTCCATCCACAACCGCCGGAGCTTTCCAACCCCCACCATGCAGCAGGAGCACATATCCAGTATTAGCACCAGTTTCCTAGCGTTATCCCAAAGTTGTGGGCAGGTTACTCACGTGTTACTCACCCGTTCGCCACTCGTGTACCCCCGAAAGGGCCTTACCGTACGACTTGCATGTGTTAAGCACGCCGCCAGCGTTCGTCCTGAGCCAGGATCAAACTCTCCAATGAAAAAATATCACCAACCCCACACCCAAAAGGCACAGGGCAACGGTGTCAACATGAAGAATCCAAAACACTAACCCAAACAAACAACCAACGAAAAAACGTCAATCCGTCCATTTGAATCAATCAAAGGAATCATAATTAAAACGACACACAAAAGTGCATCTATTGACTATGAAAGACACGCTGTTGAGTTCTCAAGCATCACACGCGACCCGCGGAACCATCTCCCGACAACCCCTTGGGGCACCCGATCAAGCTTACCAGACCGAAACCCGAATGTCAAACCCGGATCCCAGCCCCAGACAATCCCACGACCATCCAGACCGGCAAACCGCCTCACGGCGACTCGACCAAGCTTACCAGATCAGATCACCGAAATCAACCCGGCTCACATCACCAGCCACCACACCAAGCAACCCAGAAACCAATCCAGACCACCCATGCAGCCAGCCACCCTCAGGCAGCCCGTAAGACTTTACCCATCAACAATCCCCAAGTCAAACCCGGACCCAAGCGGCTACACACTGCAGACACACCACATCCATGGCCAACCCAAAGAAGAAAGGCAAAACCACACCCCCACAAAACCACCCAGAAACCCCGGACAACCCCGCAAGGACTCGAAAAACAATACACACTCTCCGACCAGATGCAAAATCGGCCTCAGGACACTGGTCCTGAGGCCGATTCGAGATGCAGGTGACGTGGTACTCACTCAGTGTGACGAGCGACGTCCAGTGCCGTGGTGCACACCGCACCACGCATGTGACGTACTCATCTGTGACGACTCATCGTTGTACCGCACCGATCGTCTTCTTGCCGCGTCGCAGGAAAGCCACCCCGCCGGGAAGGAAGTCGTCGCTGGTGAGTGGCTGATCTGCGTCAGTCACCTTGACGTTGTTGAGGTAGGCGCCCCCCTCGCGAACAGCCCGTCGGGCGGCAGACTTCGATTCCACGACACCGGCGAGAACCATGGCATCGGCAACTGTTGGCAGAGTTGGCCCCTGCAACGTCACGGCGTCGACCTCACACGCGACCGAGCCCAGGGTCGTCTCGTCCAGCTCGTAGAGTTCGGCCTTGCCGAACAGGGCCTGCGCCGCCTTCTCGGCTGCCCTCCTGGCTTCTGGACCATGCACCATGTCCGTGATGTCGTCAGCCAGTGCATGTTGGGCAGCACGTTTCCATGGTTGCTCGGCAGTCTGGCGGGCAAGGTCGTCTATCTCATCGTGCGGACGCGGGCTGAACACCTTGAGGTAGTCGATGACCTTCGCGTCCTCCGCATTGAGGAAGAACTGGTGGAATGCGTAGGCACTGGTGAGTTCTGGGTCCACCCACACCGTTCCCGACTCCGTCTTGCCGTACTTGGTGCCATCGGCCTTGGTGAGCAGCGGAGTCACCAGTCCGTGGACGACGTCGCCGGAGGTACGCCGGATGAACTCCGCCCCGGCGGTGATGTTGCCCCACTGGTCCTGAGCACCGGTCTGGAGGGTGCATCCATAGCGCTCGTGCAGTTCCTTGAAGTCCAACGACTGCAGCAGGACGTAGCTGAACTCGCTGAACGAGATGCCTGAGTCCAGACGTCGGGCCACGACGTCCCGGGCCAGCATGCGGTTGACGGAGAAGTACTTTCCGACATCACGCAACAGGCGCAGGGCGGAGTACTCACTGGTCCAGTCGTAGTTGTTGACGACACGAGCGCCTGTCGGTCCGTCCATGTCGACGTACTTGCTCACCTGGGCCTTGAGCGATTCCACCCAACCCTCGACGACCTCGCGATCATTCATCTTGCGCTCGCCCGTCATCTTGGGATCCCCGATGAGGCCAGTTGCCCCACCGACGAGCAACAACGGATGGTGTCCATGCTCCTGCATGGCTCGAACCACCATGAGCTGCATGAGATGACCAATGTGAAGGCTCGATGCAGTGGGGTCAAAGCCCACATAGAAGGTCACCGGCCCCTGGGCGAGATGGCCCGCAAGGGCCTGCCTGTCGGTGGAATCGGCAATCATGCCACGCCACGTGAGTTCGTCCAGGACGCTGTTCACCGGATGATCCTTTCTTCTGGCTCTCTGACCCCTTCACCATACCGGGTCAGTTCGTCGCCCGGTGTGAGTAGGGGGTTTCGTCAGCTGCTCGTGGCTTCGGCGGCAAGTATCGGCGCAGGAGTTCCCGACTCCGCCATCGAGCGGAAGGCCTCGGCCATGTCGGTGGCCCGGATGCCCGACGCGCAGATGATGACGATGGTGTCGTCACCGGCAATCGTGCCGAGAATGGCCTGCGACCCAGCCAGATCAATTGCCGAACCAAAGTACTGGGCAGCACCGGGTGGGGTCTTGAGGACGACGAGGGACTCATTGTTGCGTACTCCGGTGCACAACTCCTTGGTGAGCCGGGCAAGGTGTTCCCAGGCCGGTGATCCAGTCGTCACATCGGAGGGGTGACTTCCCTCACGAATCGTGTAGCGCAGTTTGCCGTTCAGGTCACGCCCGCGTACCGCTCCGATCTCCACCAGGTCCCGTGACAAGGTGCCCTGGGAGACGGTCAGCCCCTCGGCTGCGAGGATCGAGGCCAGGTCCGACTGCGAGGCGACCCGTCCGCACCGTACCAATTCACGGATGCGCGCCTGACGAGCAGTTCGGGATGCCGGGGCGTGATTGTCCTGGGCCATCATCTCTCCGTGATCGAAAACCTTCCAAAACCACGAATAATTATGCATCGTGGGTTTTCATCACACAACTGGCACCACGGATTCCCGTCACCAGCAGTCTGACCCCGACATCGAATTCGGTCTCCTGGGCCTCGGCGTCGAAGGTGTCGATGACGTTGAGTTCGAAGAGTTGGCTACGCGCCTGCTCATCCATGACGTGCCCGACGACCAGATGGGTGAGGGCCTGGGAGGCTGCTCGGGCGGTCTGGGAGTCGCACCCCCCACAATCCTGCAGAAAGCTGGCGAGCTGCACGCTCGGGTCGGTCGTCACCAACCCGACCGACATGGCCGATGAGACCAACTCGGCACCGTCCCGATGCGCAAGGAGTTTCGAGCGCAGCGCATGCGCCCACCCCAGCAGTTCTCGGGCCAGCTCCCCACCATCGTCCGTAGGGGTCAACTGACCCTCCTCCCCCAGGATCTCATCGGCCATTGCAGCGAGCAGGGTCTGCTTGTTGGCGACATGCCAGTACAGCGCGCTGGCCTTGACGTCCAGCAGCTGTGCCAGCCGTCGCATCGACAGGTCCTCCAACCCGTAGTTGTCCAGGATCTCCAGACCCGCTGCGACGATGTCGTGTGTGGTGAGTGACACCGGACCCCCTCATTTGCACTGACCCAACGTGAGATAAATTGAACACCGTTAAGATGAACGGCGTTCAACACGCATCGTGTACCTCACAGGAGCTTCCATGAATCTAGCTGACATGACAGCACGTGGCCTCAACGGGCAGCCCATCACCCGAGAGGAAGCGCTGAAGATCCTGCGCAGCGACGACTCCGAGCTGCTGTCCATTGTGGCAGCTGCCGGAAAGGTCCGCCGCCATTTCTTCGACAACCGCGTACGCCTCAACTACCTCGTCAACCTCAAGAGCGGCCTGTGCCCGGAAGACTGCTTCTACTGTTCGCAGCGGCTCTCCTCCCAGGCCAACATCATGAAGTACTCCTGGGCCGACCCCGAGACCGTTCACAACGCCGTCGAGGCAGGAATCGCCGGCGGCGCACGACGCGTGTGCATGGTCGCCTCGGGCCACGGACCATCCAGCCGGGACGTGGAACGCGTCAATGCGATGGTGCGTGACGTCAAGTCGGAGCACCCCAATGTCGAGGTCTGCGTGTGCATGGGATTCGTCGACAAGGACAAGGCCGAGTCCATCAAGGAGGCCGGTGCGGATTCCTACAACCACAATGCCAACACCGCGCAGAGCAACTACCGCGACATCTGCACCACGCACACCTATGAGGAGCGCATGGAGACCGTCGACGTCCTCAAGGAGGCGGGACTCTCCCCCTGCTCGGGTGTCATCGTCGGCATGGGTGAGACCGACGAGGAACTCGTGGACGTCATCTTCGACCTGCGCAAGCACGGCGTCGACTCGGTCCCGGTGAACTTCCTGCTGCCCTTCGAGGGGACTCCGCTGGGCAACGCCCACACCACCGACAACTTCACCCCGCGGCACTGCCTGCGTGTGCTGTCCATGGTGCGTTTCATCCACCCGGACGCCGAGGTGCGTTCGGCTGCCGGTCGCGAGGTGCACATCCGTACCCTGCAGCCACTCATCTTCGAGGTGGCCAACTCGATCTTCCTGGGCGACTACCTCACCAGTGAGGGAGCTGCGGGTGCCTCCGACCTCGCCATGATCGAGGACGCCGGATTCGTGCTCGAGGGCGGCGAGGGCCAGCCCGTGCTGGTGAGCCAGGTCCGCAAGGACCGCGAGCAGCTGCATGTCGACATCCGTCATCGCGGCATCGGGTCCCCAGAGCCGGCGAACGCCTGATTCGTACTGATCCCCCACCGGTCAGCCCCTCCTCGAGCCTGTTTCGGGGAGGGGCTGACCGTTCCCGGCTCAACCCTCCTGAGGAGAGTTCAGGGGATCGGGAGTGGAAAACCGGCGTCGGAACGGACGGGGCAGTCGGAACGGACTGGGCAGACGGGCCCGCCGGGAACGATGGCGACGACGTGTGAGCGCCGATGGGCGTGAGCACTGATGATCGGTACTGGTGCGCCGACCATCAGTGGCAGAGTCACTGGGCCCGGAGTTGGGCCCCACACACCTGCTCGGCACGAGCCACGGCAGCGTCTCGTGCCTCGGCAGCCTCGGCATCGGTGAGGGTACGATCAGCTGCCCTCAGCCGCAGACTGAACGCCAAGGACTTCCTGTGCTCGCCCACCTGCTCGCCGGCGTAGACGTCGAAGAGCTCCACCGATTCCAGCAACTCCCCGCCGCCAGCGACAAGGGCCTCGCGCACCTGGGCTGCGGAGACCTCCTCGTCCACGACGAGAGCGACGTCCTCCTTGGCCACCGGGAAGGTGGAGAGCCCCCGGATGGTGCCGCCGTCGGGGGCAGCAGCAATCAACGCGTCGAGATCCAGCTCGACTGCGCAGGAGCGAGCCGGCAGACCAGCCTTCCGGCACACGGTGGGGTGCAACTCGCCGGCATGTCCGATGACCTGTCCTGCAACGACGAGTTCGGCACA
The DNA here is from genome assembly GCF_900186975.1 of Cutibacterium granulosum. Lineage (NCBI taxonomy): Bacteria > Bacillati > Actinomycetota > Actinomycetes > Propionibacteriales > Propionibacteriaceae > Cutibacterium > Cutibacterium granulosum. Next base: position 1,785,002 of record NZ_LT906441.1, read on the forward strand.
ACGTCCCGGGTGCCACGGCATCAGGGCGGCGGAACGACGCTGCAGTTCCAGGCCAACCGCGTGACAGGCCTCCTCGGCCAGCAACACGGCATGGGTCCAGTTCACCTTGACTGCCGTGCCGTCCCAGCGATCCGGCAGCCAGTGTCCGGTGAGCAGTCCGGCCAGCATCCGCGGCTGGGCGGGCAGGGCTGCTGCGATCTCAGCGAGTTCTGCGTCGCTGGGGCGATGATCGACGGCCGGACGAGGCGCGGAAGCCTTCGCCGTGGCACGGAAGACCGTGCCGGTCTCGAAGATGGCAAGATCATCCTGGGAACGTGAGAGGTTGCGCCCGGCCGCCTCGATCAGCCCGGGCAGCAGGGTGGTGCGCAGGTAGGGATGGGTGTCGTCAAGCGGATTGGCCAACTTGACGGTGGCCCGACGAGGATCCTCGGCGTCCAGCCCGAGATGGTCGAGGTCCGCATCGCCCATGAATGGCAGCGAGATCACCTCGACGAACCCGGCACCGGCCACGGCGGCGGTCACCCGACGACGCGCCTGTTGGGCCTTGGTGAGGCCACCACCGCCAGCGGTACGCGGCAGCACCGACTCCACGGCGTCGAATCCGCGCTTGCGAGCCACTTCCTCGACGTAGTCGAACGGATCGACGAGATCCGGGCGCCATGTGGGTGGCACCAGGGAGAGACTGTCTCCCATGGCCGTCACCGTGACCCCGGAGCGGGTGAGGATGTCGATGACCTCGTCCTTGCCGATGTTCTGGCCGAGGACACGAGACGGAAGGTCTGCGTTGATGCTCTGACGCGGCATCGCAGCGATCGTCCCGACGGCGGTGGCAGCTCCCACGGTGGCACCGCCATAGCGGACCAGCAGTTCGGCAGCACGGTTGACGGCTGGAAGGGTCGCAGCGGGGTCCACACCTCGTTCGAAACGACGGGATGCCTCCGAACCGAGCTTGTGCCGACGGTAGGTGCGAGCCACCGTCATGGCATCGAAGTGGGCACCTTCGAGAATGATGGAGCTGGACTCGGTGGACATCTCGGTGGTGGCACCGCCCATGACCCCTGCCAGGCCGATCGCACCGGAGTCGTCGGCGATGACGAGGTCATCGGGATCCAGAGTGCGCTCGACGTCGTCAAGGGTGCGCAGCTTCTCACCCTGACCAGCCTTGCGCACGACGATGGATCCGGTGACCTTGTCGGCGTCGTAGGCGTGCAGGGGCTGTCCGGACTCGAGCATGACGTAATTCGTCACGTCAATGGCGAGGCTGATCGGACGCATCCCGGCGCGGAACAACCGATCCTGGATGAATCGTGGCGTGGGTGCGGTCGCATCGAACCCTTCCAGTGGCAGGGCGACGAACCGGGAACAGGCCTCGGAGTCCAGACGTACCGGCACCGGTCCCTCGACCGCAACGGGGTCCTCCACGCAATCCTCGGAGCTGGCAGTGCCAACACCGCCGTAGATGTCGCTGAATGCCCCACCGAGAACCCCGGAAACCTCGCGAGCAATCCCGCGCATGGACATGCAGTAGCCGATGTCGGGGGTGACATCCACCTCGAGGACGTCCTCGGGAATGTCGAGAATCGTCCTGGCATCCTCACCGGGCACCAGTGCATGACCGTCGACGGAGCTGGGCAGCACGAGGATACCGGTGTGGTCCTCACCAATTCCCAGTTCGTCGACGGCACAGATCATGCCGTCGGACATGTGACCATAGGTGCGGCGGGCAGAGATCTCGAAACCGCCCGGCAGGACGGATCCGGGCAGTGAGACGACGACGAAGTCACCCACGTGGAAGTTGTGTGCACCGCAGACGATGCCACGACCCTCGACACCGTCCTCGACGTTCTTGGGATGACCCTGGGCATTGAGTGCCGGGCCGACGTCGACGCGACACCAGTTGATCGTCTTGCCGTTCTTGTGCGATTCGGGGACCATCGACAGCACCTGGCCCACGACGACCGGGCCACTCACCTCGCCACCGGCTCGCTCGATACGCTCGACGGCAGCCGTGTGTTCGGTGAGGGTGCGTGCCACGTCGGCAGTGGTCGTGCCCTCGGGCAGCGCGATGAGCTCGCGCAGCCAGTTCATAGGTACCCTCATCGTGCTCCTCCCATCAGGGAACGGCTGAAACGGACGTCTCCCTCGACGAAACCACGCATGTCGGGGGCATTGTTGCGGAACATGACGGTGCGGTCGATGCCCATTCCGAACGCAAACCCGGTGAACTCAGCTGTGTCGACACCGCAGGCAGTGAGCACCCGCGGGTTGACCATGCCACAACCACCCCACTCGATCCAGCCCTCGGACTTGCAGGTACGGCAGGGATGCTCTGGATCGTCCACCGAAGCACCGTGGCACACGAAGCACTCGAGATCGACCTCGGCGCTGGGTTCGGTGAACGGGAAGTAGTGCGGGCGGAACCGGGTACGCACCTCACCGAACATGGCCCGTGCGAAGGCGTCCAAGGTGCCCTTGAGATGGGCCATGGTGACGTCACGATCGACGCAGAGTCCCTCGATCTGATGAAAAACCGGCAGATGGGTGGCGTCGTACTCATCGGCACGAAACACCTTGCCGGGACTCACGATGCGTACCGGGGGTTCCTGGGAGAGCAGGGTGTGGATCTGCACCGGGCTGGTGGCGGTACGCATGCACTTGCCGTCGGAGACCGGGTCGAGCCACAAGGTGTCCTGCAGGGCCCGGGCAGGATGATCGGTACCAAGGTTGAGGGCGTCGAAGTTGAACCACTCCGACTCCGCCTCCGGCCCCTCGGCCACCTGCCAGCCCATGGAGACGAAGACATCGGCTGCCATGTCCATGAGAGCGGTGAGTGGGTGGACGGCCCCCCGCGGATGTGTGGTGACCGGCAGGGTGACGTCAACCGTCTCGCTGGCCAGGGTAGCCTCGAGCTCGGCGGAGGCCAGTTCCGTCTGCTTGGCCTTGAGGGCCTGGGAGACCCGGCCACGTGCCTTGCCGATGCGCTGGCCCGCTTCCTTGCGAGCGGCAGGAGGGAGCGCCCCGATCTCACGGTTGGCCAGGGCCAGCGGTGAACGATCCCCGGCATGGTCCAGACGAACCTGCTTGAGCTGCGCGGTGCTGGTGGCCTGCTCAATGGCACTGAGCGCCTCGTCGACGCGTTGCGCGACGTTCTGCTCGTCCAAGGCGCTCACCTGCACCGGGTCGTAATTGGTGTTGGGCCCGCTCATGGGCCTCCCTCCCTGAAGTTGGCCAGATGTGCACGGGGGCACCCCCGCGTCACTGGCAAGTTTAGTGAAAGTGCTGATCGACGTATCGCTGGGCGCCCATCATGGGCTTACCGTGCACCGACTCAGCTGTGTGTCTGCACGTCCACGCCACGGTTCAGCAGGCACACCACGATTCAGCAGGTGTGTCGTACCCAGCACATTGCCAGGGCAGTCAGTCGGATCCCCCAGCACGTTGGGCACTTGCCGTCGCATACAGGCAGATGCCGGCTGCCGTCGACAGATTCAGTGATTCCGCCCGGCCCCACATCGGCACACCGACAATCGCGTCGGCCAGATTGCGCTCGGCCTCGGGGAGGCCCCATGCCTCATTGCCCATCAACCAGGCTGTTGGTCGAGCCAGGGCACCACTGCGCGACAGCTCGTCAAGGCTGTCTCCCCCGCCGTCGGCGGCAAGCACCTGCATGCCATGATCGTGGGCCCACCGCACAGCGCTGACCGAATCGACACCCACCGACACCGGTAGGTGGAAGAAGGAGCCGACCGAGGCACGCACCGTCTTGGGATTGTGCGGATCGACCGACCCGCGAGTGAGGATGACGGCGTCGGCGGCGAAGGCGTCAGCGCATCTAATCACCGTTCCCGCATTGCCCGGATCCCGCACCTGGGCACAGATGACGACGAGTCTGGGATCCTCGAGAACGGGTAACTCATCGCTGGCAAGTCTCTGACACACGGCGAAGAGTCCCTGGCTCGTCACGGTCTCCGAGAGAGTCTCGACCTGGGCCTCGTCGAGAAGGACACTACGAATACCACGCTGCCGAGCCATCGCGACGAAATCGACGTCACGACCCGGATCGCAGGTGGCCAGCAGACTCACCCGCCCCGGCCAACGCAGGGCCTCCCGAACTGCTTGGGCGCCCTCGGCGAGGAACTGCCCGGCATCGTCCCGACCACGTCGGGACAACAGACGACGGGCCGAACGCAGCGCCCCCTTGGAGATGGGAGGCAAGGCGCCCGACCCGTCGGTCACCGTGATGTCACTCACGCAGCAGTGTTCGCGGGCTGGTTCTGCTTCGCGACAGCCACGAGCTGGGCGAAGGCAGCCTGGTCACTGACGGCAAGCTCGGCAAGCATCTTGCGATCCACCTCGACACCGGCATTCCTCAGACCATTGATGAACCGGTTGTAGGTCATGCCCTCAGCGCGAGCTGCAGCATTGATGCGCTGGATCCACAGCGACCGGAAGTCACCCTTCTTGGCGCGGCGATCACGCAGCGCATAGGTGCCGGAGTGCAGCAGCTGCTCCTTGGCCTTGCGGTACGAGCGCGAGCGCTGGCCGCGGTAGCCCGAGGCCTGATCGAGGACTGTGCGACGCTTCTTCTTGGCATTCACAGAACGCTTGACGCGTGCCATAGTTGCTCTCCTTGTTCATGTGTCCGAGCCGACGGACTCGGGCGAAGTTTCTGTGGTCCGAACCACGGGGACCCGGACGCGGATGATTGAGGTGGTCTCAGCGGCCCGGGTGCTTGACCAGCAGCTTGCTGGCCTTCTTGGCCGCACCCTTGGGCAGCACGGACTGGCCGGTCAGACGGCGAGTGCGACGCGAGGACTTGTGCTCGTTGAGGTGACGCTTTCCAGCGCGGTTGTGGGCGATCTTGCCAGAACCAGTCACCTTGAAACGCTTCTTGGCACCCGAGTGGCTCTTCATCTTCGGCATGGTGGCTCCATTTCATAGTCATGCGGCCATGCGACCGCCTGGAGTGGATCTGATCCCCGACGGATCAGAGGTCGATGTCAGGGTCCATGTTGTCGGCGGGACCCTTCTTCTTCTTTGCCTGCCCAGCGGCTGCGGCCCGCTGGCGGGCCTCGTAGGCCTTGTCCGCTTCGGCCGCGGCGGCACGTTCGGCAGCCTTGCGATCACGCTCGGCACGCTGGTCGGCACGCGCCTCGGTCTTCTTGCGGGTCGGGGCCAGGATCATGAGCATGTTGCGCCCCTCCTGCTTGGGAGGCGACTCGACGGTGGCGTACTCGGCCACGTCGTCGGCAAGGCGCTTGAGGAGATTGACGCCGAGCTCCGGCCGAGACTGCTCACGCCCACGGAACATGATCGTGATCTTGACCTTGTCGCCGCCCTTGAGGAAGCGCACGACATGGCCCTTCTTGGTCTCGTAGTCATGATCGTCAATCTTGGGCCGAAGCTTCATCTCCTTGATGATGGCATTCGACTGATTGCGACGAGCCTCACGGGCCTTCTGGGCAGCTTCGTACTTGAACTTGCCGTAGTCCATGAGTTTGACGACAGGAGGACGGGCCTGCGGGGCCACCTCCACCAGGTCAAGTCCATGTTCACGGGCCAACTGCATGGCCTGTTCCACCCGGACGATACCGACCTGTTCGCCATTCGGCCCAACCAGGCGTACCTCGGGAACTCGGATCCGCTCGTTGATGCGGGGTTCAGTGCTGATGCTTCCTCCAAGGACTCGTATTCTCGTCGACCGTGACAACCGCGACAGCTGGCCCGGACTGTGCTCATGTGCACAATGCCAAGGACCGACCGAGTCAGGACAGACCAAAAAGGCTCCTGCAGATGCAGGAGCCTGACACAGAACTGCTTGCGGCGACGCATGTCAACACACAGCAGCCAGCACGTCTTGACGACGGGCCACGAACCCGGCAGAAACTCTGAGCTGCTCGCAGTCACGAGCTCCGCTCGGGTGGGAGATCAGGCCTCCACTTCCACAGACCACCTCGCGGTTGGTCACGCGGAGAGTATAGAACAGCTGGGACCTGACACAAAATCCCTGCCACAAGATCGTGACAGCGTTCCCCGTGCCTCGCGATGATCCGCAATGACGGTGCCACCACGACGATCCGCAATGACCACGTCGGACGCCCACCCGATCCTACCGTTGTGCGCCCACCGCTGCGCACACGTGACAGGTCTGCGACACCACAACCCTCCCCATCGTCCCCGTACTCGCTCGTCCTGAGCGAATATGGACCACCGTCATCTCGCATGTGGTTAGGTTGACGCCATGGACGAAACCAGCATCGTCATCCTCGTCACGATCATCACCACCGTGCTCCCCGTGCTCTGGGCCGTCTTCGGGTGGCTCGCCCGACGCTCCTGGCGGCCCGTGCTCCGTGGACTGGGCCTGGCGCTCGTTCCCATCGGCCTGCTCGTCACAGGTCTGATGCGACTGCTGGTACGCGCGCTCACCCTCGTGGTGAGCTGGTTCGCACACACCCAGATGACGACGACGATCTGGACGGGTGTGATCGTCGCTGCCATCGGCCTGCTCACATGGATCGGGGCAGGATTCATGACCCCACTGACGAGGGAGGAAGCCCGACAGCGTCGTGCCGAGCATCGGGAGCGCAGGGCTGCCGGGGCGGCTGGGAAGCCCGCTGCACCTACCTCTCGGGCCTCTCAGGCCTCTCAGGCAAGAACTGACAAGGCCCCACGGACCGCGCCCGCTGCGTCCCGCAGATCCGGGATGTCGCCCGAGGACGAGGAACTCGAGAAGATCCTCAAGGATCGCGGGATCTGAACCGTTCACAACCTGCAGGCCGAGAGCTCCGTGGAGATGATCGCACGGGCACCGGCGTCCCACAGGTCGTCCATGAGCGACTGCACGAGTCCGCGACCCACCATGGCGCGCACGGCGTACCACCCCGTTCTGCTCAGCGGGGAGATCGTCGGGGACTCCAACCCCGGCGTCAACTCGATGACGCGGTCCAGGGCGTCCTCCGGCACGTCGTAGTCGAGCATGACGTACTCCCGCGCCACCTGGACACCATTGATGCGTTGCAGGAAGTGCTCGAAGATCGTTCCACCAGTGAAGTCCTGGCGTTGGATGACGATCGCCTCGGACTCCAGGATCGTCTCACCGAAGAGACTCAGCCCAGCCTTGCGCAGGGTCGTACCGGTCTCCACGACGTCGGCAATGGCATCGGCCACCCCCAAGCTGATCGATGACTCCACTGCGCCGTCAAGTTCGACGATGCGGGCGTCGATGGAGTGGGCAGTCAGGAACTCCTGCAGCAACCGGGGGTAGGAGGTCGCGATGCGTCGCCCGTCGAGTTCGGCGGGAGTGCGTGGTCCCGTCTGCGGACCGGCAAAGCGGAACCGGGAACGTCCGAAGCCCAAGCCCCGAACCTCTGCTGCCGGGGCACCGGAGTCGTGCAGCAGGTCTCGTCCGGTGATGCCCAGATCCAAGGTGCCCTCCCCCACGTAGACCGCGATGTCACGCGGGCGCAGATAGAAGAACTCGACGCCATTGTCCTCGTCTCGCAAGGTGAGGTCCTTGCGATCGGTGCGTTGTCGGTAGCCGGCTTCCCGCAACAGCTGAGCCGACGCGTCCGACAGGGCGCCCTTGTTAGGCAGGGCTATGCGCAGCAGGTCCGAGCTTGCGCACAGATCAGGGTTGGGGACTGATCTCGACATCATCACACCTCACAGGTACTCATACACGTCGTCCGGGGTGAGGCCGAGGCTGATCATCATCACCTGCAGGTGATAGATCTCCTGACTGATCTCCTCGGCGGCACGATCCTTGCCCTCGTACTCGGCGGCCATCCACACCTCAGCCGCCTCCTCGACGACCTTCTTGCCAATGGCATGCACGCCATGGTCCAGCTCGGCGACGGTACCGGAGCCCTCGGGGCGATTGCGGGCCTTGGTGGTGAGTTCTGCGAAAAGCTGCTCAAACGATTTGCTCACGGCTCAAGGGTAAGTTGCCCCGTGATCGTCTCCTCGTCGTGCTCAACCAGCGGACCCGGTTGCCCAGAGCCCTCCGAACACTTTCGGATGGGGGAATCGGATCAGTGCGTCTGTCGCGGCCCCGAGGTCTCACCGGGAACGTGGGATCTGGCAGCCAGATCAGTTTTCCGGGACTGTTCCTTCTGGGTTCGACGCCACAGCAGAAAACCGTAGAGGCAGAACAGCCCGTAGAAGATGTACATGATGGCACTGGGATAGTACTGGGCCGCGAGCAGCAACGGAACACCGACGACGTCCACGGCAATCCACACGAACCAGAACTCGTTCCAGCCACGTGCCATCCCGAAGGTGGCAAGGATGGAGCCGGTGAGGATCCACGAGTCGGCAAGCGGCCCCCACGATCCCAATGCCCTGAGGACGACGTAGCAGACGCCAAGCATGATGAGTGCAGCTGCTCCAGCGACGACACGCTCGGATCGGGTGGCCCAACGTGGGAAGACCCCAACCTTGGACGTCACGTTGCCCCGTCGGGTGCCGGCCCAGACGATCCAGCCATAGGCCGAGGTGATGAGGAAGAACACCTGCCTACCGGCCTGCCCCCACATGTCGAGATTCTGCGGGGTGTGGAACACCGCACCCAGGAACACGGTGAACAGCACGAGATTTCCCATGATGCCAACCGGCCACGCCCACACCTTCCGATGAGCACCACCGATGGCCGAGGCGAGTCCGAAGACGTTGCCGACGACCTCTCGGTACAGCACCGGTTTGCCCAGACCCACGTCCAGCTGGGCATTGACGATCTGAGTCAGCGCCTCACCCATGAAACTCCCCTCCCCTACGACTACCGCTCCCCTGGGCAGCACCTGTTGACAACGGTGAGACCCTGTCAGGTTTCTCCTGGGGTGCCGATGGACAGCCGTGCTGGCTGCACCGACACTCATCCCAGCCCCACCACCATCGGTGGACACACGGTACACGAATGGTCACAGGAACAGCGGCCGTCGATATCCGTTGGCACGAGGGCAGAGGTGGCCACCGGGGTTCATGGGCTGGGCACAGAACGGACAGATCGGACGTCCAGCGGCAATGACCTGCCGGCACCGAGCGGCGAATTGACGAGCCATTGCGGGAGGCATTCGAATCTCCACCGAGTCGGGAGCGGCTTGGGGAGAGAGATCGAGCAGGAATTGCGGATCGGCAGCCATCACCTCGTCATCGGTGACTGCGAAGAAGTCCAGCCCCACCAGATTGCGGGTCTCCTCCCACAGCAGGGCAACGGTGCCCAGTTCGAACTCGGTCTCCATCGGCAGCTCGAGGGGGCGCTGGTCATCAGCCTCATCCGCCTGGGGCGGGATGGGTAGTCGTCCCTCCGAAAGTCGATGCAGATCGTTGAGCAGCCGATCGAGGCTGTCGGCGAGGGTCTGCAGCTGTTCCTTGTGGCAGAGCATGGTGAACAGTTCATTGGACTGACGCACCTGAATGTGGAAGGTACGATGTCCGGGCTCCCCCACACTGCCGGCGACGACGCGATCGGGGTGATGGAGTCGATGGGTGATACGCGTCATGCAGCTCACTGTAGTGCCTGATGATGGTGTCACCGACGCACGTTGCCCAGCCTTCGCCGACTCTTGCCATTATGGTTTGTGTCGAGACTCTCATGGGAAGGACACAGATGGCGTCGAGAACAGTCGGAGCCAGCGGCCTGCAGGTGTCACGGCTGGGGTTGGGGACGTTGACGTGGGCAAGCACCACCCCGACCGCGCAGGCCCGGGCCATGGTACATGACTTCGTCGAAGCCGGTGGCACGCTCGTCGACACCGCGCCCACCTATGGCTCCGGTGAGGCCGAGGAGCTGCTGGGAAAGCTCATGCACACCGACCTGACTCGTGACGATCTCGTCATCTCCACCAAGGCCGGATTCCGCGTCGAGGACGGCACCCGGATCATCGACACCTCCCGGACCGCCCTGCTCAAGGACCTGGAGGGCTCATTGCGACGCCTGCGGACCGATCACGTCGACCTGTGGCAGGTGCACGCCTGGGGATCCGCACCGATCGAGGAAACCTGCGAGGTGCTGGACCATGCAGTGACCTCCGGCAAGGCTCGCTACGTCGGGGTGTCGAACTTCGTGGGGTGGCAGTCGGCCACTGCGGCCACCTGGCAGAAGGCCATGGGATCACGCATCCCCATCGTCAGCAACCAGGTGGAGTACTCCCTGTTGGCACGTCGCGCCGAGATCGAGGTCATCCCGGCAGCAGCCTTCCACCACATGGGGATCCTCGCCTGGTCGGCCCTGGGACGAGGCGTGCTGGCCGGACGCTACCGCACCGACACGCCGCGTGACTCCCGGGCGGCATCGCAGGAACTTTCGTGGTTCGTCGAGCCATATCTGGCGCAAAAGCCTCGAGCCGTCGTCGACGCCGTGGCCAAGGCCGGGGAAGGATTGGGCATGACGCCAGCCCAGGTGGCACTGTGCTGGGTGCGAGATGCACCGACAGTGGCAAGTGCCCTGGTGGGACCGCGCCACCGCAAGCAGCTCGCAGAACTGCTCGCGACAGCGGACATGAGCCTGCCCGACGAGATCACCACGGCCCTCGACGACATCACCGGTGGGCCCAACCTGGCTCGACGCAAACCCCAGGGCCAGGACGCCGGCCAAGGCTGACCGAGTACGTGGGCTGAGAATTCGTGGGGTGTCTTGGAACGTCTCCGCTCACCGGGTGTGAGGTTTCCTCGATCGACACCGACAAGACGGGCAAGTACCCACGCAATGCGGGTGCCCGCACGGCAACCCTCCACACCAACGGAGGATCCCCGCACCTTCCAGCCACCCCTGTGCCAATCAGTGGTTACGACCGCTCCTCACGAGGCACCCATGTCATCGATGCCGGCCCGTCGTAGACCTGCCGAGGTCGGCAGATGCGGATGCTCGGGTCGTTGAACTGCTCGAGCCAGTGCGCGATCCAACCGGGAACCCGTCCGATGGCGAACATCACGGTGAACATGTTCAGCGGGATTCCCAGGGCTCGCAGCACGATCCCGGAGTAGAAATCGACGTTGGGGTACAGACGACGCTCGATGAAGTAGTCGTCGGCCAGAACGGCCTCCTCCAGCTCCTGGGCGATGTCGAGCAATGGGTCCTGACGATCCATCCGCTCCAGCAGCGGCCCAACCACCTTGCGCAGCACCCGGGCCCGCGGGTCCCAGTTGCGGTACACCCGATGCCCGAAACCGGCAATGCGCACCTTGCCATCCTTGGCTCGCGCCACGTACTGCGCCGGGGTGAGGCCGGACTCCTTGATGGTCTGCAACTGACGAACTGCGTTGACGTTGGCCCCGCCATGCCGATCACCCCACAGGGCGCACACTCCTGCCGAGGCCGAGGCGAACAGATTGGCACCAGAGGAACCAACGGTTCGCACCGCTGTCGTCGAGCAGTTCTGGCCATGGTCGGCATGCAGGACGAAGAACAGGTTGAGGGCACGTGCCGCAACGGGATCGGGCTCGTAGAGCTGGTACGGCAGGGAGAACATCATGTGCATGAAGTTCTCCACGTACTTGAGGTCCATCCGCGGATAGATGGCTGGCTCACCCACCGAGGCCTTGTACGACGCAGCAGCGATGGTACGCACCCGCGACATGAGCTTGGCCGAGTTGCGGATGGCGGAGTCCTCGTCGGTGATCTTCGGACGATCATGGGTGCTCATCGCATTGATCATCGCCGACATGATCGCCATCGGATGGCTGTTGGGCGGGAAGGCGTTGAAGTGCAGATCCATGTTGCGATGCAGTGCCGAGTTGCGCGCCAACAGCTCGGAAAAGTCATTGCGCTCCGCCGGGGTCGGCAGCCGACCGGTGATGAGCAGCATCGCCGTCTCCACGAACGACACCTTGTTCTCGGCCAAGGTCTCGATCGGAATGCCTCGGTAGAGCAGACGCCCGTTCTCGCCGTCGATCCACGAAATTGCCGACCGACACGACGCCGTGTTCGCCAGGGACGGGTCCAGGGTCGTCACACCGGTGAGTTCGCGCAGCCGCGAGATGTCGATGGCCCGATCCCCCGTCGTCCCCTCGACCACCGGGAGCTCAACGGTCTTGCCGTCAATGGTGATGGTGCAGATGTTCTCCGTCATCTCAGGACTCCCCCAGAATTCGATCGACGACACGGGCACCGAACTGCAGTGCGTCGAGTGGGACGCGCTCGTCGACACCGTGGAACAGCGACAGGAACTCAAAGCCCTCGGGCAGACGCAGCGGGGTGCATCCGTAGCAGTCGATGTGACGACCATTGGGCAGTTCGCCAAAGCCCTTGCCATCGGTGCCGGCAGGATTGAGGAAGGGCAGTACGACGGCACCATCGTCCTCGGCCTGCAGGGCCCTCGTGATGGCATCCACGGCAGGCCCGCGCCACGGCGCCTCCACCGAGGGTTTGGTACTGATCGTCTCGAACTCGATCCCCTCGCCGGCAAGTTCCTTGATGGTGGCGATCATCTCGTCCTCGTGACCGGGGATGAATCGGGCATCCAACTCGGCAGTGGCACGACTGGGAATGACATTGGCCTTGTACCCGGCGTCGAGCACGGTGGGGGTGACCATGTTGGTGCACCCGGACCCAGCCATGAGCGCCAACGGCCCCAGTGGGGCAAGCGACCTCTCCACGTTGTCACGGTCGATGGTGAGGTTCCACAGCTCGGCAGCCCTGGCGAGGAACTCCTCCTGCACGGGATGGCGTAGATCTGGCCACTGATGACTTGCGATCCGATTGACGGCTGCAGCGAGCCGAGTGACGGCATTGTTCGGATTGTGCATCGACCCATGTCCGGCCAGGCCAGTGGTCTTCATGCGGAACCACCACAGCCCCTTCTCGGCAGACTGCACGACATAGGCGCGTTTGCCCGACGGGGTGGGCAGGGAGAATCCACCGACCTCACTGATGGCCTCGGTGACTCCGTCGAACACCTCAGGATGGTTCTGCCCCATCCAGGTGGAGCCCAGATCACCCGAACCTTCCTCGTCGGCGAAAAGGATGAATCGAACTGGACGCGACGGCACCTCGCCACGGCGGTGTCTGGCCCGAATGGCTGAGAGGATCATCGCAAGGAAGTCCTTCATGTCCAACGTGCCACGGCCCCACAGGAATCCATCGCGAATCTCGCCGCTGAACGGATCCACCGTCCAGTCCTCGGCGGCAACGGGGACGACATCGGAGTGGCCATGCAACAACAGGAATGGACGGGAGGTGTCCGTACCTTCGGGGACCCAGTCGGCCACCAGGCACGGACGCCCCTCCACGGCGCTGTACCGGGTGGACGTGACACCGATCTCGGCAAGCAGTTCAGCCACGACGTCGACAACCTCGGTCTCACCACGAGCTCCATTGGCCCCATAGTTGGATGAATCGATACGCACCAGACGCTGGCAGATGTCGATGACCTCGGCGTCGGGGGTGTTGGACACGACACTTGGTGAAGAGATGTCTACCATGACCCAATGATGCCACCGGCGATCGCCATGCCACGACCCGCCCAGATTCTGGGAGGTCGAACGTTGATTTGCATTGCTGCTGGATCTTCCACTACTATCCTTGTCTTGTCCGAGTGGTTCACACGTGATTCAGCAGGACACACGTCCGGGTGGCGGAATTGGTAGACGCGCTAGCTTGAGGTGCTAGTGGCCGCTTTTAGGCTGTGGAGGTTCAAGTCCTCTTCCGGACACAGTGGCGCAGACCGGTGGCCAGGTGAGAATCTTGGTCACCGGCCTTGTTGTTTCTCCGTGTGCTCCCGCTCCTCACATCCGTCAGCACAGACTTCTCGGAGCACGAGGCGGCACCCGTATCCCATCTGCTCACCTGCCACGCCCCGATCAAATGCTTCCATCCATACCTGATCTGACGACCGTCTGGACACCCCTCAGGAACCTGCGGGGACAAGACTGGGGTGTGAGGATGCCAGTCAATGAACGTCCTTCAGCTGTCCGAGCGGCCGGGAACACTCAAGTAGAAGAAGCAGAACCTGCTGCTCAGCGTTTGCGACGCGGAATCGTGATCCCCATGGCGAGGGTCAGGGATGCTGCGATGTAGCCCAGACTGCTCACCGGATCGGAGTCGACACCGGTGGGTGGCAGTCCGATGTGTACCGGATTGTCCACTCGTCCACCCGGCTGCTCAGCCACCCTGTGGTGCGACACGTCGGTGAGCGTCGTGGTACCAGCTGTGGCAGGTGGAAACTCGAAGGCGGTCCTTGCGCTCTGATCCGTTCCTCGGCTGGTGGTGGCGGAAAGAGTTTCTCGTTCTCGACCAGTGTTGGTGGAAAGATGGGTGGCGAGGGCTTTCTCGGCCTTGTCCAGATCAGCCACAGCTGTCCGGTACCTGGCCAAGGCGGCGGCGTACGCAGCAGAGTCCTCCGCCTCGGTCGCAGCTACCTTCTCCAGAGCCGCCTTGGCATACTCCGCAGTGGCACGAGCCTGGACAAATTTCTTGACAAGGGCATCGATGGTGGGGTCCTCGCCGAAGGATCCCGCTGCAATGAGATCGTCGATCATGACGTTGCTCCAATGGGCCAGACGCTCATCAGCAGCAACCTTGTCTGCTTCCGCCTTCTCCACAGCCGAGGACGTGGCACCAACCATTCCAACGGCATCTGCGCGCTCCTGACTGGCCTCCTGCACAACAGCACTGGCCTCGGCCACGCGCTGCTGGGCGTCAGCGTCGGCCTTCCTGGTCTCGGCAAGATGGTGCCGGGCAGCATCCAGCGTAGCCCGGGCCTGGGCACGACGTGCAGCGAGATCGGAGTCTGCGGAAACCGCGGCGTCGTGAGCCTGAGTGGCTCCCTCGGCCTTCTTCTCCGCGGCGGAGACGACCTCCTCGGCCTGAAGCCTGTTCTTTCTGGCATCCTCCAATGTGCGCTCAGCCTCGTTCCAGACACGCAGGGCAGCGTCAACCCTGGCTTGGAGATCCGTGGGTGAATCCACGCCTTGCTCGGCTGCGGCCAGAGCAGCCCTTGCCTGATCCAACTCAGCCGTCGCTTGGTCGACAGCACTCTGAGCGGCCTGACAGACGCCCTGGGCATGCACCTCGGCCTTCTGCGCCTTGGCAAGCTCATCCCGGGCAATGGAGTTCGCCTTGTCAGTGTCAGCGACCTTCGTGTTGGCCCTGTCCAGTGCCGCGTCGGCCGCGTCGGCAGCCTTCCTGGCGTTTTCGTACGCTGACCGGGCGGCGTCGTGGTCGGACTTCGTCATGCGAGAGTTCTGCTTGGCTGCCTCGAAGGCCTTGCGTGCCTCAGTCAACTTGTCCCCGGCCTTCATGGCCTGCTTCTCGGTGCTGACCGCACGTTTCCTGACAGCGGCCAGCGACGCATGAGCGGCGTCAAGACTGGTCTGGGCTGCTACCACGCCAGCAACGTCATTGGCCACCGTGGCCTTCAGGGCTGCTGCGGTCTCGTCGCGAGTGGACGATCCCCGTTGCTTCGTGTTCGCCACCGTGTTCTTGGCCTCAGCGAGACTGTTGACGTACTCGTTGTGCTTCTGGGAAGTTGCGGTGGGGACGGCCGAGGTATCTTCTGCGGCAGCCGTGGTGGGATGCGCAGCTGCCATGATGGCAGAAACGGCCAGTGGAACGGTCACGAGACCGGCAATGAATGGGGTGCGTGCATTCATGGCACAAACCTACGCCATCTCGGCGTGACATCTCACATGGATGGTCGTTCCGTGCTGGTCGCCAGACGCCCCTCGCTGCGGAGTGCTCACGCCTTGGTCACGCAGTACCCTGCCTCGACATTGCTGTGGGCACACGCCACCGAATTCTTGGATTCAGCTCAGGAATAATGCACAACGACGTAGCGTTGTGTTCAGTGCTGGTACACACCGGCCTTGTGGAGCCATCCACAATGAGTGGATCCAGATGCTCGGGAACCTCGAGCGTCATTCCCACAACAGTTCACGAAAGGACTTGACATGGCACTTGACGACAAGATTCAGAGCAAGGGTGACGAGCTCAAGGGAACAGCCAAGGAAAAGATCGGGGAGGCCACCGACAGCCAGGACCTCAAGAACGAGGGCTCGAGCGACAAGGCCAAGGGCAAGCTCGGTCAGGTTGTCGAGGGGCTCAAGGATGACGTCAAGGAAGCCACCTCGAACCTCAACGACAAGATTTCCGAGGTTGCCGACAAGAACAAGTGAGCCGTCTCACTGAAACAGGCGTGTCGGCCCGATCTGGATCCGTCCAGATCGGGCCTTTTCCGTCTACCGATGGCATCGCCCATCCACTCCTCGCCCTGATCCATCTGCGGTGAGTATCAGTGCATGACTGACACATGCTTGGTGTCATTGAAGTCTTGGAACCACGTCCAGGAATCAGAACTGCGTGACGTCTGCATGCGTCACCATGAATTGCATGGGTGGGCGGCCACTCGGAAATCAGTCACATGCCGCACGCACCCCGCTGCCATGGTGGTACCACCGACCAGGTGCCATCTGATCCCCGCTGCGCCATCCCCAGCTCAGCCAGCTCCGCCAACAACGCCAGACACTCACTCACCGCCACTCCGGCATCGAGTGCGATCTCATCAACCCAGGATCCCCCGGAGGCCGGGAGCGCCTCGTGAACTGCCAACAGATCCGAGCGCAAGGTGTCAATCTGCCGCTGCGGCGAGCGCACTGGTGGCAGCTCAGGCTGCAGTGGGCCAATCTGGGCGCTGACGTCGTCGGCATCACGTACCAGAACAGCCTGGTTGTCTCGAATGAGCCGATGGGTACCTGCGGACATGGATGACGTCACTGGCCCCGGAATGGCCATCACAGGTCGCATGAGCGCATTGGCCCACATCGTCGTGTTCAGTGCCCCTGATCGAATCCCGGCTTCGACAATGACCACTCCGGACGACATTGCTGCGATGAGACGGTTGCGCGCCAGGAATCCAGGTTTGGTGGGATGGGCACCCGGCGGCACTTCTGAGACCAACACCCCATCGCAGGCGACCTGCTCCAGAACTGCAGTGTTTCCTCGCGGGTAGAGCTGGTCAAGACCACCTGCCTGAACGCTCACAGTGCAACCCCGCGCCGCCAGTGCCCCGCGATGCGCCGCCACGTCGACACCGAAGGCTCCCCCAGAGATGATCGTCCACGACGTGTGATCGGGAATGTCACTGCGCCGGGCGAGGTCAAAGGCCAGTTCCGAGGCAACGTCCTGCCCATAGCTCGTCGCAGCCCGGGATCCGACAATGGCCACACAAGTCGCGACACGGTTGGCGAGGTCGGCATGTCCGCGGGTCCACAGCCCCACTGGTGGCCCGCCCAGGTGCTCGTCGACAAAGTCGAGATCGCCCAGGCTCACCGGCCACTGCTCATCGGTGGGGATGAGGAATTCAAAACCCAGTTCCTCGGTGGTGTCCATGAGCCTGTCCACGCTCAACTTGTGAGCTCGTCTGGTACGAGCATCCTCCTCACTGCTGTGTGAGATGACGTCCCAGAGCTCGACTGCGCTCCTGTCGTGCAGTGCACGCCGCAACCAGGGATCTCCTGGAGGACACACGGCACACAGGCCGGCTCGGGCACGTCGTTCGTCGTCCCACGTCATGATCAATCCCCCTGCCGCAGTGCCATGGCCTGTCGAATGTGCGTGGCCGTCACGTCATCGCACCCAGCCAGGTCGGCCTCGGTCCATGCAATACGCAGTACCTTGTCGACTCCGCGTGCGGTGAGTTGTCTGCGTGCCAGGGCATCCTCGATGACCTGAACGGCCGCCGGTGAGGGAAGTCTTTTCCGAAGCTGTGAGCCGGGAACTTCTGCGTTGACGCGCCACGGAGTACCTGCCCAGCGCCGGGCAGCACGGTGGCGGGCCTCCTGGACGCGTTCTCCCACAGTCCTGCTCGACTCGCCCTGCGGCAGACTCGTGGCACCGACGAGATGCATCTTGGTGAGTGGACGCATATGTTGGTGGATGTCGACCCGGTCCAGGATCGGCCCGGAAATGCGGCTGGCGTATCGGAGCACCATCTGCGGTGTGCATCGACACCCGCCATCTCGGTCATCTGCCAGGCCACATGGGCAGGGATTGAGTGCCATGACGAGCTGAAACCGTGCCGGATAGGTGGTCTGGGCCTGGGAGCGACAGATCGTCACGTACCCGTTCTCCAGCGGACCGCGCAGCGCGTCAAGCACTCGCGGTGGAAACTCCGGTGCCTCGTCAAGGAAGAGCACCCCACGATGGGCCAACGACACTGCTCCGGGACGTGCCACACGAGCTCCTCCCCCGACCATCGCTGCCATCGACACGCTGTGGTGTGGCTCGGACAACGGGGGTGTCGTCATGAGCTCTTGGACCGTCCCATTGCCCATGAGGGAGTGCACCGCGGTGACCTCCAGTGCCTCCTTCTCATCCAGTGGGGGAAGGATCGTCGGTAGTCGCGCCGCCAACATGGACTTGCCACACCCCGGCGCCCCACGCAGCACGATGTGATGTCGACCTGCTGCTGCCACCTCCATGGCATGACGTGCCTCCAGCTGTCCGATGACCTCGGAGAAATCCCCTCGCCCAGCACTCGAGGGGCCTGCGGTGGAGGGCTGCGTGAGCGGCTCGTCAGCGTCCTCCTCACGTGGCGCACGCCCGTGCAACACATCGATGAGCTCACTGAGGTGCCCCACCGATGTCACGGCCATCCCCTCGACGAGCCTGGCCTCGGCCGCCTGTCCACGCGGGACGACGGCGCGGTGAAAGCCCGCCTCCCGAGCTGCCAGCAACGCTGGCAGTACACCCCGCACTGGCCGGACCCGTCCATCCAGTCCCAGCTCACCCAGCAGCACCGTCGAGGAGAGCATGGCCGTGGGGATGACTTCGTCTGCGGCCAGGGCTGCTGCCGCGATGGCAAGGTCGAAGTGGGTACCTGCCTTGGGCAGACAGGCTGGGGTGAGATTGATGGTCAGGGCCTGCGCGGGCCACGACAGGCCAGCTGAGGCCACGGCAGCTCGACACCGATCACGAGCCTCGTACAGCGAGGTGTCGGGCAGTCCCACCAGAATGGTGCGGGGAAGACCACTTGCGGTGGCGGCCTCCACCTCCACCATCGTGCCCGCCACACCGATGAGGGCAACTGACCGTGCACTTGCCAAGGTCATTGGCCCACCCCTCGCACATGAGTGATCTGCGGCTCGGCCGAGTCACGCCTCAGCACGCCGATGACGTCGACTCGAATGTGGTGGTGCTCCGGATGCTGACGTCGCCAGACCAGGGCCAGCTGAGTGAGCTTGTGAAGTTTCGCCGGGGTGATGGATTCCAGGGGCGTGCCGAAATCGGTGCCGGTACGGGTACGCACCTCCACGAGCACCGCCCAGCCCTCGTCATCGAGAGCGATGATGTCTGCCTCACCGATGTCCGTCACCCAGTTTCGGGCGACCATTCGCCATCCCAAGGACGTCACGTAGCGCGCAGCGACATCCTCACCCCACGCGGCGATGTGATGTCGATGTCCCTTCCTGGCTCGTAGCGCGGCGCCGCGAATCGTCGTAGGCACGTCCTGATCGACTGGTCTGACTGGCATGTGGACCACCTCCACGCCCATCTGATGCGGGGCAGACCGTCAACCGGCAGTTGTCCACAACCTCATTTTCGCAAGACCCGTGCCTCGCTGAGTTGTCCACAGGAATTGGCATTCCTCGTAATCTCGCGGTCACACGGCAGTTGGAGAGCTCAGGCCTCCGGAACCTCCAACTCGGAATGTGCGATCTCCTCGATGGACACGTCGCGGAAGGTGAGCACCTTCGCCGTCTTGACGAATCGCGCCGGTCGATACATGTCCCACACCCAGGCGTCGGCCATGGACACCTCGTAGTAGACGTCACTGCCTTCGGTGCGTACCTTCAGATCGACGGCATTGCACAGGTAGAAACGTCGTTCGGTCTCCACGGCATAGGTGAAGATACCGACGACGTCCTTGTACTCGCGATAGAGCGACAACTCCGCCCGGTTCTCGTACTCTTCAAGATCCTCGGTGCTCATGATGTAAGAACTCTAGCCGCTCGACGCACATTGGCGTAGGTCAATCGATGCTCTGGGCATGGCCCGAGGGCTTCCAGTCTCTGCTGGTGCAGCTTCGTCGCATACCCCTTGTGCACGGCGAAGTCATACCCGGGAAGACGCACATCCAGATCGATCATCATGCGATCGCGCACCACCTTGGCGACGATCGAGGCCGCGCAGACGCAGGCACACACGGCGTCTGCCTTCCACATGCCGACATTGCCGCAGTCCAACCCGTCGACGGCAAAACCGTCACTGATGACGTAGCCAGGCCGAACTGCAAGACGATAGCTGGCTCGTCTCAGCCCCTGGATGTCGGCCTCCTGCATCCCCAGTCGATCGCACTCGGCTGCGGTGACCACTGCCCAGGACACGGCTCTCGCCTGGTCGGTGATCTCATCGAAGAGCCGATCACGGACCTTTGCGGTGAGTTTCTTGGAATCCGCGAGTCCGGGAATGCGACGCTGTGCAGAGTCGTCAAGGATCACGGCAGCTGCCACCAGAGGACCAGCACAGGCACCACGACCGGCCTCGTCGCAGCCAGCCACTGGCCCCAGACCGGCGCGAGTGAGCAGACGCTCGTGCCCTCGTATCCCAGTACCGACTCGCCAGCTGCGAGCAGCCGGTTCCAGAGTCACCCCAGGAGCACGGTTCGAGGAGTCACTCATCGGTCAGGGCTCAGGAGCACCCGGCATCATGCAGGGTGATGTCGGCCTTTTCGGGAGCCGAGGCCGACCGGTCCGCGATCCCGTCGAAGGTTTCCGGAGTGGAGAAGTGCGTCATGCGCGACAGGGGGGAGACGGTGAATTTTGCCGGCCCCACCACGTCATCGATGGGAATGAATGCGCTGGCCCCACGGTAGGCGCCGGGAGCCGGATCACTGAGATGACATCGTGAGTCTCCCGAGGCGTCGCGATGGTCCCCCATGACGAAGATACGGTCCCGGGGTACCCGTACCTCGAATCTCATCTGCGAGGGTTCCACTGGCACGCCATTGGTGCGATACAGGTAGGAGTTCTCGTCCAGCGGCTTGCCATTGACGCTCATTCGCCCCTTGGGACCGCAACAGGACACGGTGTCACCAGGCATCCCGATGACCCTCTTGATGAGGTAGTTCGAGCTCGTGTTGGGCAGCACGCCGACGAATTCGCCAAACTGTCCAGCAGCGGAACGCTTGGGAGGGTTGGCTCCCAACCAGTGACCAGAATCCTTGAAGACGACGATGTCGCCCCGCTTGAAGTCAGCTGGTTTGATGGCGGCGACACGATCACCGGGCTCGATGGTCTGCTCCATGGAGCCCGAGGGAATGACGAAGAGCTGACCCACGAAGGCTCGGATGACCGCAGAGATGACCAGTGCCAGAAGGAGGATGAGAACTATTTCCCGAATCCCCTTGAGGAGTCGAGTACCGACGCCGCCGGTTGAGGTACTGGTCTCGCCATGTGTTTTTCTGCTCACTGATCCATCCTGCTCGACATCGTCCATGATCCACTGCGGACCGGGGACGGGAAACAGCTTAGCCCGTCACGAGAAAGACTGATTCCTCAAAACTTGCCGAAGCGTCGACGGCACCGGATCACGGTCCATGACAAAAGCGACAGGTCACCGTGATCGATGATCTGCCGCTTTCTCCACATCGTGGAAACGTCTGAGGGCTCAGCCTCAACGGTTGGAGCCGCGCTCCTTGATCTTGGCGGCCTTGCCGTGCAGGCCACGCAGGTAGTAGAGCTTGGCGCGACGCACGGCACCGTGACGGTCCACCTCGATCTTGTCGATGATGGGCGAGTGCAGCGGGAAGGTGCGCTCGACGCCGGTACCGAAGCTGGACTTGCGGACGGTGAAGGTCTCCTGGACCCCGCCGCCGTCACGGGCAATGACGGTTCCTGCGAACACCTGAATACGCGACCGGTTGCCCTCGACGACCTTGACGTGCACCTTGACCGAGTCTCCGGCACGGAACTCGGGGATGTCGTCACGCATGGCGCTGCGCGCAATCTCGTCCAGAACGTTGCTCATGATTTTTCCTCGCCGGTGCCACAGGTCACCTGGTGGTCTGAAGACAGTGACATTCTCCGAACCCGAACGATCCCCCTGTGGCAGGAGCCGGGACGGACAACAGCGATATATTATGTCAGCTTTTCATGGTGAAGTCCACTTTTGACGTCGGTTTTTCGCAGCATCACCGAGCCACCCGGTCATGGCCATGATCCTGGGCAGTCGATCTCACGGGTTCCCGGTTCCGGCACGGGTGCGGACGTGTCACTCGTCAGTGAGGAGGTCCGGACGTCGACGTCGGGTGAGTTCTCGCGACTGTTCCCGGCGCCACTGCGCGATATGGCCGTGGTGACCACTCATGAGCACCTCGGGGACGTCCCAGCCACGCCAGGAGGCTGGACGGGTGTACACCGGGTACTCCAGCAGACCTTCCTGGTCCTGCGAGTAGGACTCCTCACTCAGTGACTCCGGATTGCCGAGGACGCCGGGAACCAGACGAACGATTGCCTCGGTCATGGCAAGCGCAGCCACCTCTCCCCCGTTGAGGACGTAGTCGCCCAGGCTGAGCTCATGAACGCTCCAGTGCTCGCTGGCATAGTCGATGACGCGATGGTCGATGCCCTCGTAGCGTCCACAGCAGAAGACGATGCGATCGGCATGGGACAGCTGCGCGGCGTCATCCTGCCGAAACGGCGTGCCCGAGGGGGTGGGTATGACGACGTGCACGCTGGGGTCTGGGTCGGCTCCGAGCAGGTCGTCGAATGCCTCCCCCCACGGATCGGGTTTCATGACCATGCCCGCCCCACCGCCACAGGGAGTGTCGTCCACCGTGCGGTGCCGGTCATGGGTCCAGGTGCGCAGATCATGGGCATGGATGTCGACAATCCCATTGTCGACGGCCTTGCCGAGCAGGGAGATGCCCAGCACGTCGAAGAACTCCGGGAAGATCGTCAGGTAGTCCAGTCTCATCGCGCCTCCTCAGCCTGATCGTCCAGCAGACCACCGGGTTCGGCAATCGTGAGTGTGCCCTGGTCGAGATCCACCTCGGGGACGAGGTCGCCGACGAATGGCACGAGGTGTTCCCCACCATTTGCCTCGATGACGAGGAGATCCTGGGCCGGTAGGTGGAGCACGTCGGTGACCTGCCCCAGCCGGCCGCCGGCCGGGTCGAGGGCACACAGCCCCCGGAGCTGACGGTCGTAGTACTCGTCCGGGTCGTCGGGCGACTCGTCGGGATCGACGTCGACGAACAGCTCGGCACCACGCAACCGTTCTGCCGCCGTGCGGTCGGTCACCTCGGCGAATCCGACGACGAGTGATCCCTTGAACCATCGGGATCGGGACACCGTGAGATCCCGGTCGGCGAGGCGAACATGTGCCCCGACCGCGAAGCGCATCTCTGGCTCGTCGGTGCGAACCCTGACGACAACGTCTCCCCTGAGCCCATTGGCTCGGCCCACCGTGCCGATGAGGACTTCTTGGTGATCCATGCTTCTCCTGTCCGCGCTCGTACGTCCCCTGCGTGCCCACGCTCATACGTCCTGTGTGCAACCCGTGCGGCCCCACACAGAGCAATGACCGTGGCCCCTCGGGACCACGGTCACATCAATGCTTCTGCTCTCAGCGGCGACGTGCGCCGCGCCGGTCAACGTCAACGAAATCGACGCGGACCTGCTCACCGCCGGACAGCGCCGAGATCACCGTGCGCAGTGCAGATGCGGTACGGCCCTGACGACCGATGACCTTGCCGATGTCGGAGGGGTTCACGCGAACCTCGAGCATCCGGCCTCGGCGCAGGTCCTTGTCGCGCACGCGGACATCGTCAGGATTGGCGACGATGCCGCTGACCAAGTGCTCCAGTGCGTCAGCGAGCATGATCAGGCCTCGTCGGAGGAGGACTCGGCCTCGTCGGCCTTGGCCTCATCGTCCTTGGTCTCATCCGCCTTCTTGGTGATGGCCTCCCGAGGAGCGTCATCCTCCTCGGCCAAGGCAGCGGCGAAGAGCTCGTCCTTGTCCTGACGGGTCGGCTGTGGGTCGATTCCGGCGGCGGTGGTGTCGCCGGTGAACTTCTGCCAGTCACCGGTGCGCTTGAGCAGGGCGATGACGGCCTCGGTGGGCTGGGCACCCACGCCGAGCCAGTACTGGACGCGCTCGGAGTCGACGGTGATCTCCGAAGGATCGCTCTTGGGGTGGTACTGGCCGATCTCCTCGATCGCGCGGCCGTCGCGCTTGGTACGCGAGTCCATGACGACGACGCGGTAGTGGGGGGTACGAATCTTGCCGAAACGCTTCAGACGAATCTTGGTAGCCACGTGTGTGGAATCTCCTGTTGATCTCACCCGGGAGGTCCCGGGACGTACGGGGTCGGACCATCATGATGTGGGGTCACCAGTCAGCTCCGAGAATGGACCACCCGAACGGCATTGAGAGGGCACCGGCCGGGCAGAAGCTCTCGATATTCTGCCACATTCGGGGGTCGGAGGCCAACCGAGCCACCAGCCAGTCCTGCCACAGTACAGTCACACACTGCAAGCCTTGCCGCACTCGCACTGTGGCTCCTACCAAACCTCTGACATGCTCATCACCTGTCGCGGAGCACCCGACCACGCAGGACGACGAACGTGGGATGGGCGATAGCCGTGACGTCGCGACGTGGATCGGCGTCGAGGACGAGCAGATCGGCTGCGGCACCAACCCCCAAACCGGCAGCCGTCTGGTCGCCTGTGAGCCAGCTGCGAGCTCGCCAGGACGCTGCCCCCAGGCCGAAGAGGGGATCTCGCAGCTGCGACAACAGACGGATCTCGGTGGAGATCTGGCCGTGGGCTATCGTGCCTCCGGCGTCGGTGCCCGCATAGACCGGAACCCCGGCATCAACGGCCTTGCCCACCGTGTCCACATGGCGTTGGTGCAGCGAACGCATGTGCGCGGCGTACACCGGGTACTTGGCCTCGGCCCGGGCAGCAATGTTCGGGAAAGTCTGGATGTTGACGAGCGTCGGCACCAGGGCCACCTGCCTGCTCGCCATGAGCTCGATCGTCTCGTCGGTGAGACCGGTGCCATGCTCGATGCAGTCGATTCCGGCTGCGACGAGCTGGGCGGGAGCCTCCTCGCTGAAACAGTGTGCCGTCACCTTGGCACCGAGTTCATGGGCTCGGGTGATGGCGGCACGTGCGACGTCGGTTGGCCACAGTGGTGCAAGATCACCGATCGACCTGTCGATCCAGTCACCGACGAGCTTCACCCAACCGTCCCCGGCCACGGCCTGTCGCTCCACCTCGGCGACGAGATCGTCCGGATCGACCTCGGCGGCATAGTTGCGGATGTAGCGCTTGGGTCGGGCGATGTGACGTCCCGCTCGAATCATCCGAGGCAGGTCGTCGCGGGCGTCGATCCAGTGCGTGTCGCTGGGAGACCCGGCGTCGCGGATGAGCAGGGTACCCACCCGTGACTCCACCCGGGCCTGCTCCTCGGCAGTCTCCCGGTCGACGGCTCCGTGGCCATCCAGGCCGATGTGATTGTGGGCGTCAACGAGACCAGGGATCACCCAGCACTCGGACGCCAGGGTCCGGGCATGCGGCAATGGCCCCTCGACGCACTGACCATCATGGATCCAGAGATCGCGAACCTCTCCAGCCGGAAGCACGACGCCGCGGATGTGCAGGTCCTGCGCCGGGGCGAGCCGTTGACCGGCGGGAAGGCGCGGGTGGGGATGGTCGTGACCGTGGAAATGCGGCAGCACCTGCTCGGGCATCCTCTGCTCAGCCATCATTGCTCGCTCATCGCCGACCCTTGTTGGCCTGCTTGAGCATCTTCTCCATACCCGAGGGCATCTGGAACTCGGACATGGCCTGCTGCAGATCTGCCTGGGAAGACTTGGAGTTGCCCAGACCGAAGGCACTGCCCTGAGGCTTCTGCTTCTTGTTGGCACGCCCCTGGGCAGCGGCACGTTCCTGGGCGGCACGCTTGGCCGGGTTTCCGGACCCCCTGCGGTTCTTCTTCTTGGACTTCTTGCCGCGCTTGGCAACCGATCCCATGACGCGTCCGGCCCCGGGGCCCATCATCTGAGTCATCTGACCCATCATCTTGCGAGCGTCGACGAACCGGTTGACGAGGCTGTTGACGTCCTTCACCTCGACTCCGGAACCCTTGGCGATACGGGCTCGCCGCGATCCGTTGAGAATGCCCACGTCGGCTCGCTCGGCCGGAGTCATACTGAGGATGATCGCCTCGATGCGGTCGATGTCGCGTTCGTCGATCGACTCGATCTGGTCCTTCATCTGACCCATGCCCGGCAGCATGCCCATGATCTTGGACATGGGACCCATACGTCGCATCTGACGCATCATGCCGAGGAAGTCGTCCAGACCGAACTCCCCCTTGCCCGCCATGATCTTGGCGGCAGCCTCCTCGGACTGCCTGGCGTCGAAGGCCTTCTCCGCCTGTTCGATGAGGGTGAGCATGTCGCCCATGTCGAGGATGCGCGAGGCCATCCGGTCGGGGTGGAAGACGTCGAAGTCCTTGAGTCCCTCACCGGAGGAGGCGAACATGATCGGCTTGCCGACGACCCGGGCGATGGACAGCGCCGCGCCGCCGCGGGCGTCACCGTCGAGTTTGGTGAGGACGACCCCGTCGAAGCCGACTCCCTGCTGGAAGGCCACGGCGGTGTTGACGGCATCCTGACCGATCATGGCGTCGACGACGAAGAGCGTCTCGTCGGGGTGGGTCACTGCCTTGATGTCGGCAGCCTGGGCCATGAGTTCCTCGTCAACGCCCAGGCGGCCAGCGGTGTCGATGATGACGACGTCATAGAGCTTGCGCTGTGCCTCGGCGATGGCGTCCTGGGCCACCTGGATCGGGTTGCCGACGCCATTGCCGGGTTCGGGGGCGAAGACCTGCACCCCGGCCCGCTCCCCGACCACCTGCAACTGGGTGACGGCATTGGGACGCTGGAGGTCGCAGGCGGCAAGCATCGGGGAGTGCCCCTCCGCCTTGAACCATGCGGCGAGCTTGCCGGCCAGGGTCGTCTTGCCGGCGCCCTGCAGACCAGCAAGCATGATGACTGTTGGCGGATTCTTCGCGAACCGGACGGTACGCGTCTCGCCACCCAGGATGTCGACGAGTTCCTCGTTGACGATCTTGATGATCTGCTGGGTGGGGTTGAGCGCCTTGGACAGCTCCTCACCACGACAGCGTTCCTTGACGGCTGCGACGAATTCCTTGACAACACTGAGGTTGACGTCGGCCTCGAGCAGCGCGATACGGATCTGCCGAGTCGTGGCATCGATGTCAGCGTCAGTGAGACGACCTTTTCCACGCAGCCCCTTGAAAGTGGCTGCGAGACGGTCCTGCAGAGTGTCGAACACGGATAGTCCTTCGGTAAGGGTCACGAGACGAGGTGCGCAGGGAGCGCTCCTCCTAGGCTACCGCCTCACCTTGTCATGAGAGGCGGGGAACCACGGCACAGGCTTCACAGGCCGAACTGGCCAAGCCATCTCAGGCATTGGCGAAGGTACGGAACATAGGTCCCAGTACCATGCCCTCCTTGGTCGAGGACGATGAACTCATACTGCTTGAGTGCGTGGGCATGATTCCAGAAATCCTGTCCGTCGGACCACACCTGACCGTTCAACATCAGCGGATTGTCCACGTCGCCCCATGTTGACCGATCGCGTTTTGACATGACCGAGAGGAAACGCACCCTGGAGTCCACATTCCCCGCCTTGACCCTCGCCAAGGGCGAGTTGTCAGCAATCAACTGAGGCGTCACCTTGGAAAGTGCTGGCCCCTCGAAGGTTGGATGATAGTACCCTGCCAAGGCGAAACCCGCATTGAAGTCGAGCGGGTACTTGGAGGTGAGGTTGGCAGCGCAGTAGCCGCCAGTACTCCATCCAGCCACAAATCGCGATTCCCGTGTGCTCCCGACGCGATAGTGTCTCTCCACCTGTTCCCGGACCGTCTTCATGACCCATGTCTGATGGTTGGTCCCCGCAATGTCCATGCATTCGGTATCCTGCCCAGAACGAATCTTGCCCGGCAGAACGACGACGATGAATGGGGTGACCTCACCGCTCTTGACCAACGAGAGTGCCGGGTCGATGAGCGGGATCGATTGCAGAGCGTGGTCACCGGTGTCATTGACGCCTCCGATCCAGTAGAGGACCGGGAACTGGGTGTGTGCCTCGGACTTCTCGAAGTACTGTGGCGGCAACCAGACCGGCACATGCGAGTACGCAGGGTCTGTCCCCGCCACGTCGACACCGGTGAGGAGACCACCCGGATTTGGATTGTGTGGTGACACCGGAACGACACTGGCCGATGGACTCGTCACCGTGACGAGGTCTTGAGTCGAGACGGTGGCAGTCCTCCCGAACAACTCGTCCCAGCTCGCGTAGAACGCATAGGTGTTGTTGACGTGCAGGAATACGGCGACGAGCCCGAGTGCCTGACACAGAAGGACGACGACGAGAGCAGCCGCACCTCGTCCGATCCGTCGTGGAACCGATCGACCCCAGCTACGCAGTGCCACGACAATGCCAATGATCAGTGGCGTGGCAACTGCGAGAATGGCCACGGTGAGCTCAAGGCCCGGGCTGAGTATGTCG
This sequence comes from Cutibacterium granulosum, assembly GCF_900186975.1. Taxonomy (NCBI): domain Bacteria; kingdom Bacillati; phylum Actinomycetota; class Actinomycetes; order Propionibacteriales; family Propionibacteriaceae; genus Cutibacterium; species Cutibacterium granulosum. The sequence goes on from NZ_LT906441.1 coordinate 1,813,541, forward strand.
ATCACGTTGGGCGATCCTATATCGACGCTGCTTACATCGGCACAGGCTTATGTCGGCACCGGTTCACATCGACATGGGGCACACACCGTACAGCGTGCCCATCTCACTGCCCCATGAGTCCATCGACGAAGCCCGCGGCTTCGAAGGGTGCGAGATCGTCGGGCCCCTCACCCAGCCCGATGAGCTTGACGGGCACGCCGAGCTCCTGCTGCACCTGCACGACGATGCCTCCCTTGGCCGAACCGTCCAGCTTGGACAGGACGACACCGGTGACGTCGACGACCTCGGCGAAGACGCGGGCCTGGGTGAGGCCGTTCTGACCAGTGGTGGCGTCAAGGACGAGGAGCACCTCGGACACGCTGGCAAGCTTCTCGATGACGCGCTTGACCTTGCCCAGCTCATCCATGAGCCCCGCCTTGTTGTGCAGTCGACCAGCGGTGTCGACGATGACGACGTCCGCACCGTCGTCGATACCGGTCTGGACGGCTTCATAGGCCACCGAGGCGGGGTCGGTCCCGGCGTCCTTGCGCACGGTGCGCACTCCGACGCGCTCCCCCCAGGTCTCCAGCTGCTCACCGGCAGCTGCGCGGAAGGTGTCGGCGGCACCGAGGACGACCGATTTGCCGTCGGCGACGAGCATGCGGGCAATTTTTCCGCAGGTGGTCGTCTTGCCCGTGCCATTGACTCCGACCATGAGGATGACTGCCGGCTTGCCCTCCTCGTGGTCCAGCTTCAGCTCACGGTCCATGTCCGGGTTGACGAGTGTGACGAGTTCGTCGTGCAGCACCGTGCGGGCGCGCTGCGGATCGGCGACACCGTCGATGGCGAGTTCGGAGCGCAGCTTCTCCACGAGTTCGGTACTCGGCCCGACGCCGAGGTCGGAGGTGATGAGGGTGGTCTCGAAGTCGTCCCAGGTGTCCTCGTCGATGTGGTCGGAGCTGAGCAGCTCGGCGAGACCGCGAGCCAGGGCATTGTTGCTGTTGGCCAGACGGCGACGCAGCCGTGCCAGACGTGAGGTGGAGGCCTCCGGCGTCTCCACGGTGGGCTGGGCCTCGGCACGGTCGGCCGGTTCCTCGGCAGCCGGGGCACCGGTCGGTTCCTGGGCAGGTGCTCCTTCAGCCTGGTCCGCTGCACCTGCATGTGCAGCCTCATCGGTGGAGGTGGGCTCGCCCTCACCGATCTGTGGACGCTGCCCACTCTTGACCTGTTTGCGATTGACGATCGCGACCCCCAGGGCGATCACCCCGAGGATGACAAGAATGACAAGGATGGTTCCGATGACAACAGCAGAATTCACGATGCCATCCTATCGGGTCGGGGCAAGACGTCCCTCGAGTGACGCTGGGGTCTACCATGGATTCAGATGATCCATGACACCTCAGGCACAGGCGTGGGAACAGCCATCAGCGAGCCTGACGTGAGCGTGTCGCCGTGTCACCGGGAGTATTCAGCGGCAGTCGTGGAACCGCTGGTGGTTGCCGTCGGATCGCCAGCCGATTCAGCAGCCTCGGTGGGGTGCCCCGCAGCCGTGCCATCGGCCTCGATGTAGGCCAGCGTCTGCCCCTCATGGCTCTTGACGGCCCGGAAGGTCCACAGTTTGTTGACGACGAAGTTGATTGGCATCGTGACGACGATCGTGATGATCTGCGACCAGTACTCCCGGGAGTGCAGACCGGCTGACTCGTGGAAGAAACCCTCGGGGAGATAGACGGGTGAGGTGGGATTCGTCAACGCCACCTTGATGAACAGACCGGCGACGGCGGCCACCGAACCGACGAGGAAGAACGGACCGAACTCGGCCCACCAGCCGCGACGCACATCCCGTTTGAACGTCCAGGAGCGGTTGAGCTGGAAGTTGAAGACGTTGGCCACCAGGAAGGCCACGATCCACACCAACGAGGTGAACCGGAAGTTCCACCTCGTCCCGAACAGGTTGAACAGCACGTCCTGGGCATGTGCGGTGCCACCGTGCATCTTGTTGAGGACGATCGCGACCAGGATGTTGACGACGAACCCGGATCCTCCGACGAACCCGAACTTGATGAGTTCGCGCAGGGTCTTCGACCAATCTCGCTGCTTGTGGGTGGACATCACGGCCGTAATCCTACGGCGATGGGCAAAACAAGGCACATCACGCTCATGTCGAACCCAAGGCGAAGCTCGCGATGCGGCCAGTCATCATCCCCGAGCGGTTCAGTCCACTGCGCCCAGAAAGCCGCGTGGACGACATCGTCGGGGTCAAGTCCGTGCTTGAGCGCACTCGGATGAATCCTCATGCGGCATAGGCAGCCAAAACCTGCCGGATCGCCTCCGCACGTGTCACCTGCCCCCGATCTGCAATGACATCAAGAGCAGCAAGCTCGTCTGCCGTCAGGGCGTGACCACGTCCACAGGCTCGGCCCCACGCCCTGGAATGGCCTCGACCACGTCGCTTGAGCTCCGCAACGTCACAGTCAGCCTCGGCTTCGGCAACCCATGCCTGGATCTGCTCCTCGATGGGCGTGTCCACGTTCACACGACAATGATGGACATGCACCGAAGCGCGGCATGTGCCGTCAGCGCAACCGTTGGCACCTCGGACACCGGTGGCTGGACCGGTTCATGAACGACTCGCGAACGATGGGCGTTCCACAGCGGTGGCAGGGCTCACCTTCTCGTCCGTAGACGTCGAGGGAGCGCCCGAAGTATCCCGAGCTGCCATTGACGTTGACGTAGAGCTTGTCGAACGAGGTACCACCCTGCTCCAGGGCCTCGACCATCACCCCGCGAGCAACCTGCCACAGCTCGACGGCCTGCCGCTGGCTCATGGCATTGGTGGGGGTCAGCGGATGCAGCCGGGCACGCCACAGGGACTCATCGGCATAGATGTTGCCGATCCCGGAGACGAGACTCTGGTCGAGCATGGCGCGTTTCACGGTACTGCGTCGCCGACACATTCGCTGGGCGGCAGCGTCGAGGTCGATCTCTGGGTCGAAGAGGTCTCGTCCGATGTGTGCGATCTCGGTGGGCAGCGCAGCACCACCGGGGCTCACCCACATGGCCCCGAAGGTGCGTTGGTCGACGAACCTGAGGACCTCTGCCCCACCGGGACGGGCAGCCTCGATCTGGTGGGCAGTCGCTTCCAAGAGGAAGGTGGCGCGGGTGTGACGGTGCCCGTCGTCAGTCGGTTGCCGCCCAGAACCAGCCGATTGGTGCCCACTGCCAGCCTGCAGAGGTTCGGTGCGGACGGCGTGGGGCCCGGCGTCGACGCGGAACTGCCCGCTCATCCCCAGGTGTGCCACCAGTGCGGCGTCGTCATCCAGGGCGAACCACAGGTACTTGCCGCGGCGGCGCACATCGACAATGGTGCGATTCCGGCATCCGTGGACGAATGCAGCAGCACCCCCGACCTGGCGTCGCACCAGGCGGGGATGGTTGACCTCCACGCAACGGATTCGGCGATCCAGGACGTGTTCGCGCAGGCCGCGTCGGACCGTCTCGACCTCAGGAAGTTCCGGCACTCGTCAACTCGGTGACGGCCAGGCGAGCAGCTCCCTGCTCGGCCTCCTTCTTGTTGTGGCCGGTGAAACCGGTGTGCGCCACATCGGCGACAACGGCGTGGGCCTCGTACCGTCGATCGTGATCCGGCCCCGATCCGACGACGTGGTACTGCGGACCCTCCCAGTCATGGGCGGCGCACAGCTCCTGCAGAACGGTCTTCCAGTCCGTACCGGCACCGGTGCGCTGGGCCTCGTCGATGAGCGGATCGAAGAGGTGGTGGACGAGCCGCAGGGCACTGGGAAGCCCCGCGGACAGTTCCACGGCGCCCAGGAGCGCCTCGGTGGTGTCGGCCAGGATCGACGTCTTGTCGTGCCCACCGGTGAGCTCCTCGCCCTTGCCGAGCCTGACGTACGGGCCGATGCCGAGACGTCGTGCCACCTGTCCCAGCGACACCGTGCTGACGACGGCTGCGCGCAACTTGGCCAGATGGCCCTCGCTCAGCTCGGGGAAGGCTCGATAGAGGTAGTCGGTCGTCCCAATTTCCAGGACGGCGTCGCCGAGGAATTCCAGTCGCTCGTTGGTGGGCAGTCCGCCATGTTCGAAGGCGTAGGAGCGGTGTGTAAGGGCGAGATCAAGGAGTTGGGGGTCGATCTCGACCTCCAACTCCTTGAGCAACGCCAGGAATGCCCAGCTGTCGTCGGGGGTGCGGGCCCCCGGCCCAGCTGCTGGCCTGGCCATCAGGCCTGGGTCACCTGACGCATGTTGCTGCGGGAACCGTACTGGCCACACTCCGGGCAGGCGGTGTGCGGCAGGTGCTTGGCACGGCAGGCAGGGTTGGCGCACATGACGAGGGTCGGGGCGACAGCCTTCCACTGCGAACGACGGTGCCGGGTGTTGGAACGGGACATCTTCCGCTTCGGGACAGCCACGATCTTCTCCTTGGGGTATGTGTCTTGACGGCGTTTTCGGGCTCAGGACTCCATGGGGTCGAACTTCGCCAGTTCGGCCCATCGGGGGTCGATCTGGTCCCCGTGGTCGTGATCGGGATCATCATTGAGGTGGGCTCCGCACTCGGGGCACAGCCCCAAGCAGTCCGGGTCGCACAACGGGTTGAGCGGCAGGTTCAACACGATGGCCTCCCGAAGAACTGGGTCGAGATCGATGGTGTCATCGTCCTGCACCCACAAGGAGTCCTCCTCGGCCTCGCGATCGGGGTAGAAGTACAGCTCCTGAAGGTCGAAGGTCCGAGGATCCTCGATCCGGTCCAGGCAGCGTGAGCACTCCCCCACCAGCGTGGTCGATGCAGTTCCCGTCACGAGGATCCCCTCGACCACCGACTCCATACGGAGATCGACGTCGATCGACGAGCCCTCGGGAACACGAATCATGTCCACACCGAGCTCCGCTGGAGCGGGGAACGGACGATGCACCGCAATCATCTGACCAGCTTGACGGCGCAGTCCGCTGACATCCATCAGCAGGGCATTGTCACCGTCAGGACGGCGATGGTTGGTGTTCATCGCAAGATTCCCTTCGACCAGTGGAACACGACGAGGTCATGACCGGCGCACCAGTTTACTCTCTCTGACGTCTCAGACAAATCCCCTCGGACCCACCGGGCCATATGTCGCCGTGGGTCACGTCACTCGTCACGACCGGGCTCGCCCCCCAACACGCCGGAACCGAACTTCCGGCGCAGGGCCTCGGTGACCGTCGGAGTGACGAATGCGCTGACGTCTCCCCCGTAGGAGGCTGCTGAACGAATCATCGACGAGCTGATCGTGCCGAATTCTCGTCCGGCCGGGAGCAGGATCGTCTCTATGCCGCTCATCTCCTTGTTGAGGTGGGCCATCTGCAGCTCGTAGTCGAAGTCGCCGCCGAATCGCAGGCCACGGACGATGACGTCGGCACCATGTGCGCGGCAGAAGTCCACGAGCAGCCCGTCGACGAGATGCACCGAGACCTGCGGTATGTCCTTGACGGCGTCCCGGACGAGGGAGACCCGCTCATCCATGGAGAAGATCCCGTTCTTGGCGGTGTTGACGGCCACCCCCACGATGACCTCGTCGACAAGGTTCCTGGCTCGGGTGACGATGTCGACATGGCCCCGGGTGATCGGGTCGAAGGACCCGGAAAAGACGGCCTTCATGGGCGTTCCTCCTGGTGTGAGTTGGTGCGGTGGGTTGACGTGGTTGCAGGCCGGTGGGCGGGCTGCCGAAGAACTCATTGACTGGGATCAGCCCGTTGGGCGTAGTGGACGACGGTCTGTCCGTAGGACGACGACCAGTGCTCCATTCCCTCGGGAAAGGTCGGTGCTGCGGTGCGAGCGGAGCGTTCGACGACGAGGAGCCCGGAGTCGACGAGCAGGCCGGTGGCTCGGGCGATGAGCTCGTCCATCTTGGTACTGGACAGGTCGTAGGGAGGGTCGAACCACATCACGTCGTAGCGCCCGGTGTCGTCGTGTCCCGGGGTGTCGCGTCCCGGTTCGCCATGCCCGGTGACGTCATTTCCAGCGGCACCGACAGACCGGGAGATCCAGGCAGAGACGTCGGCGGTGACCACCTGCACCGTGGCAGACAACGCCTTGGCATTGGCACCGATGATGGCGCTCGTCGCGGGCGTTTTCTCCACGCACACCACTGGCCCGGCCCCCCGGCTGGCAGCCTCCAGCCCCATCGCCCCCGAGCCGGCGAAAAGGTCTGCGAAGGCGATCCCTGCCAGGGCATCGCTCACCGGCTCGTCGGCGGTGCCGTTCCACGAGGCGATGGCGGAGAACACGGCCTCCCGCACGCGGTCGGTGGTCGGACGGGTCAGCTGGGTGGGCGGCGTCTTGATGCGGCGTCCTCCGTGACGGCCAGCGATGATTCTGCTCACGGTTCCAGCATATCGACCCCGCCTGGGAAGGTTCGACGAGCTGCCAGCGCCCGGCACGTGCCGCGGCTACACACGGCTCCATGGACATCGTGTCACCAATGGCCCCTGCTGCCACGGGCAGATGCAGATGCCACGGTCTGAAACAGAATTGCCACACGCGTTGTCCTCTCATACCTGTCGCGAGCGGTGTTGCATCGGGCACAGGGAGCGCATGGGCAACGGGCACAGGGGGCACATGGGTCTTGACAGCCCCATCACCATCCGAGGAAGACCCCTGCTGGAGTCACCTGGGCACCGTGCAGGTGGGGCGGCTGGTCACCAGCATGGGTGGTCAAACAAAGGTGTGTTCCCCATCGACTTCGCCCTGGAGGGCCCCTCTATCGGCTCTCGTACCGCCCTGGGACCCCACTTGGGGAGATCCTGCGCACCATTGCGTCGTCCTCGAGGCGGCCGGTTGGAGCGACAGGCGCGGTTGGAGTGCATGCTGCGCAGGCGTGTTCGTACTGCAGAACCGTGCCTTCTGCGGAAATCCCATGCTGCCCGAGATGCCGTCACCTGCAAGTGTCGGGCTGGCTGTCTTCCTGACCAGTCCTTCCTGACTAGCCCTGCTCCATGAGGTCGCCGGTGGCCATCTCCTCGGTCGAGCGCACCATGTCTGCCAGACGTGGATCATCGGGATCCTGACTCACCCATCGGATGGCCAGGTCCTTGGCCGCAGTGATGACGTCGGCATGATCGAGCACCCGCAGCATGCTCAGCACCGAACGCCCGGACTGATTGGCTCCCAGCACATTGCCCTCGTGTCGTTGGGCCAGGTCGAGTTCGGCGAGCCGGAATCCGTCCCGGGTGCTGGCCACCGCGTCCAGCCGGGTGCGTGCCGGGGTGTCCGGGGCGGCCGAGGTCACCAGCAGGCACAGTCCGGGGTGCTGGCCACGCCCGATGCGCCCGCGCAGCTGGTGCAGCTGGGAGACGCCGAACCGGTCGGCATCCATGATGACCATCATCGTGGCGTTGGGCACGTCCACCCCCACCTCGATGACGGTGGTGGCGATCAGCACCTGCGACTCGCCTTCGGCGAACCGTGCCATGATCGCCTCCTTCTTCTCGGCGTCGAGCCGGGAGTGCAGTGCCTCGATGCGCAGCCCGTTGAGCGGGCCGCGAGCCAGGCGAGGGCCGAGCTCCTCCACCGAGGCAGCCGGCCTGACTCCCCCCGGGCCCCCGGAGCCAGCCCTGCCCCCGGCATCCCGCGACATCCCCGGACCGATCCCCACCTGCGTATCGGCCCCCATCTCGGCATCGTCGGCGCCGATGCATGGGCACACGATGAAGACCTGATGGCCGGCATCCACCTCCTCGCGCACCCGCTGCCAGGCCCGGTCCAGCCATGCCTGGTGGATCGGCAGGTCGACGACGGTGGTCTGCACCTCGGCCCGGCCGCTGGGCAGCTGCGCAAGAGTGGAGACCTCGAGATCGCCGAAGACCGTCATGGCGACGGTACGTGGAATCGGGGTGGCGGTGAGCACCAACTCGTGGGGGCGGGCGTCGTCGCGTGCGGTGAGCAGGCCGCGCTGGGCCACGCCGAACCGGTGCTGCTCGTCGACGACCACCAGGCCGATGTCGGCGAACTGCACCGTGCCGGAGAGCAGTGCATGGGTGCCGATGACGATTCCGGCCTGCCCGTCGGCGATCCGGGCACGGGCCTGCCGGGCACTGGCCGTGCGCATCGACCCGGTGAGCAGCACGACGTCGGTCGCGTTCTCCGGTGCACCGAGCACCTGTCCACCGCCCAGGTCACCGAGCATGGACGTGATCGTCTGCCAGTGCTGTCGGGCCAGCACCTCGGTGGGGGCGAGCAACACCGCCTGGTGTCCGGCATCGACCACCTGCAGCATGGCACGCAGCGCCACGAGGGTCTTGCCGGAGCCGACCTCGCCCTGCAGGAGCCGCTGCATGGGGGCGTCTGCTGCGAGATCGGCGCTGATGGTCTCGCCAACCTGTTCCTGGCCCTCGGTGAGGGTGAATGGCAGCCGGGCGTCGAAGGCAGCAGCGATGCCGTCGTCACGATGCGGGCAGGCTGGCGCCCTGCGGGTTGCCGCCACCTGACGACGGTGTGCCATCGTCACCTGGGTGGCGATGGCCTCCTCCCACAGCAGACGTTCGGCACCCTTGGCGGCATCGGAGACCGCCGAGGGACGATGCACCCATTCGTAGGCCTGCGCGAGCGGTGCCAGATCGGCCTCCGCGACAAGCCAGTCGGGCAGGGTGTCGTCCAGCTGGCCGACCTCGGTGAGCACGAGGTCGATGGTCTCGGCGATGGTCCAGGTGGGCAGTTTGGAGCTGGCAGGGTACAGACCCACCAGTCCGTTGCGCATCACCTGGCTGGCCATGGTCTTCTTGTCGGCGCGCCCCACCACCTGACCGGTCTCGTCGAACATGACGAAATCGGGGTGGGTGAGCTGGGGTTTGTCACGAAACGAGGTCACCTTGCCCACGAAGATGCCGTGGCTGGAGACGGTGAACTGCTTGCTCCAGTAGGCCACCAGCCATTTACGACCGAAGAACGTCACGGGTAGGGTGGCCCTGCCGTCGGTGAGGGTGACCTCCAGGCGTTGCCGGGCATTGGATCCGGCCCCGACGGCGATGTCGTGGATCTCGACCCGGGAAACGTCGGCGATGAGCGCCACCTCGGTGCCCACGACGAGGTCGGAGAGATCGGTGTTCTGGGTGCCGGTGAGGTATCGGCGTGGCAGGTGGCCGAGCAGGTCGCCGACGTCGTGCACACCCAGGGCGTCGAAGGCCTTGGCGGCTCGGTTGCCCACCACCGAGCGCAGGGGCCGGTGCAGTTCCTTCTGGGTACGGGTCAACCACGAGACATCAGCCACGGCTTCGAGGTTACCGGACAATGATTTGAGCGGCACACGGCTGTGAGACGGCCAAGCTGTGGGGCGGCCGCACTCCCGGGACTGTCGGGGCAGGTGGGGAGCTGGGGTGCGGGTCATCGGGTGCAGAGACGGGGCGCCCGGACGAATCGGGCACGTGGCTCACCTGACCCGCGGTCAGCTCACCTGGCCACGCGTCTATAGCACCGCAAACACGACGAGAGCCCGTCCACAGGGACGGGCTCATCGACTGAGGTACCGACCAGTGTTGATCGGTACCGGAAAAGGTCAGCGTCCGACAGTGCCGGACTTGAGGCACGAGGTGCAGACGTTCATCCGCTTGTGAGTGCCTTCAACCACAACGCGCACGCGCTGGATGTTCGGGTTCCACCGCCGGTTGGTCTTCTTCTTCGACCAGGGGACGTTGTGTCCGAAACCGGGGCGCTTGCCGCAGACGTCACAGACAGCAGCCACTGGGAGATCTCCTTGTTCGGGGTCGGCGTCACGCGGACGCCCACACAATCGATGGGTTCGAGGGTTCCTGGGGACCTCAAGGGTTTCCCTTGGGAACTGGACAAGCCTATATGGTCGAGCGACCAGAACCCAAATCCGATGAGATGGGCAGCTCCGGCAGCGATCGGACGATGTCCATCGTCACGCGCACAACCTGGGAGCGCCCGCACGCCCCCCAGAGCCGGAATCACCCTCACACGACGATGATGGCCGGCACGATCATGGGGCGACGTCGGTAGGTCTGCGCCACCCAGCGCCCGATGGTGCGTCGGGCGACCTGCTGGAGCTTGTGCTGGTCGCTCATACCGCCGCGCATCGCCGACTCCAGCTCGCTCACGAGCCGGTCGCGGATCTCGTCGTAGCCACGATCGTCCTCGGCGAATCCCTTGGCCTTGATGTCCGGCCCCGACACGATGCTCGCGCTCGTGGGGTTGATGGCGGCCGACACCGAGATGAACCCCTCCTCACCGAGGATCTTGCGATCGGCCAAGGCGTCGGGGGTGAGTTCGCTCACCCCAGTCCCCTCGACGAGGATGTAGGAGGCGTCCACCTTGCCAACGACGCTGGCCCGGCCGTCGTCCAGGTCGACGACACCCCCATCGGTGACGACGATGGCATCCTCGGGCTGCACACCGGTGGACACCGCGATACGGGAGTTCGCCGTGAGATGCCGGTACTCGCCGTGAATAGGCATGACGGCGCGCGGTCGCACAACATTGTAGGCGTAGAGCAGCTCGCCCTGGGCGGCGTGCCCGGAGACGTGAACCAGCGCATTGCCCTTGTGCACCACCGTGGCACCGTGACTCATGAGGCCGTTGATGACGCGGGTGACGGCGTTCTCGTTGCCGGGGATGAGCGAGCTCGCCATGAGCACGACGTCACCCTCCCCCACCGAGATGTCCCGGTGCTCACCGTGGGCGATGCGGGCCAGGGCCGACAGCGACTCGCCCTGGGAACCGGTGCAGATGATGGCGACCTTGTCGTCGGGATACTTGTCGAGATCACGCAATTCGATGAGTGAGTCGTCGGGCACCTTGAGGTAGCCCAGGTCGCGGGCGATCGCCATGTTGCGCACCATGGAACGCCCGACGTAGCAGATCTTGCGACCGTGCCGCACGGCGGCGTCGACCGCCTGCTGGACGCGGTGGACGTGCGAGGCGAAGGTGGCGACGATGAGTTTCTGGGTGGCCTGGTCGAAGGTCTGCTCGATGGCCGGGGCGAGGTCGCGCTCGGAACGCACGAATCCGGGCACCTCGGCGTTGGTGGAGTCGACCATGAAGACGTCGACACCCTCCTCACCGAGCCGGGCAAAGGCCCGCAGGTCGGTGATCCGCCCGTCGATAGGCAGCTGGTCCATCTTGAAGTCGCCGGTGTTGAGGATCGACCCGGCGTCGGTCTTGACGTAGACGGCCAGCGCGTCGGGGATGGAGTGGTTGACGGCGACGAACTCGACGTCGAACTCCTCGCCGATCTCGGCGGTGTCGCCCTCACGCACCACACGCAGGTCGTAGTTGCGGATGCGGTGCTCCTTGAGCTTGGCCTCCACCAAGGCAAGGGTGAGCTTGGATCCGTAGACCGGGATGTCCGGACGACGCTTGAGCAGGAACGGCACCGCACCGATGTGGTCCTCGTGGCCGTGGGTCAGCAACAGAGCCGTGACCCGCGACAGTTTGTCGTCGTCGAGGTAGTCCAAGTGCGGCAGGAGCAGATCGACGCCGGGATGGTCGTCCTCGGGGAACAGGACGCCACAGTCGATGAGCAGCAGTTCCCCGTTGATCTCGTAGCAGGACATGTTGCGGCCAACGTCGCCCAGCCCTCCCAACGGGATGATGCGTAGCACATTGGGCTTGAGGGCGGGTGGGGTCTTGAGTCCTTGAAACTGCACGAAATCAGCATAGCGGCAACGATGCGGCTGGGTGGTCAGCACAAGCCGCACGGCCCACCTGTTGCCCAGAACTCTCGGGAACTCTCCCGCGTCACCTCATCCGTCCCCACCGCAGGGGCAACCCCGCTGGCGAAGCGGCCTGGACCGTCCATTCGCATCATCGCCCTGGCCAAGCCCCCATGCGTCAGAAGACCTCGTAGGCTGGTGACATGGCTGACTCCCACACCTGCCCTGCCAACCCGGCACACACCGCCTCGGTGCGACTGGCCCTGCCCACCGAGGCGACGGCGATCGCCGAGATCCAGCAGCGCGCCTGGACCGACGACCCCGACCTGGCCGTCCTGACGAACGAGGTGAGCGGCACCGACGCCGCGACCGCGTGGTCGGAGGCGATCATGCGCCCACCGATGGCCGATTTCCGGGTGTTGGTGGCCGTGGAACCCGACGAGGACGGCGCGGCAGTGGTGCGCGGTTTCGCGGCAATCGGTCCAAGTGAGGATGCCGACGCCGAGCACACCGACGCGCTGGTCGCAGAGTTCGCCGTCGACCCCCGGCACCGTGGTCAGGGGCATGGGTCCAGGCTGCTCAACGCCGTCGTCGACACCCTGCGAGCCGACCGCTTCACCCGGGCGACGTGGTGGGTACGCGCTGGCGACGACGCCACCCGCCGATTCCTCACCGAAGCTGGCTGGGGTGCCGACGGCGCGCACCGCGAGACCGGCACCGAGGATGATCGGATACGCATCAAGGAGGTCCGGCTGCACACCGGGATCGGTACGGACTGAGAATCGCCACCGGCGGAACGCACCGCTGCCAGCTCGGACCTGCTCGCTGCAGACCTCTCACGGCGCGGGGATTCCGGACCGCGGGGCATCAGGGCCGCGCCGCCACACAGTAGTCTCTGCGTTCCCCATGTGACCGTGCCTGACATGACACGAGGGGCATCCCATGACGGGACGCCCCTCGCACAGCCGACTGGGCAGCCAGAACTGCCGGCAGATCAGAACCGCGGAATGTTGCGCATGTTCGAGGTGGCCATCGACACGGCCTCGCCAGCACCACGGTTGAGGACGACCTTGCTCATGGCGGTGGCGAAACCGATCATCTGCTCACCCTTGATCTCCGGGGGCAGCGACAGGGCATTGGGGTCGGTGAGCACCTCCACCAGCGCCGGTCCGTCGAACTCGAGGGCGTCGGTGAGGGCCTGACGCACCTGCTTGGGATCATCGACTCGCTGGGAGTGGAATCCGGCGGCCTCCGCGATTCCGGCGTAGTTGACGTCGTGGACGTCGGTGCCGAAGTCTGGCAGGCCGTTGACGAGCATCTCCAGCTTGACCATGCCGAGGGTCGAGTTGTTGAAGACGATGACCTTGACCGGCAGGTTGAGCATACGGGCAGTGACGAGCTCGCCGAGCAGCATGGACAGCCCGCCATCGCCGGAGACCGAGATCACCTGACGACCCGGGTGCGAGGCCTGGGCACCCAGGGCCATCGGCAAGGCGTTGGCCATCGACCCGTGCAGGAACGAGCCGATGAGACGGCGGGTACCCAGCGGATCGATGTATCGAGCGGTCCACACATTGCACATACCGGTGTCGGCGGTGAAGATCGCATCCTTGTCGGCCACCTCGTTGAGGATGTGGGCGACGTACTCGGGGTGGATCGGCTTCATCTTCTCGACGTTGCGCGTGTAGGAGCCGATCGGGGCCTTCATGATCTTGGCGTGGCGCTTGACCGTCTGCTTGAGGAACTTGTCGTCATGCTCCTTGAGTCGAGGCAGGATGGCCTCGATGAGGGCCTTGACGTCGGAGCAGACCGGGAAGGAGACGTCGGTGCGACGTCCGAGCTTCTCCGGGTTGTTCTCCACCTGGACGGTGAGGGTATCGGGCAGGAACTGGTTGTACGGGAAGTCGGTGCCCAGCAGGATGAGCACGTCGGCATCGTTCATGCCCTCGGCGGCGGCACCGTAGCCGAGCAGACCGGTCATGCCCACGTCGAACGGGTTGTCGTACTGGATGAAGTCCTTGCCACGCAGCGAGTGACCGATCGGGGCCTTGAGCTTGTCGGCCAGCGCCAGGACCTCGTCGTGGGCGCCCTCGACACCGGCGCCGGCGAAGATGGCAATCTTCCTGGCGTCGTTGAGGAGCTTGGTCAGCTGCTCGACGTCCTCTGGATTGGGGGTGAGGACGGGACGACGAAACGGCACGTAGAGCGGGGTCGGTGCGGTGGCCTTCTGATCGGTGATGTCACCGGGCAGGGTGACCACCGAGACGGACTTGTTGGCCATGGCGTGCCGGATGGCACTGTTGACGACACGCGGCGCCTGGTCGGCGGTGGAGATGAGCTCGCAGTAGTTCGAGCACTCCAGGAAGAGGCGATCCGGGTGGGTCTCCTGGAAGTAGTTCGCACCGATCTGGACGCTGGGAATGTGCGAGGCGATGGCCAGCACCGGAGCCTGGGAGCGCTGGGCGTCGTACAGACCATTGATGAGGTGGAGGTTGCCCGGGCCGCAGGAACCGGCGCACACGGCAAGCTCGCCAGTGAGCTGGGCCTCGGCGGCAGCGGCGAAGGCGGCTGCCTCCTCGTGGCGCACGTGCACCCAGTCGATACCGCCCTTGGCGGATCCACCGGTCTTGCGTACGGCGTCGACGACGGGATTGAGCGAGTCCCCGACGATGCCGTAGATACGGCGCACTCCCGCATCCAGCAGCTGGTTGACGAGTTGTTCGGCAACGTTCATGTAAGTCCTCCGGTGTAGCAGCGGCGATGAGATGGCCAGCACGACCCACGATCATGCTACGACACGTTTGGTGAAGTTTCTCACCTTTCGCGCCCCGCCAAGTCGCGCCACGTCAAGTATTGCGTTCCCCACGATGCCGCTCTCGCCGCACGGCTGCAGGTGGTACGAGGGATCCGTGTGACCAACACGGTTGGGTGTGCCGTTCGACGGCAGCTCCTAGTTGTCGTCACCGTCGTGCACAGCCTGGATGAGGCGGACGGCAGCTTCAGCGAGCGGAAGGACCGCACTCACACCGGCAACGGCCCAACGTCCCGTCACCACTGCGAAAATGACCAGCCCCAGACAGGTGACGGTGACGGCAGCGTGGGTCCAGATGCCAACCTGCGTCCCCAACCTCACCAGTCGCGTATTCTCTCTCTGGTACTCCGTGCGCGCTCTGGCGGCTTCGACCTCGGCCTCATGGGACTGCTCCGCCATGTGGAAGATGCGGTCAGCATAGCTTTCATCAAGATCGTTGTAGCCAGCCAGGATTTCAGGTGGCGGAAGCGGACCCTGGAAGCTCAGTGCTCGGACGAGGGTGGCGTCGTGGAGCTCTGGGACGGCATCTCGTCCATCGCTCGGTACAGGTGTTTGCCCGCCTGCTCCCAAGCCATCTGAGTGATCTGGTAGGCGCTGACCTCTTGCGGCTCTCGTTGACGACTCAGCGCGGCGGGGTCTGCGCGGGTGACCAGATGCGCCCCGCGAAACATCGCCTTCCTGAAACTCATCGCCATCGTGCTCATGATTCAACCCTACGTCATTTCTGTCTTTCACGATGCCTCGATTCCGTCGATCAGAACTGGCTATGCGTGGAGTTGCCGACGCTCAGCGAATCCTGAGATCGGCCAACCGCACATTGTCACCGGACATCTCGATGGTGAGGCCGTCCTCGTCGGCATGCAGGTCGGTGTAATCGACGCCATTCAGCTCGGGCAACGGAGCGCTCTGGGTCATCGAGTCCAACACGGAGTCCAGCAGGCTCTCGGGAATCGACAGGTTCGCCACCTTCGCGTGGGCATCGGTGAAGACCACCACCTGCCGCTGCGTGTCGATACCGGGCTGGGCGCTGACGACGACCGGAACGTCCACCCCCAGCACATTCATCTCACGGTGCAGTTCCACACGGCCCTGCTCGGCGAATCCCACATCGGACTGGGCAAGTCGGGACAGCTCGTCGTAGCCGATCCGACCAGACATCTCGACGTGTCCAGCGGTGGCATTGTCGTTGTCCCGGACATTGCGCAGGTCACGCGCATGAGCTGAGAGGTTGCTGAGGGAGAGGGTTTTGTCTCCCTCGGTCACAGTGGCCTGTGGCACGGTGATGTCAAGGGACGTGAGCGTATTGGTCACCATGACCGCCAGGAATGGCCATCCGCCGATACTCGTACTCACCTGGGAGGGGTCGATGTTGGCCTGGGTGGCAACCTCCTGGTTGATGCGCTGTTCGGTTCTGGCACGTGCCGTGGCGTCACCGATGACGAAACCAGCCACCACGACGATCACGACAAGGATGGCGATGAACCTGGGCAACCAGCGTCGGCGGCGCTTTCGTGGCGTGACCGGGGCCTGGGGCGCTGATGTGCGGGCATTCATCTGCGGTGCGGCCTCATGGGCTGCAGGGCTGAAATCGGGCATGGTGGGCTCCTGACCAAGGATCATGGTGGGGGTGTCGTCCCAGTACTCCTCACCGAACTGGTACCCACCGTCGCGCTGGTGGCCGCTGGCGTTGGAACGGTCATCACCACTGCCCCATGGCTGGCTCACCGGTATGTCGCGGTCCCAGCCCAGGGGCTGGGTGGGCGCGGTCGGGTCCCACGAGCTGGCCTGCTGCGTGGTGGCCGTGACATCGTCCTCAGCACCCCCCAGTGACCACGTGGGATCGTCGCCACCGAAACTGCTGGACCGGCTGTGATCAGTCAAGATGGAGAAGGTCCTCGATACCGATGGTCAGGCCGGGACGATCCTGCACGGCGCGCACCGCCACCAGGACACCGGGCATGAACGAGGCGCGATCCAACGAGTCATGGCGGATGGTGAGGGTCTCACCCTCCGATCCGAAGAGCACCTCCTGATGGGCCACCAGGCCGCGCAGCCGCACCCCGTGCACATGGATGCCGTCGATGTCGGCTCCGCGAGCTCCGGGCTCCTGCTGTGCGGTGGCGTCGGGAACCGGGCCCAATCCGGCATCGGCCCGGGCCTGGGCAATCTGGGCGGCGGTGGTGCGGGCGGTGCCGGAGGGGGCGTCCACCTTGTTGGGATGATGCAGCTCGACGATCTCGGCGGACTCGTAGAACCGTGCCGCCTGTTTGGCGAAGTGCATCATGAGAACAGCGCCGATGCCAAAGTTCGGTGCGACGACCGCACCGGTGTGTGGGTGCTCGGCCAGGTGGGCGCGCAACTGCCCGTAGCGTTCCTCGGTGAACCCGGTGGTGCCGACGACGACGTTGATGTCGTGGTCGATGGCCCAGGCAAGATTGTCCATGACGGCATCGGGCCTGGTGAAGTCGACGATGACGTCGGCTCCGGTCAGGGCGTCACGCGAGTCCCCGTCGTCGACTCCGCCGACGAACTCCATGTCGTCGGCATCCGTCACGGCCTGCACGACCTGCGAACCCATCCGTCCAGCAGATCCGAACACTCCAACCTTGATCATCTGGCAACCTTCCTCATGAACGACGATCGGTACCAAGACTACCCAGCTGGTGAGACACTTTCGATGCACCTTCCTCGTTCCTGCCCCACCACCAGCCTCTGGCACCCATGGCAGCGGGGCCCGGAAACCGCACCGAGGCTCTCGAGCGGAACTGCCGCGGGGCACTCGAGCGAAGGCATCCCGTGTCGCCGGTCCCCCACACGGCCGCAGGTCCCCACACACGGGGGCCAGGGATGGCGAAGGGGCCTGCGCCACTGCGCAGGCCCCAACCACAGCCACTCCGATCTGGCCCGCCATGAGTCATGGTCGAATGCGGCAGATCACTGGATCCATCACATCCGGCACCCGGAGCGCATCCGTGCTCTGAGGGGCAACAGACTCCGGCTGAACAATCGGCTCAGACGTCAGTCCTCGTCATCCTCGTCGTCATCGGAGGCGACGACGAGGGAGAGCTTGCCACGATCGTCGATCTCGGCGATCTCGACCTGCAGCTTCTGCCCCACCGAGACGACGTCATCGACGGCCTCGACACGCTTGCCATCGTTGAGCTCGCGCATCTTCGAGATGTGCAGCAGACCGTCCTTGCCGGGCAGCAACGAGATGAAGGCGCCGAAGCTCGTCGTCTTGACGACCGTGCCCAGGTAGCGCTCCCCCACCTCGGGCATCTGCGGGTTGGCGATGGCATTGATCGTCGAACGGGCTGCCTCGGCGGCATCACCGTTGTCGGCCCCGATGAAGATCGTGCCGTCGTCCTCGATGGAGATGTTGGCGCCGGTGTCCTCCTGGATCTGGTTGATCATCTTGCCCTTGGGGCCAATGACCTCGCCGATCTTGGCGACCGGGATGTGCACGGTGATGATACGCGGGGCGGTCGGGGCCATCTCGTCGGGCACGTCAATGACCTCGTTCATCACACCGAGGATCGTGGTACGAGCCTCCTTGGCCTGGCGCAGCGCCCCGGCCAGCACGTCGGCAGGGATGCCGTCGAGCTTGGTGTCCAGCTGCAGGGCGGTGACGAACTCGCTGGTGCCGGCCACCTTGAAGTCCATGTCACCCAGGGCGTCCTCGGCGCCGAGGATGTCGGTGAGGGCCAGGTACTTGGTCTCGCCGTTCTCGTCGGTCTCGCTCATGAGTCCCATGGCGATACCGGCCACCGAGGCACGCAGCGGCACACCGGCGTTGAGCAGGGCCAGGGTGGAGGCACACACCGAACCCATCGAGGTGGAGCCATTGGAACCGATGGCCTCCGAGACCTGACGGATTGCGTAGGGGAACTCCTCACGAGTGGGCAGCACCGGGATGAGGGCACGCTCGGCGAGGTTCCCGTGACCCACCTCGCGACGCTTCGGGGAGCCGACGCGGCCCGTCTCACCAGTGGAGTACGGCGGCATGTTGTAGTTGTGCATGTAGCGCCGGGTGGTCTGCGGCGAGAGGGTGTCGAGCTTCTGCTCCATGTCGAGCATGTTGAGCGTGCTGACGCCCAGAATCTGGGTCTCACCACGCTGGAACAGGGCCGATCCGTGCACCCGGGGGATGATTCCGGCGTCGGCGGACAGGGTACGGATGTCACGGGGGCCGCGACCGTCGATGCGCACCCCTTCGTCAAGGACGCGCTTGCGCACGATCTTCTTCATGAGGGCCTTGAAGGCACCGGAGATCTCGTTCTCACGCTCGGGGAACTTCTCGGCCAGCTCGGCCTTGATGCGAGCCTTGAGGGCGGACTCGGCGTCCTGGCGCTCCAGCTTGGCAGCGATCTGCTCGATGCGGGCCAGCTCGTCGGCACCGAGCTTCTCGACGGCAGCGTAGACGTCGTCCTCGTAGTCCTTGAAGATCGGGAAGTCGTAGGTCTCCTTGGGCAGCTTGGCTGCCAGGGCCAGCTGGGCATCGCAGAGCACCTTGATGAACGGCTTGGCGGCCTCCAGGCCGGTGGCGACGACCTCCTCGGTGGGGGCGGTACGTCCACCGCGCACCAGATCCCAGGTGGCGGGGGTGGACTCGGCCTCGACCATCATGATGGCGACGTCACCGTCGGCCAGCACACGCCCGGCGACCACCATGTCGAAGGTGGACTCCTTGCGCTGCTCGACGTTGGGGAAGCAGACCCACTGGTCGCCGATGAGGGCCATGCGCACGCCACCGATCGGGCCGGAGAACGGCAGACCGGCGATCTGGGTGGACATCGACGCGGCATTGATGGCGACGACGTCGTAGTAGACCTCGGGGTTGAGGGCCAGGACGGTGACGACGACCTGCACCTCGTTGCGCAGCCCCTTGACGAACGACGGGCGAATCGGCCGGTCGATGAGACGGCAGGCCAGGATGGCGTTCTCCGATGGGCGTCCCTCACGGCGGAAGAACGAGCCGGGAATGCGCCCGGCGGCGTACATGCGCTCCTCGACGTCAACCGTCAGCGGGAAGAAGTCGATGGAGTCGCGTGGGGTCTTGGCAGCCGTCGTCGTGGACAGCAACATGGTGTCGCCGTCCAGGTAGACGGCAGCCGAACCATCGGCCTGCTGAGCGAGCAGACCGGCTTCGAAACGGACGACGTGCTTGCCGAAAGCACCGTTGTCGATGATTGCCTCGGAGAACTCGAGACCGGGTCCCTCCATGGGGTGTTCCTTTCAGGTGGGATGAAACCGCCACCCTGCGGCGCCTTGTGCACCGCCCGGCACTCGCGCCGGTCTTCGATCGAAGTCATCGGGGCCTGAGCCCGGTGACCACTACCGAGGACCGAGACGTGCGTCCGGCGGGTGAGCGGTCAATGAGCAGTGTGCATGTGCACACCAGTTGTGATTCAAGCCTACGGTACCGAGCGTGAATAGCGAAACGGCTACGGGGCGCGCAGCAATGCTCTGCGAGGCAGCAAGGACCCCACCCGGGCATCGGGATTCTCGGGGCCTTGATTCTCGCCGAGGGATTCACCGTTTTTCTCGTTCCCCATGTCTTCTTCGTGTTCCTCGGGGGCAATACATTCCAGTACTTCCCCGAGAAAAGCCGCAGTTCCCCCGAGAAACGCCGCAGGGGCCGCTCCATGAAGGAGCGGCCCCTGCGAGCAAAGAATCCGATCCCGGCTCGACCGGCAGGGCCGAAGCAGGATGCATGTTAGCTCAGCGGCGCAGGCCCAGACGGGCGATGAGTTCACGGTAGTGCTCGATATCGTTCTTGGCGACGTAGTTGAGCAGGCGGCGACGCTGGCCGACCATGAGCATGAGGCCACGACGGGAGTGGTGGTCCTGCTTGTGCGACTTGAGGTGCTCGGTGAGCTCGGCGATGCGGCGCGTCAGCAGCGCGATCTGGACGTCCGGGGAACCAGTGTCGCCGGGGTGAGTCGCGTATTCCTCGATGATGTGCTTCTTCGTGGCAGCATCCATGTCTGATACTCCCTTTCCATCCGTTGCGCGGCGTTCCCGATGCTCGGTGTGCAGGGAACTCTTGTGAGACCGCGGCCGTTCTGACGGCAACTGAATAAGAGTATCAGCTCTTGCTCACCAAGCGCGAATTCGCGTGTGCCGAGCAGCAGCCAAGCGCCTCATGCAGAGAGTGTGCCCAGCCTGGTGTATCCGGTCCGACGAAGGTTCCGGCCAGATCACCTGGGCCGCACCACGGATCGGAAACGAACCGCGAATGAATGGCCGTTCGGCACGTGGCCAGCGGCAACATGGCCTACTGGGTAGCCGCGCGGCGTTCGCACCCCGTACCGGTCCATTGGCTGCCGGCGTGATGCCCGCCTCAGGCCAGGATCTTGCGGGCCGCGTCGACGTCGTCGGTCATCTGCGCGATCAGCGGCTCGACGCCGTCGAACTTGACCTGCCCACGCAGGTGCTCGGCAAAGGTGACCGTGACGTCGACCCCGTAGAGTTCGAGATCATCGCGATCGATGACGTAGGTCTCGACTCGGCGCTCGAGACCGTCGAAGGTCGGGTTGGTCCCCACCGATATCGCAGCGGGAAGTCGGCGACCGGCGTCCGGACCACTACTGGGTTCCAACCATCCGGCGTACACCCCGTCGGCAGGAACGGCACGTCCTTCCGGCAGGACGAGGTTGGCCGTCGGAAATCCCAGTTCGCGTCCGCGCTGGTCCCCCATGACGACGACACCGCCGACCTCGAAGGAGCGCCCGAGCAGCTTGGCGGCCTCAGCGACATCACCGGCTGCCACCATCTCGCGAACCCGGGTCGACGACACCGTGACACCGGACATGGCGACGAGATCCATGGCATGAACCTCGAAGCGGCCATGGCCAATCTCGGATAGGGCCTGCGGGGTGCCCACGGCGTGACGCCCGAAGCGGAAGTTCTGGCCCACCAGGACGTGCTCGGGCTGCAGAGGGGTGATCATCCGCTCGACGAAGTCCGCCGGGGACCACTTCGCGATCTCCGGGGTGAAATTGACCACGCGCACCTCGCTGGCACCGGCCTCCGTCAGCCAGTCAATGCGTCGTTCCAACGGGCACAGCAGGGCTGGGGCCTGGTCAGGGGCCAGGACGGTCAGTGGATGGGGCCAGAAGGTGACGACGACGACATGACCGTCCGGATCAAGCTTCTTGGCTTGCTGGACGAGGGCCTGGTGGCCACGGTGCACACCATCAAAGTTTCCGATGACGACGGTTGGCGATTCTTCGGGAACAGACACGCCCGTCATTCTATGGTGACAACCGCCCATGACCCGAATTCGACGATCATCACTGAACGTCGTCCCCCGTGAAATTGGCAGGCACCTCACCGCGTCGGACGCGAACCGGGCCGCCCACCTTGGGGCGGCCCGTCCTGTCGATCATTTCTCGGTGAGTTCACCGGACTTGAGCTTGTCGACCCACGCCTCGTTGTGCGAGGTCCACTCCGCCACGGCCTTCTCCTGGTTCTTGCCACCGTACTTGTCCGCGGAGAACATGGTGTCCTCAAGATCGGAAAGCGTCTTGTCGTCGAAAGCCATGTTGCGCATCAGCTGAGCGGCCTTCGGGAAGTCCTTCTCGAAGCCCGGACGAGCGAAGCTGTAGATCACCTCGGCGTCACCCATGGCGTTCTTGGGGTCCTCGAGGTCGCGGACCGGGAAGGCGCCGTAGGCCCAGTGCGGACGCCACAGCGTCACCGCGATGTCACGGTTGGCGGCAGTGGCCTTCTTCAGCTGGGACAACATCGCCGGTGTCGACGAGATCTTGAAGTTGAGGTTCTTCAAACCGTACTTCGGAATTGCAGACTGCTGGGTCACCTTGGTCAGTCCAGCACCCGCCTCAATGCCATAGAGGGTGTTGCCATAGTCGTCGCCCATCGACTTCAGGTCGCCGATGGTCTTCGCCTTGGAGTCCTTGTTGACGGCGATGGTGAGTTTGGCGTTGTCGTACCAACAGCCAAGGTTCTCCATCTTGTCGCCGTAGCGCTTGACGTAGTCGGCGTGGGTCAGGGGAAGCCAACCGTCGGTGATGAGGTCGATGTCCCCGGCGACAAGTCCAGCATAGCCTGGGCCGGCGTCGAAGCCCTTGATCGTCACCTTGTAACCGTCCTTCTCCAGGACGTTCTTCATGATCCCGGCGGTGGCGAAGGACTCATCCCAGCCGTTGAAGGCGCCAATCGTGATGTTCTTCTTGCCATCGGCCTTCATGGACGTCGTGTCCTTCGACCCCTCGCCCGGGGTGCAGTCGGCCCACTTCGTGTTGACGTTGTTGGGACTCGTGTCAGAGCTGCCGGACTCTCCGTTTCCACTGTTGGAGGCATCGCAACCGGACAGGGCCAGGGCCCCCATCGCCAGGATGGAGGTCACGGCGATGACCTTGCGTCGAATCATACCTGTGCTCATCATTGTTACCTCGTGTTCGTGTTCTGCATGGGACTCGGTCGTCCTCCTGCGTTCAGCTGTTTGTCATCAGTTGGCACGCTGCGCCCGGGCGAGCGAGGTGCGATTGGCCAGTCCGTTGGTGATGCGGTCCAGGTAGACGGCCACGATCACCACTGCCAGTCCAGCCTCCATGCCCAGACCGATGTCGACCTGGGACAGGGCCGCGACGACATCACCACCGAGACCACCGGCGCCGACCATGCCCGACAGCACGACCATGGACAGGGCCAGCATGATGACCTGGTTGACGCCGGCCATCACCGTCGGCATGGCCAACGGCATCTGGATGCGCCACAGGATGTGATGCGGACTGGCACCGAAGGCTGCGCCGGCCTCCACCGTCTCGGTGTCGACGCCGCGGATGCCCAACTCGGTGAATCGCACGCCAGGCGGCAGGGCGAAGATGATCGTCGCAATGGCACCGGGAACCTGGCCGATGCCGAAGAGGACGATGACCGGGACCAGGTACGCCAGCGAGGGCATCGTCTGCATGAAGTCGAGAATCGGCTTGATGATGGCCGAGAACCGTTTCGACTTGGCAGCCCAGATCCCCAGCGGAATCGCCAGGATGAGGGCCAGGATCACGGCCACCACGACCAGGGACAGGGTGTGCATGGTGTTGTTCCACTGATCCATGGCCCGGACCAGGTAGAAGCCGATGAGCGCGAAAAGGCCCACCTTCCAGTTGGCGCAGGCCCAGCCGATGGCGGCGAGGATCACCATCATGACCAGGTACAGCGGCTTGGACAGGACGAGGTTGAGCCCGTCGTACATGCCACCGATGACGACATTGGTGAAGGTGATGAGCCAGTCGAAGGCGTGCTGGAACCAGTCGAAGAAGGTTTCGATCCAGCTTCCCAACGGAATACGGGGGTTGGCGAAATTGAAGCTCATCTCGATCAGGCCTCCTTCTCGATGGTCGGGGTGGCAGCGGTCGTCGTCTGGTCAACTGGCGAGAGACCGACGGGGTCTCCGGCGTCCTTGATGACGGGCAACTTCCCGGTGTCCTCCAAGGACCTCACCGATCCGTCGGACGCGTTGTCCTGGGACCTTGACATGGAGTCGAGCAGGGCGATTCGGGAAATGACTCCCATGAGGTGGAAGTCCTCGTCGACGACGGCCAAGGGCACTCGTGCGTCCTTCGACGGGGCGAACAACTCCGACAGCGGGGTGTCCGTGCGCACGGTGAGGATGCCGCCGGTCTCGACGGCCGCCGCAATGCTGCGATCCCCACGACGGGCCACCTCGGTGACTTCCTGGTCACCGACCATGCCGAGCAGACGACGGTGCTCGTCGACGACGAAGACGCCCACCCAGTCGTGTTGATCCATGATGCGCTGGACACGTCGGGGGTCCGCCGACCCGGAGACGACAGCCTCGGTGGGGCGCATGACCGCCGATGCCGTGAGCACTCGGCTACGGTCGACGTCCTGGACGAAATCCGCAACGTAGTCGTCGGCCGGCTGGGTGAGGATCTCGTCGGAGGTGCCGATCTGGGCGATTCGACCGTTGCGCATGACCGCGATGTGATCGCCCAGGTACATGGCCTCGTTGAGGTCGTGGGTGATGAAGATGATCGTCTTGTTGAGGGTGCTCTGCAGCTCGAGGAGCTGGTCCTGCATCTCGCGGCGGATGAGCGGGTCAAGGGCCGAGAAGGCCTCGTCCATGAGCAGGATGTCGGTCTCCGCGGCGAGGGCACGGGCCAGACCGACTCGCTGTTGCATACCGCCGGACAGCTGATGGGGGTACTTGTCACCCCATCCCTTGAGGCCCACGGTGTGCAGCCATTCATTGGCCTTCTCGAGTCGGTCCTTCGACTTGAGCTTGCCCTGCAGCTTCAGACCGTAGGCCGCATTCTCACGCACGGTGAGGTGAGGAAGCAGTGCGAAGTGCTGGAAGACCATGGACACATGGTCCCGGCGCAACTCGCGCAACTGGGCGTCATTCATGTCGGAGACGACCTTGCCGGCGACCTCGACGGTGCCCTCGGAGGGGGCCCACAGCCCATTGATCATCCGGATGAGGGTGGACTTCCCGGAACCTGACAGGCCCATGACGACGAAGGTCTCTGCCTTGGCGACCTCGAAGCTGACGTCGATGACAGCCGCCGTGCCAAGAGGGGCCAGATCTTCCCGAGACTCCCCTGCCTTGAGTCTTTCGATCACTTCTCGTTCGTGTTTACCGAAAACCTTGTACAGATGGGAAGCTCGAACCAAATCCACGTCGTACGGCAACCTTTCACATGGGCTATGGGGTCAAGGAGGGGCAGTTGGAAGCAACTCATGCGGATCACGAGGACACCACGACTTCGCGTCACGGGCGGTGGGCCGCAAAAAATCACGCCAAGCCCAGAGCAAAGTACCTTTTGAAGGTATCATGATGTATTTGCACCTGCAACCAGAAGGAATTGTCGCCGATCTGAATCAATTTCGGCGAATACTCAGAAATTGCTCTGCGTCAGCTGCACAGGTGCCGAATGGTACAAAGCCGTGTGGGACGCCTCACCTGCCGATGGCAGCCGGATTGCATCCTGACGGCCCCAAACGCACTTGCGTGCGTGCGGTCAGACCAGCACGCAGATCGCGCGGCTCTGCCCCCTTCTCTCGCCATCTGGTCGGTAGAGAGCCAGCATCTCTCCGGTTCCGGCGATCATCGCAGTGACGTCGGCGGGGACGATCATGTCCACACGCCGTCCGACTCGGATGGCAGCCTCCTGGTCATCGGTGACCTCGACGACCGGGAAACTCAGCCTGGCAGCCTCGGCCATCGTCATTGGGGCCGGGGCGTCGGCATCATCGGCAAAGATGTCGGGACACGCCGCAGAGAGGTCGAAAGGTCCGATCCGGGTGCGCCGCAGCGCCGTGAGGTGACCTCCGACTCCCAGATCGGCGCCCACGTCACGGGCCAGGGCCCGCACATAGGTGCCGGAGGAACAGGTGACCTCGACGTCGACGTCGATCATCTCGTCATGGCGTCGTGTCTCGGTGGCATCGAAGCGGGAGACGGTCACCGCGCGGGGTTGCAGGACGACGTCCTCCCCGGCTCGCACCTTGGCGTAGGCACGTTGACCGTTGATCTTGATTGCGCTGACGGCGGTCGGAACCTGCTGGATCTCACCGGTCTGGCGTGCCATCGCAGCGAGGATCGCCGCGTCGTCGATCCCGGATGCGTCGGTGGTGCCGGTGACATCCCCCTCGGCGTCGTCGGTGACGGTGCTCTCCCCCAGCCTCATCGTGGCGGTGTAGTCCTTGTCGCGCAGGGACAGATGGCCAAGGATTCGGGTGGCGCGATTGACCCCGATGACCAGAACCCCGGTGGCCATCGGGTCCAGGGTTCCGGCATGTCCGACCTTGCGGGTGCCCATGAGGCGACGCACTCGCCCCACCACCTGGTGGGAGGTGACACCGGCAGGTTTGTCGACGACGAGGATGCCAGACTGGAGAGTATTCATCGAAGCCAGTATCCCGGTTCGGGAGGGGCTTCAACAAGCTGGCCTGTCTCAAGTCACGCGGTGATCTCGGGCTGATTGCCCCGGGGCCACCGACGTCATGTCGGCAGCTGGCGCGTCACTCCTCCTCGTCACGGTGACGGTAGGGATCGGTCTCGCCGGCAGGCGTGGCCCCCGCTGAGCGGCGTGCGATCTCGGCATCAGAGGCAGCAGCCCGGGCCAGAGCGTCCTCGATGGACTTGACGGTCTCCGGGGTGGCGTCACGCACGAAGGTCAGGGTGGGGGCATAGCGCAGGCCGAGCCGCTTGCCGACGGTGGAGCGCAGCATTCCCTTGGCCGATTCCAGGGCGACAGCCGTGTCGGCGATCTCCTTGTCGCTGCCCATGGCAGTCCAGAACAGGGTGGCGTCACGGGAATCCCCGGTCAGACGCACATCGGTGATCGTCACGAAGCCGAGCCGGGGATCCTTGACGCGGCGCTCCAGGGTCGCGGCAACCACAACCCGGATCTGATCGGCCAACTTGGCGACACGTGGATTCGGTGTGTTCATGATCTCTCCTCATTGACCGCAACGGGGGGGGTGAACGGCTTGTCCATCTTGCCACACCCGCGGCATGTCCCGATCATTCAGCGCGATCGACCACCACACCGACCCTCATATCAGGAGCAGCTCGCCGCGATGTCGAGGCTCCCAGTCCCATGGTGCTCAGGCTCCATACACCACGCAGGTTTCCCGGCGGGCGTCCCTTCTTGGTAGTCGTGGAAATGCCAAGACAGTCGAGGAACCGCCATGGTGCATGGACGGTGAAGGCATGGTGATGTGGCGAGAGGCCGCCCAATCCTCGGATCGGACGGCCCCGTCATGATCACTGGACTCAGTCGCGAGCGATCTCGACCATCTCGTAGCACTGGATCTCGTCACCCACGTGCAGGTCGGAGAAGTTCGTCAGTGTGGCACCACACTCGTACCCCTCGCGGACCTCCGTGACGGCATCCTTCTCACGCTGCAAGGTGTTGATCTCCGTCTCCTTGACCACCGTGCCGTCGCGCACCAGACGTGCCTTGGCGTGGCGCTTGATGACACCGTCGGAGACCATACAACCGGCGATCGTCCCGACCTTCGACGACTTGAAGATCTGGCGAATCTCGGCCGTACCCATCGCCTTCTCCTCGTAGATCGGCTTGAGCATGCCCTTGAGGGCCGCCTCGATCTCGTTGATCGCGTCGTAGATGACCGAGTAGTACCGGATGTCGACGTTCTCCTCATCGGCCATGCGCTGGGCATGGGCCGTCGGGCGCACGTTGAAGCCGATGATGACGGCGTTGGAGGCCGATGCCAAGGAGACGTTCGTCTCGGTGATGGCACCCACACCGCGGTCGATGACACGCAGGCTGACCTCGTCGCCGACGTCGATCTTGACCAGTGCGTCCTCCAGCGCCTCGACGGAACCGGCACCGTCACCCTTGAGGATGAGCAACAGTTCCTCGGTCTCGCCCTTCTTGAGCTGGTTGAACAGGTCGTCCAAGGTCTTCGGGCGCGACATACGGGCCTGCTGGGCGGCACGCATTCGGCCAGCACGTTTCTCGGCGATCTGACGAGCCATCCGGTCGTCGTCGACGACGAGGAAGTTGTCGCCGGCACCGGGCACCGAGGTGAGACCGAGCACCTGCACCGGGGTGGAGGGAGCGGCCTCGTCCACGTTGCTGCCCTGGTCGTCGATGAGGGCACGCACACGTCCATAGGACGAACCGGCCACGATCGAGTCACCGATCCGCAAGGTTCCGCGCTGGATGAGTGCCGTCGCCACCGGGCCACGGCCCTTGTCCAGGTGAGCCTCGATGGCCACGCCCTGGGCCGGCATGTCCGGATTGGCACGCAGATCGAGAGCAGCATCGGCCGTGAGGACGATGGCCTCCAACAACTCGTCGAGACCGGTGCCCTGCTTGGCGGAGACGTCGACGAACATGGTCTCGCCGCCGTACTCCTCAGGCACCAGACCGTACTCGGTGAGCTGACCACGCACCCGGTTCGGATCGGCCTCGGGCTTGTCGATCTTGTTGACGGCCACCACGATCGGCACATCGGCCGCCTTGGCATGGTTGAGTGCCTCGATCGTCTGGGGCATGACGCCGTCATCGGCCGCGACCACCAGCACCGCGATGTCGGTGGACTTGGCACCGCGGGCACGCATGGCCGTGAACGCCTCGTGACCAGGGGTGTCGATGAAGGTGATGGCACGGGTCTGACCGTCCACCTCGGTGTCCACCTGGTAGGCACCAATGGTCTGGGTGATACCGCCAGCCTCACGCTCCACCACATGGGTGTCGCGGAAGGCATCGAGCAGCTTGGTCTTGCCGTGGTCGACGTGGCCCATGACGGTGACGACCGGCGGACGTGCTGCAAGGTCCTCCTCGCTGCCGATGTTCTCACCGAACTCGAGGTCGAAGGACTCGAGCAGCTCACGATCCTCGTCCTCCGGGGAGACGACGACGATGTTGTAGTCGAGCTCGGCGCCCAGGACCTCAAGGGTCTCATCGGGCACCGACTGAGTGGCCGTCACCATCTCGCCGAGGTTGAACAGCACCTGCACCAGCTGTGCGGCATCGGTGTTGATCTTCTCGGCAAGGTCGGACAGCGAGGCACCACGACGCAGGCGCACCGTCTGGCCATCACCCTTGCGGATACGCACACCGCCAACCAGCGGTGCCTTGATCTCGTCGAACTCCTGCCTGCGCTGCTTGCGAGACTTGCGACCGCGACGCGAATTGCCGCGTCCGAAGGCGCCCTGGGTACCACGACGACCACCGCGGCCACCCATGGGACGGCCACCGAAACCGCCGCCGAAGCCACCTGGGCGAGAGCCACCACGACCACGACCGCGACCACCGCCACGGCTCGGGGCATTCTGGCCGAGCTGTTTGGACTGATGCTTGGGCATCATGGCCGGGTTGGGGCGCGGCATGCCAGAGCCGCCGCCCGGGCGTGGCATCCGATCGCCGCCCGACCGCGATCCACCGCGGCCGGATCCGGAACGACCTTGACCACCGTCGGAACGATGACGCTGCTGACCCATTCCCTGGCTGGAGGCGAACGGATTGTTGCCCGGGCGGGGAGCACCGGAGCGCCGACCGCCCTTGGCGTGTCCACCGGGGCCGGGGCGTCCGTTGGAGGGACGAGGACCGGGCTTGGGCCCGGAGCGTCCTGCCGATGATGGCCGCGGACCGGGAACCGGACGTGGCCCGGGCTTGACCGACGACAGAGTTGGCCTTCCAGCACCCTCCGACGTGGGCCTCCTGCCATCGGACTTCGTGTTCTCGCCGCGGGAGGCCTTGCCGGTCTGCGATGCCTTACCGGGTTTCGGAGTCGGCTTGGGCCCCGGCCTTGCACTGGGCCTGGGCTCAGCAGCAGGTTTGTCCTGCGACGTGGTGGGCTTGGCCTTCATGAGGCCGGGACGTGGTGTCGCAGACGTCCGGGCCGCCGCCGACGATGCCGTCGAAGGGGCAGTACGTGCCCCGGGACGCACACTGCGTGGAGTCGGGTGCGGAACTGGTTTGGCAGCACCGGACTTGCCAGCATCCTGTTTCCCGGTTGCGGACTTCGCACCGCCCTTGTCGGAATGGGGACGGCTCGGCTTGGCATCCTTCTTGACCGACGCACCGGGTTTGGGGGCCGGTTTGCCGGGCTTGGGTGTTTTCGCCGCCGGGGCGTCGGAATTCTTGGTCACGTAGTCGGAGACCCGGCGCACCACCGGAGTCTCCAAGGTGGAGGACGCAGACTTGACGTACTCTCCCATGTCGTTCAGCTTCCCCAGAAGCTGCTTGCTTGTCAGTCCGAGCTCCTTGGCGAGCTCATAAACGCGGACCTTGGCCACTACTCTCCTTCGGGCCTGGTCCGGTCAGGACTCAGGCCAACTGCTTGACGTGGATACTCATTGTCGCGAACTCATCGAGTGGTCATGAGCGTGTGCCCACTTTCTCTCAAGCCCAGCAGATGATCCGGGCACGTTCGGTGAGGCTGCCGGACTCTCCGACAGACATGTACGGCCCAGTGTAGTCAATCGGCCCCTGCCAGCTCAATTCAGCAGGACTCGATCACCGCGGCAAGATCGTCACTCACGTGGACGGCGCGGCGGAACGATCGAGCGAATCCCCCACGTCGTGCAGCAGTCAGGCACGTCTGCCGGGGATGCAGCCAGGCCCCACGTCCCGGAGTCGTGCGCGAGACGTCGGGTATCACGAGGGATCCGTCCAGCACGCAGCGCACCATGGCGCCGGGGGCGTCCTGTTGACGACACCCGACGCACGTGCGTACTGGTTCAGTCACCCTGCATCCCCTGACTGGCTCTGCTCGCACCTGGCCGTGATTCAGCCCTGAGCTGGACGTCGCATTCCCGGCTGTGCTCCATCGACCGGGGTGCCCGGGGCGACCGGGGTGTCTGGACGAATGTCGATCCGCCACCCGGTGAGGCGAGCTGCCAGTCGTGCGTTCTGCCCCTCACGGCCAATGGCAAGAGAGAGCTGGTAGTCCGGCACCACGACACGAGCAGCGCGTACCTTGGGATCGACGATCGTCACCTGCTTGACCTTGGCCGGGCTCAGAGCCTCCCCGACGAATCGGGCCGGATCCTCCGACCAGTCGATGATGTCGATCTTCTCCTCGCCCAGTTCGTGCATGACGGCGCGTACTCGCTGGCCCATCGGGCCGATGCACGCGCCCTTGGCCGAGACATTCTCGTTGTGGGACACGACGGCGATCTTGGTGCGGTGTCCCGCCTCACGGGCGACGGCCTTGATCTCCACCACACCCTGTTCGATCTCGGGCACCTCCATGGTGAAGAGCCGACGCACCAGATCCGGGTGGGTACGCGAGACGACCACCTGGGGACCACGCATCTCCTTGCGCACCGCCACGACGAAGACTCGCAGCCGACGCCCGTGGCGGTAGTCCTCGCCCGGCACCTGCTCATCGGGCGGCATGATGGCCTCGAGCCCTCCCAGATCCACTCGGACGGTGCGGGTGTCACGGTAGGACTGCTGGACCACACCGGTGACGATGTCGCCCTCCACGGCGGAGAACCGACCGTACTTGTGCTCGTCCTCGGCCTCACGCAGCCGCTGGAAGATCACCTGGCGAGCCGTGGAGGCAGCAACCCGGCCGAAATCGTCCGGGGTGGCGTCGTACCATCCAACGACCTCGCCCTCGTCGTCCTTCTCCGGGGCCATGACGGCGACATTGCCCGACTTGCGGTCGATGTCGACTCGAGCGTCCTTGACGGGATGCTCGGTCTTGCCGTAGGCGTTGAGCAGCGCGTCCTCAAGGGTCTTGACGAGGAAGTCGAGCGAGATCTCCTTCTCACGTTCAATCATTCGCAGTGCGGCCAGATCGATGTCCATGTTCAGTTCTCCTGAGTGTCGGTGGGGCGATTGAGTTCGACCTGAACCACAGCATGCTGAATCTGCGTCAGGTCGATCATGCGCTCGTCGTACACGCGTTTGTGGGGTTTGGAATTGGCAGCCTCGACCTGCACGACAATCTTCTCGTCGTCGGCACTGAGGATGCGACCGAGCAGCTGTTCGGTTGGTTCGCCCGCGAGGGTCAGTTTGACCAACCGGGTGACATTGCGGCGGAAATGCCTGGGTTCGGTGAGTGGGGTCGACACCCCACGGCTCGTCACCTCGAGGGTGTAGGGGGACTCCCCCATCGCATCGGCGTCGTCCAGGCCATGGGAGATCGCATTGGTGGCCTTGGCGATCTCGTCCAGATCGGGGCCGTGACCGTCCTTGCCGTCTCCATCGACAGTCACCTTGACGACACGGCGTCGACCCGCAGGAACGACATCGATGCGGTCCAGCTCCAACCCCAACTGATCGAGAATCGGGGCCACCACGGCCCTCACCCTGTCACTGCTCATAGCCTCAAGCCTGTCCTGTTGTCGTCATGATTGTCCACGCCATCTTAACGAACTTCGTGAGAACACTCATGACGCGCACTCCACCAGTGCCGGGCCGTGGCCCAACGGCGATAAAATGCCAGTCATGGGATTGTGGTCACGCCGTCAGGTCATCGGGACGGCCCTGGGAATGTCAGCACTCGCACTGGCGGGGTGTGCACCCGATCCGAAAGCGAGAAAACATCGCGGTGAGAAGGAAGCACCGGGGGGCAGACAGCTCACTCCCCAGGTGCGCAACGACCTGTCTGCCGGGGCACACAAGGAGAACCAGCTCGCAGACCTTGCCACCGCCGTGGCTGGTGCGGACGCCGCCAACCGTGCCAAACTCAACGCCCTGGCAGCAGCCCATCGCCGCCACGCAGCCGTGCTGGGCGCCGACGACCCATTCGATGCCCAGGCCGCGACCAAGGCTTCGAGCACCCCTGCGAAAGCCAGTTCCTCCCCCACCCCGGACGAGTCGCCCACCCTTGACTCGCTGCGCAGGACACGCCGGGAGACGGCCGCGTGGTATCGCACCCACGCCGTCAGTGCAGATGATCCCTCCCTGGCACTGCTGTGGGCATCGCTGAGCGTCTTCGCCGGCAACTCCTCAACGGCTCCGGCGGCTCGTCTCGACGACATCTGGCTGGTACAGATCGACGAGGAACCCGTGGTCGATGCCCAGCAGGTGCTGCTCAGTCACATCAACGCGATGCTGGGCGGGCTGGAGTGGGGACTCGGCCAGACCACCGATGCCACCCTGCACGAGTGGGGCTCGCAACGCCGCGAGCAGCTGCGCACCTTGCGCACGAGCATCCATGAGCAGGTGCGCGACGCATCGGCCACGCCCACACCGTTCAACCCGGCCTACTCCATGCCCGGACGACCGGCCAACCCCGCTGCGACGCGAGCCATGTGGGCACAGCTCCAGGAGAACGTCATCTCGGCGGCTGGACGCGTCACCGCTGCGACGCAGAGTCGGAAGCGCGCCGATGCCGTGAAACTCATGGCGGACGAGCTCACCCATCTGGGTGAGCTGGGTGCGGCGACCCCGACCTGGCCCGGCTGGGTGTGAGCCCCGACGTGCCGTACTGGCTGACATACCGTACGGGCAGGCCCCTCGTAGGCCGTCGCCGGCACGCCTCCTGCGCGATCATGAAGTGAGTGACTGGCATCAGTGAACACCGACCGCGGATCAGCGGCTGGCGCTCAGCGTGAATTCACCCGCCCCAGATCATCTCGACGAGCAGCTTGACCCCCAGCACGGCAATGACGACGAGGAATGCCTTGCGCACGAAGCTGTCACCATGTTTCTGCGCGGTTCTGGCTCCCACGAGTCCGCCGGTGACATTGGCAATGACGAGTGGCCAGACCACGTGCCACAACACGGCCCCATGAAGTGCCAGCGTGACGATCGTCACGAGGTTCGTCACCGAATTGCACATCTTGGCCATACCCGAGGCGCGCAGGAAGCTGTAACCGCCCACGGCAACGAAGGCGAGCACCCAGAACGTCCCCACCCCTGGACCGATCGCAGCATCGTAGAACCCCAGAAAGAATCCGATGATCGCCATGAGCAATGGGTGCCCGCCCTGGTCGGCCTCGTTGACCTTGACCCCCATCGTGGGGCGCCGCCAGGTGAAGACACCGATGACGACGAGTACCACCAGGAGAATGGGGGTGTAGACGTCGCGAGACATGAGACGAAGCACGCGCACCCCGGCCAGCGCGCCCAGCAACGCGGTGAACGCCGCCCACAGGAAGATTCGCCAAGTCGGGCGTTGCCTGCGAAGGTACGATGCCCCGGCAGTGATGTTTCCCACCACTTGAGCTGTCTTGTTGGTACCGACGACGCTTGCCACTGGAACCTCCCGGGGCAGACTCACCAGCAGCGAGGGCAGCATGATCAATCCACCACCACCAACCACGGCATTGACCCACCCCGCTCCAAAGGCAGCTGCGATCAACCCGATCAGGACAGCGGTCGAGACCATGAATTCCTCTCCCCAGACATGACGTCGGCGCCATGCATTCGGCTGACGCTCCTGGACCTGGCTTTTTGAGAACCCGGCACTCTGGAGCCCAGCGTCGCGGAACCTGACACCACCTCACAGGCAACCACTCACGACCACCGAACCGCAACTGGCCACGGTGCAGCGGCAGTCCGATCCCCCACCGGAAGGTGATCGGCTCCCATGCCGTGATGGACCTGACGTCGGGCATCCTGCCGTACAGGACTCCGGTGGGGATCGGCCCGTGCCGTGGTGGGCACGGCGCGGCGTCCGATCCGTCCAGCCGGAAAGGTTGTGCGCGACAATCCTCAATCCTCGGATGACGACCCAGAGCGCCCGTCCAAGATGTCCTTGGACGGGCGCTCTGGGTCGGTCAGGCATCCCCCGTGACTGACCGAGTACTTGGGTGAATGCCGGGAAATGGAGCAGGAGATCAGGCCCAAGGGTGTGCCAGCAGAAGCTCGGTGTTCTGATCCGTGCTCTTGCCCATACGACGGTTGCCGTGGTGGTCGATGACGCCCAGATGACGGTCGTTGGCAGCGAACTCACGGTAGAGGCTGGCCAGACCCTCAGGGGTGGTGGTGTCGTAGTCCACCTGGTAGGGGGCATCGGACTCGATCAGGGTGGCGAACAGACTGATCGTGCCGTCGTGGTTGTCGGTGACCTCGAGGATGCGTCCCATCTGCGGGAAGTCGACGTGGGAAGCGGTGTTGATCTCCCACCAGCAACGACGCGCATCGCTGAAGTTGCGGTGCGCAACGATGTTGTTGTTGTGGGTGTGACCGTTGACCCAGGCCAGGACGTTCGGGTAGTGCCCCAGCAGGTTGACGAGCTGATTGCCACCGTGCCGCTTGCCGGTGCCATCCATCGGCGGGATGAGGTTGTTCATCGTCCACGAGGTGTGGTGGCTGAACAGGATGAACATCTGGTCGGAGACCTGGTGGTGACGGCGCACACCGAAGTCGTCGTAGTAGGTGGAGCTGCCAGCCCGCAGCACCTGCTTGAGCCACTTCCACTGCACGTCGTCGAGCGAACCGTTGGTGTAGCCAGCCCGGTTCGTGGAGTCCATCGAAATGCCGGTGACGCCCGAAGCGATCTGGAAGGTGTAGTAGCCGCGCACGGCGTCGAGGTCGTTCTGGGTGAAGCCGTGACCGGGGGCTGGGGATCCGGCGGGGGCGTTGTCGAGGTGCGCCTTGATGAACTGCGCCGGGGTGAAGGGGCGGCGCTTGGCATCCGGGGTGACGTGCTGGGTGAGCGAGACGGCACGGTTGGTGAGGTCAACCTTCTGACCACCCTTGGTGGCCGTGAGGAAGGCTTGCTTGTCGCGCTCGTCGGCGAAGCCCATGAGCTTCTGGTCACCGGTGTACATGGCCTCCAACAGGCTCCAGTCGGAGGGCAGGGTGCCTTGGACCGAGTCGTCGTGGTTGCCGAAGACGGCGTACCACGGAATCTGGAGGCCCGGGGAGCTGAACGGCTTCATGATGCGCTCGAAGTAGCGGTCCACCTTGGGGTAGCCGGCCTTCTTGTACATGTCGTTGATGCTGGACTCGGGGTTGTAGTACAGCTTGTCGCCGGAGGTCTGGACGGACTCCCAGCGCTCCTTGGAGCCACTGTTGGCGGTCAGGGTGCCGCCGGAGAGAATGGTGAGGTACCACTCGAGCTCAATGGTCTCGTGGTTGTCGGTGTTGTCACCGGTGCTCACGACCATGTCGAACTTGCGACCGGTGAACGGTCCACCGGGCAGGGAGTTGATGCGACGCACCAGGGAGGCGGTGCCCAACGGGCCGAGGGGCTCCTGGGGGCGGAATGCCGGTCCGGCAAGGGGATGCATGAACTCCACTCGCATCGGCGACTGGACGTCGGTGACGTGCAGGTCGGTGACCTGCACGAAGCTGGCCAGTGCGGTACGACGATCGTCGCGTCCGCCCTTGGCCGAGATCATGTCCTCACGCACGCGCAGCGGGAAACCCTTGTGGGCGACAATGCGCTGGTAGCCGTCATTGCTCGCAGGCAGGCCAACCTGCTCGAGGGTGGTGCCGGCAATGCTGTGAGTACGCTCTGCGGCATGACCGGGGACCACATCGGTGCCCAGGAGAGCTGCAGCAGAAACCAGGGTGGCACCGCCGAGGAAACCACGTCGGCCGATGGTGGTGTTGGTCAGGTGGGTGTCGGGACGATTCTCGGGCATGTTCGTCAAGGCTCTGACTGTCCTTCCATACGCGGAAAACCGCATCCGTCAAGCGACTCGACACGTCACGGTGCCCATGAGAGGCACCATCGGCATCGCGACCCAGCTTGACGAACGGGGTCGGTCTTTTCTGCATACTAGGCAGATGGACCGACCCCGAGGCGTCACCGAGTCATCGAGAAATTGAAGTTCAGGTTACGTTCTGGCAAACAATTCCGAGGGGGCCGGAACACCCCGTCGGTGAATCCATCGCCGACCACGAATTGCGTCAACCCCGAACCTCGTCGAGAACCTGGGCGACGACGTCGGCCACGGCCACGTCACGACGCTCGGAGCTCCTGCGATCACGAATCTCGACCAACCCGTCCTTGAGGCCACGCCCGACGACGACGCTGGTCGGCATGCCGAGGATCTCCGCATCGGCGAACTTGACTCCCGGGGATGCCTTGCGATCGTCGAACAGCACCTCCAGGCCGGCCTCCGAGAGCTCGGTGGCGATCCGGGTGGCCTCGGTGCGGATGTCGTCACCCTTGCCGGTGGCCAGCACGTGCACGTCGAACGGGGCGACGCTGCGCGGCCAGGCCAGGCCCTTGTCGTCACAGGTGTACTCGGCCACGGCGGCCACGGCACGCGAGATTCCCACACCATAGGAGCCCATCGTCACGGTCACGAGCTTGCCGTTCTGATCAAGCACCTTGAGCCCCAGCGATTCGGCATATTTGCGGCCGAGCATGAAGATGTGGCCCATCTCGATGCCACGGGCCAGGGTGAGCGGCCCCGAGCCATCCGGAGCCGGATCACCCTCGCGCACCTCGGCGACGTCGATGACGCCATCGGGGGTGAAGTCACGCCCGGCAACAAGATCGTAGACGTGTCGTCCGGCCTCGTCGGCACCGCTGATCCACACCGTACCGGTGACCACCCGCGGATCGACGAGGTACCTCACCTTCGACTCACTCGTCTCCCCCAGTGCCCGCGGACCGATGTAGCCCTTGACCAGGTGTGGATGGGCGGCAAAGTCCTCGTCGGTGAACGGGACGGCCTCAGCTGGTTCCAGGGCTGCCTCGAGACGCTTCTCGTCGATCTCACGGTCCCCGGGCAGACCGATGGCCAGCGGGTGGGTCGTGCCGTCGGGCTCGATGACCTTGAAGAGGATGTTCTTCAAGGTGTCGTCGCCCTGCCAGGCTCGGTCCTCACGCGGATAGCGCTCGTTGGACAGCTGGACCAGAGCATCGATGCTCGGCACATCTGGGGTCTCACGCACCTGCGCCTGCGGAACGTCCGAGAAGTCGAGCGGCTCAGGGGCAGCGACGCGCACGGCCTCGACATTGGCGGCGTACCCACCCGGAGAGCGCACGAAGGTGTCCTCACCGTTCTCGGCAACTGCCAGGAACTCCTCGGAGCGTGACCCACCCATCGGACCGGACATGGCTCGCACGATGGCATAGTCGAATCCCAACCGGTCGAAGATCCTGATGTAGGCCGCACGATGCTTCTCGTAGGAGGCGGCAAGACCCTCGTCGTCGATGTCGAAGGAGTAGGAGTCCTTCATGACGAATTCGCGGCCACGCAGGATTCCGGCACGTGGTCGCGCCTCGTCGCGGTACTTGTTCTGGATCTGGTAGATCGACAGTGGGAGGTCCTTGTACGAGGAGTACATGTCCTTGACGAGCAGGGTGAACATTTCCTCGTGGGTGGGCCCGAGCAGCAGGTCGGCCCCCTTGCGGTCCTTGAGGCGGAACAGGTTGTCGCCGTACTCGACCCACCGATTGGTCTGCTTGTAGGGCTCCGATGGCAGCAGCGCCGGGAAGTGCACCTCCTGGGAGCCGATGGCCGCCATTTCCTCACGAGCGATGGCCTCGATCCGGCGCAGCACCCGCAGCCCCAACGGCAGCCAGGTGTAGATGCCCGGTGCCGTCCTACGGATGTATCCCGCCCGTACCAGCCAACGGTGGCTGGGCACCTCGGCATCGGCCGGGTCCTCCCGCAGCGTTCGGACGAAGAACTCGCTCATGCGCGTCAACATGTCTGCCTTTCCGGTGGTGCTCGGCCCTCCGCCGCCCTTCGGCGTGACTGTCACCAACCGGGGTGATCCTATCGCCTCCGAACCGGTCATCCGGTGCGCAGCCCTCGGCGCGGGACGCTCAGCCGAGAACGCTTCAGTACAGGATGGTCGTCATCGTGCCGATCCGACGAAAACCAACCGCATCATAGGTGCCCCGCGCAGCGACATTGAAGTCGTTGACGTACAACGTGACGGTGTGGTGGCGAAGCCTGGCGAGCTGAACCACACCAGCCATGGCGGGGGCGGACAGACGTTGGCCACGCAAGGTGGGATCGAGCCACACCCCCTGGATCTGACAGGCCCCACCCCAGGACAGGGCAACGTCGGACTTCCATCGCACGGTGCGGTGCTCGTCGAGAATGCCGAAGGTGTCCCCCCGCTGCATCATGGCGAGCATGTGACGCCGATATCCGTTGGACGGATCCAGCGGGCTGACGCCAACCTCCTCGGTGTACATGTCGACGGCAGCACGGAAGTACGACTCGAAGTCCTCGAATCCCACGACCCGAACTCGCGGATCCGGCGTGATCGCCGGTGGGGAGTCGATGACGAGCAGGGGCTGGTCCGTGCGTTTGGCACGGGGGTGTCCCCATGCTCGTTCCGACAGATGGGTGAGGTGCTCGTGGAACGGCAGCACGGCTCGTTGGGTACCCATGATCGACGTTGACGTGCGCCACGGCCCCACCCGGGCTGCCAGGGCGGCGAGTACCTCCTCGTCGTCGGCAACCGGAACCAGGTTGGACCCGACGTGCACCAGGCCGACGAGGTCGCCATGACGAAATGCCCCGTACACCGGGCAGCCCAGCCGCGATCGTTTCAGCCCGCCTTGCTGGATTCGATCCAGGAGGAAGAGGTTCTCCACCGGGCGGGCACCAAGCAGTGCCAGGGCGTCGGGGAGGTCGTCGTCGTCAAGTGGACGGACTCGAGTCCTCACCTCAGGAAACCGTCACCTCGGGGGCGCCGCCCTCGTCGAGCTCTGCCGCCATGCGATGGGCCTCGGAGACCAACGTGTCAACGATCTGGTCCTCAGACACGGTGGTGATGACCTCGCCGTGCTGGAAGATCTTGCCCTTGCCATTTCCGGCTGCCACCCCCAGATCGGCCTCGCGACCCTCCCCGATGCCATTGACGACGCATCCCATGACGGCCACGCGCAATGGAGCGTCGACATCGGCCAATGCGTCGGTGACGTCGTTGGCGAGCTTGAGGACGTCAACCTGGCAGCGACCGCACATCGGGCACGAGACGATCTCCAGGCCGCGGGGACGCAGGTTGAGCGACTCGAGGATCTTGACGCCGACCTTGACCTCCTCGACAGGGTCGTCGGACAGCGAGACCCGGATGGTGTCGCCGATACCCTCGGCGAGCAGGTGCCCGAAGGCGACTGCCGACTTGATCGTGCCCTGGAACGCCGGGCCGGCCTCGGTGACACCCAGGTGCAGGGGGTAGTCGCACTCCTGGGAGAGCAGCTCGTACGCCTTGATCATGACGACCGGATCATGGTGCTTCACCGAAATCTTGAAGTCGTGGAATCCAACCTGCTCGAAGAGGCTCGCCTCCCACAGGGCGGACTCGACCATGGCCTCGGCAGTGGCCGAGCCGTGCTTGGCGAGCAGTCGCGGGTCCAGGGAGCCGGCGTTGACACCGATGCGCAGGCTGGTGCCGTGCTCGTGGGCCGACTGGCAGATTGTCTCGACCTGGTCGTCGAACTTGCGAATGTTGCCGGGGTTGACGCGCACTGCCCCGCAACCGGCTTCGATGGCGGCAAAGACGTACTTGGGCTGGAAGTGAATGTCTGCGATGACCGGGATCGGTGACTTCGCCACGATGGCAGGCAGGGCTGCTGCGTCCTTGTCGGTCGGGCAGGCCACCCGTACGATGTCGCAACCAGCGGCGGTGAGGGCAGCGATCTGCTGCAGGGTGGCCCCGACATCGTGCGTCTTGGTCGTCGTCATGGACTGCACACTGATGGGAGCGTCACCACCGACCAGCACGTCACCGACTTTGATCTGGCGGGTCTTGCGACGCGGTGCCAAGGTCGGGATGGGGGGCGTGGGCATGCCCAGATTGACGGTCATGACGTTCTCCTCGCAAGCGGGTGCGATCCAACATGGCGAGCCTAGTACCTTCTCCACGGCAGTGGTGCAGACCCAGGCGTTGGGAGCCGAAGCGTGGGCCCCGTGATGGTCTGTCGCCGTGGCGTGCAGCCGTGGTGGTATCAGATG
This sequence comes from Cutibacterium granulosum, assembly GCF_900186975.1. Lineage (NCBI taxonomy): Bacteria > Bacillati > Actinomycetota > Actinomycetes > Propionibacteriales > Propionibacteriaceae > Cutibacterium > Cutibacterium granulosum. The sequence goes on from NZ_LT906441.1 coordinate 1,854,304, forward strand.
CCGAACTCATGGTAACCCGCAGGCGCAACACGTCTGGAGCACCAGAGCCGCCCCCACCACGAGTGGCAGGAGCGGCTCCGCGACGAATCAGCCGATGGCGTGATCAGATGATGACGCCATCAGATGCCGGTGGCCGGCAGGGCCGGTAGATCGGCAGACCCTCCAGGTACGACGGCAGCCTGAGCGGCATCCCCCGACACGTCGTCAGTACCGGTTCCATGTGCGGATGCCGAAGCCCCCGCCGGTGTGGCGCTCGGAGTGCCGGGCGTCCCACCAGGCAGTGACGGAACCGGAGTCAGCGACGGAGCCGGGGTACCAGGCGTCACACTCGCAGCAGCACTGGGCTCGTCACTCACAGCGCCACTCGGCGTGGCAGGCGACGCAGTGGGCGAAACAGACGGCTCACCACTGGGCGGTGTCGACACCGACGCGCTCGGCTCGACGGACGAGGTTTCACTGGGCTGCGGGGTCGACGCGCCCGGGAACGTGATCCCCACCAGGGCGGGATCGTGGTCGGAGGCAGCCCATGGTCCGCTCGTGTGGAAATCCGTCACATTGTAGTTGCGACGGGAGTACTGCATGGCGATGGACTCGTCGGCATTGATGTCCCACACCCCGGCACCACTGACCATCCTCATGGCCGCCGCGTTGGCGAAGATGTGGTCCAGGGAACCCAGCCGTCCACCGTACTGGAAGGTCGACGCGCCAGGAGCGAGCTGCTCGACGACCTCGGTGTAGCCGGCGTCCTTGATCTTCATGACCGGATCCTCCATGCCGTAGGCGTTGAAGTCACCGAGCAGGAACACCGGCTCGCCGGCGAACTCCTTGGCGCTCCAGTCGATCAGTGCCTGGGCCTGGACAGTACGTGAGGGGTTCGACTTGCCCTGACCGGTGCCGTCGTCCTCCCCGGAACCCTTCGACTTGAAGTGATTGGCGACGGCGACGAAGGAGCCCCTGACGTCCTTGGCCACGAACTTCTGGGCCAGTGGCTGACGGGCATTGGCGTAGGCATCATCCATGAGGATGAGCGATGGTCCCTCCGGGCGCACCGAGTCGAGTCGGTAGATGAACGCGGTACGGATGACGTCCTCATGGGGCGGCACGACGGTCGGCGAGGCGACGTATCCCCAGACCTGGGAACCAGCAGCCTTGTTGAGTTCGTCCACCAGATGGGCCAGGGCCTTGTCACGAGGCTGACCGGGCAGGTAGGTGATGGACGCGGAGTTCTCCACCTCCATGAGCGCGACGACGTCGGCGTCCAAACCGTTGATGGCCGTGACGATCTTGGCCTGCTGGTCGTGGAATGCCTCTCGGGTGTAGGCGCCACGCACCGTGCAGAAATTGGCGGTGACCGGCGTGCCGGTGCGATCCGTGTAGGCCTTGCAGCCGTCCTCGTCCTTGCCCAGGTCGGTGAAGTAGTTGAGCACGTTGAAGCTGGCGAGCTTGAGATCGGAGTCGAAACTCGGGGCCTTGGCCGGACGATCGTTGGTGGTGGTGATCGGACTGTGGGGCGACTGGGCGCCCGAGACCATGCCAGTGGGCTGGAAGTTCCACCCGAACCGGTAGTCCATGATCACCGGTCTGGTGAAGCCCACGTGGGAGCCGGTACGCATCGGTGTGTCCTGGGACAGGTACGGCAGCGGGGAGTTCTTGGCCTCGTCGTTGGTCTGATAGTTCCAGCTCGCACCGTCGTCCAGATTGATGGATCGGGCACGGTTCTCGTCCTCGACCTTCTTGGCATCCTCACCGGGACGGGCCACCTCGGTACCTTGGTACAGCGGCTCGGTGCCGAAGGCGAGGCCAACGGTGCCGAACTGGTTGAGCTGGTAATTGTTAGAGATGGTGTAGGTGCCCTGTGGTTCCACGAGCATGGACTCATACGCCTCACGCTGCGCATCGGTGCGCGGCAGGGTTGCGAGTTTCACCGGCTTGACGTCGGCACAGCCCTTGGTCTCGGTGACGCTCGTCCCATTGATCTCGGTGAGACCGTTGAACTCCGAGACCTCACCGGAGACGACGACGCACTGACCTGCGGTGTAGGCGCTGGCGGCCTTGGCGGAGTGGACGAAGATGCCGTCGGAGGCATCGGTCGGGGTCTTGGCCACACCACCAGAGCCGGGAGTCTGGATGTAGAGGCCATTGAACCCGCCCTTGGGGTAGACGGCGGTGACGACGCCCGTGGTGGTCACGACCTTGCCGACCATCGGGCTGGTGTCGGTGGTGCCCTGGATGTCGGCGATGCTCGTCTGGCCAGTCGGGGTCTCGGAGGCAGTGGGGGTCGCAGAACCGCTCGGAGTGGGGCTGGCCGTCTGGTCAGGAGTGCCTGGCGTGCTGGGAGCCGGTGTGCTGGCGGAGTTCATCGGGCTGGGAGTGCCGATGACGAAGTCCGCGGAGTTGTCGTCGGTGTCCTCGAGGCCACCCCGCTGGGCCGAGGTGGTGTTCGACAGTGCCTTGGTCGGTTTTCCCTCGGCCTTGGCGGCGGCACCGTAGCCGACGAGGTCGACGACCGTGCCGTCCGGGCCGACCAGCTGCACCGATCCCTTGGTGCCACTCATGTTGGCACCGCAGGTGGCATCCGGGGTGGGCAGTGCCTGGGTACCACCGGCTCCCTTGGCCTGCTGGACGAGGAAGTGACCGCCGGGACCGACCGACCCGCTCAACGTGCACCTGTTTCCGCGATTGCCGGTGGCTCCGTAGTACTCCACGACGTACCCGTCCAGCGAGATCGTCTCGGAGGTGGGATTGACGAGCTCGACGAAGTCGTGGGTGAGGGTGGCTCCACTGTTGCCACCGCCACCGTAGACCTCATTGATGAGTGGGTGGGGAGCTGGGCCGGCATTGGCACTTGGCACGAGCAGACCGGCACATGCGAGGGCCGAGGTCGTCACCGCGGCGATACCGGTCAGCACCCGGCGCATACGGCCAGAGGTGTTCATCATCGGGTACTCCAGGGGTAGAGCTTTTCAGCCGCAGAGGCGCGGCCACAGCACACTTTGCCCCTTCACATGCCAGTCCATCCAATGATTACCGGCCTTTCACCTGTCATACACCCGAAGGACCCCGAAACGTCACGCAGTGGATCCGCAACCGCACGCGTTCCGGAGCACGACCGGACGAACGACGCCACCTCAGAACAGCCGTACCGGGCTGACGAGGTCGGCAATGATGAGGATGATGCCCATGACCAACAGTGCTCCGCCGATCACCCACGCCACCGGAAGCATCATGGCGGTGTCGGCTGGACCGGGATCGGGCCTGCCCAGCACCCGGAAGACACCGCGCTTGATCCACTCGTAGATCGCCCCGGCAATGTGTCCACCGTCCATCGGGGGCAGCGGGATGACGTTGAGCCAGAACAGGAAGAGGTTGAGACCACCCAGCAGGCTCGCCCCGAACGCCACCTTGTCCCCCGTCGTGAGCTGGTCGTTGGCAGCAACGTCACCTGCCACCACGGAGGCCCCGACGATGCTCATCGGGCTGTTGACATCCCGTGCCTTCCCGGTGACGACGTCGGAGGCGACGTTCCACGTGAGTACCGGCAGACGTACCAGCGCGAGCAGGGACTGCTTGGACATCTGCCACATCTCGGAGACGGTGTCGCCCGGCCCGGAGTGCACGACGACGGCCTGCGGCATGAATCCCATGAACCCGGCCTCGACGGTGCGGGTCGGGTCCAAACGGTCGCGCACGGTGTTGGTGACGGTGTTGACGGTGGGCAGGGTACGTCGCTGGCCGTCCCGGACGATGACGAGGGTGGCCGGCTGGTCGGTGTTGGCCCGGATGAGATCGGAGAGCTGTTCCCACGACGTCACCTCGACACCGTTGAACGAGACGACCTCGTCACCTGGCTGCAGACCCATCCGGTGGGCCGGCGTCTCGGGATCATTCGCGGTGCACGACCGCGACGGGTCGCTGGTGCTCAGCACGCACTCGTTGACTGCCGCCACATTCGTCGTCTGAGCGGGACGTCCGGCGATGCCGAACACACCCCAGAACAACAGGAACGCCAGCAGTAGATTGGTGAGGATTCCCCCGCTCATGACGACCAGGCGCTGCCACACCGGTTTGTCACAGAACAGACGTCCGCGGTCCTGCGGGGTGATCTCCTCGCTCTCGGCCTGCCGGGCCTGGTCGGCAACCCTCGTCAACCACGTGCTGCGCCGATGGGTGACGTCGACCGGGTACATGCCGATGATCCTAGTGTAGCCCCCGAACGGCAGCCACTTGAAACCGTAGGTGGTCTCACCCCGCCGCGTCGACCAGATGGTCGGCCCGAAACCGGCGAAGAACTCGGTGGCCTTCATCCCGAACAGTTTCGCCGGGATGAAGTGGCCCGCCTCGTGCAGCAGCACTGAGACGATGATGAGACCGAAGAAGACGACTCCGCCCAGGATCGAGACGAGGACGTTCACGAGTGGGTCCTGTGCTGCACGCAGAGTTCTGCGGCACGTTCGCGACCCCACGTGTCGGCAGCCAGGACGTCGTCGAGACTCACATGGGCATCGTCGACGTGGCCCTGGGCAAGGTGCTCGTCGACCGCCTCGGTGATGATGTCGGTGATGTCGGTGAACCCGATCTCGCCACGGCAGAAGGCGTCGACGCAGGACTCGTTGGCGGCATTGAAGACGGCTGGTGCCGTCCCGGCGGCCTTGCCGGCCCGTCGGGCCAGCTCCACCGCGCCGAAGGTCTCGGAATCCAGTGGTTCAAAGGTCCATGAGGCGGCCTGGGACCAGTCGCAGCCGGCGGCGGCGTCTGGGAGACGATTCGGCCAGGTGAGTCCCAGGGCGATGGGCAGCCGCATGTCCGGCGGGGAGGCCTGGGCAATCGTCGCTCCGTCGCAGAACTCGACCATGGAGTGCACCACCGACTGCGGATGGACCACCACGGTGATGTCGTCGAGGTCGACGTCGTAGAGCAGGGCGGCCTCGAGCAACTCCAGCCCCTTGTTCACCAAGGTTGCGGAGTTGATGGTGATGACCCGTCCCATGTTCCAGGTGGGGTGCTTGAGGGCATCGGCAGCGGTGACGTGGGCCAACTCGGCACGGGTACGCCCACGGAACGGTCCGCCAGAGGCAGTGAGGATGAGACGACGCACCTCGCTGCGCCGTCCACCACGCAGGCACTGGGCGAAGGCCGAGTGCTCGGAGTCGACGGCAACCATCTGTCCCGGTGCGGCCGCCTGGGTGACGAGCCGTCCGCCGATGACCAAGGACTCCTTGTTGGCCAGGGCCAGGGTGGTCCCTGCCTCGAGGGTGGCCATCGTCGCGAGTAGGCCGGCAGCGCCGGTGATGGCATTGCAGACGGTGTCGGCCGGACGGCCGGCAAGTTCGGCGGACGCCCCCGGGCCGGCCAGCACCTCCACCTCATGGAGTCTGACACCGCAGCTGTTGGCATGACGGTGCAACGCGGCACGGAACTCCTCAGCCAGTTCCTCACGTGGCAGGGCGACGACGGGGACGTGAAAGTCCACCGTCTGCCGGGCCAGCAACTCCAACTGGGAGCCACCGGCTGCCAGACCAACCACCCGGAACTGATCGGTACGCGAACTGATGACGTCGAGTGTCTGGGTGCCGATCGATCCGGTTGGCCCCAGGATGATGACCTTCTTCACCCATCCAGTTTTCCATGAATCGTCACCAGACCAACACCAGCCGGGCGGGAAGTAGCCCATACGGCGCTCCTCGCCCCTCGTCGATCAGACGATGCCCTGGGCGATGACGGCGTCCGCCACCTTGATGAAACCGGCGATGTTGGCACCCACGACGTAGTCCCCCGGATGCCCGTAGAGATCAGCCGTCTGGATGCAGTTGTCGTGGATGTCGTCCATGATCTGCTGCAGTCGAGCCTCGGTGTCCTCGAAGCTCCACGAGTCCCGAGCGGCGTTCTGCTGCATCTCCAGGGCCGAGGTCGCCACACCACCGGCATTGGCCGCCTTGCCCGGTGCGAACAGCACCGAGGCCTTCTGGAAGGCTCGCGCCGCCTCGGGGGTGGACGGCATGTTCGCCCCCTCGGCGACGGCGATCACACCATTGCGGATGAGGGTCGCAGCTGCATCCCCGTCGAGCTCGTTCTGGGTGGCACAGGGCAGGGCGATGTCCACCGGCACGTCCCAGATGGATCCAGAGGTGTGGAAGGTGGCGCCATCGCGACGTGCCGCGTACTCGCTGATGCGTGCCCGCTCCACTTCCTTGACCTGCTTGAGCAGGGCGACGTCAACACCCTTCTCGTCAATGACATAACCGCTGGAGTCCGAGCAGGCCACGACGGTGGCGCCGAGGGCCTGCGCCTTCTCCACAGCATGGATGGCGACATTTCCCGATCCGGAGACGGTGACCCGCATGCCGTCAAGATCCTTGCCAGCCTGCTGCAACATTCTCTGGGTGAAGAACACCACGCCGTAGCCGGTGGCCTCGGTACGCACCAGGGAACCGCCCCAGGTGAGGCCCTTGCCGGTGAGCACACCGGACTCGTGGCGATTGGTGATGCGCTTGTACTGACCGAACAGGTAGCCGATCTCACGCATGCCCACACCGATGTCGCCGGCGGGAACGTCGGTGCACTCGCCGACGTGACGGTACAGCTCGGTCATGAACGACTGGCAGAACCTCATGATCTCACCCTCGGAGGCCTGGTGCGGATCGAAGTCCGAACCGCCCTTCGCGCCGCCGATGGGAAGTCCGGTGAGGGAGTTCTTGAAGATCTGCTCGAATCCGAGGAACTTGATGATTCCTAGGTTCACCGACTCCCGGAACCTCAGACCACCCTTGTACGGGCCGAGCACCGAGGAGTACTCCACGCGGAAACCGCGATTGATACGAACCCGACCCGAATCGTCCACCCAAGGGACTCGGAAGATGATCTGCCGTTCCGGTTCACAGATGCGTGAGAGCACTGCCCCCTCGACGTACTGCGGGTTCTTGCGAAGCACAGGGCCAAGCGACTCGAAGACCTCGAAGACGGCCTGGTGGAACTCAGCCTCTCCGGGGTTGCGTCGTAAAACGTTCTGGTAAACGTTCTCCAGCTGGGAATCCATCGGGCCTCCTGAGAATTGATGATCTATACCACCATTTTTCCACCGTAGGCAAAACAACCGCTGGACGTCCGCATTTCGGGTCGGGATGACACCGGGGCACACACTGTGGCCCTGTGAGATCGCCAGCCCGCTTCCGCCCTCCCCACCGACTCGCACTGCCCGACCAACCGGGCTGCCCCACCGATCGGGCCGTGTCGTGCCGGGCATGACCAGCCACGTCTTGCGCTCTGCGGCCAGATCCGTGCCCGGGTCACTGGCCAGCAGCACTCGAGCATCGCTTCCAACCACTCAACCCCGGTGGTCCGACCTCGTCCGCGTGTCAGTGTGAGCGCACTACCGTGGTGGTCATGAGCAGTGCAGAAGTGGTTGAGGTGACGACCGAGGTTTTCGACGAACTGGCAGCAGCGGGATGCCGTCCCCACCGGCTCCTGGTCTGCCAGCACGGACGTCTGCTCGCAGCATGCCGGAACGCCCCGTGGCAGAAGCACCAGCCGTCACTGGTGTACTCGGTGTCCAAGACGTTCACCTCCATGGCCGTGGGCATCGCGGTCGACGAGGGGCATTTCGAATATCTCGACCGTCTGGTCGACCTGTGGCCGGAGATCCTGCCCGAACAGCTGGGGAAGGTGGCCAGCCAGATCCGGGTACGCGACCTGCTCACCATGTCTTCCGGGCACAGCCCGGAACAGACCGAGCAACTACTGGCACGCAACCACCCACCCGCGGAGTCGTCGGTGGCGGACTTCCTGGCCACCGAGCCGCTCAGCCGTCCAGGCACCGACTTCGCCTACAACAATCTGGCAAGTTGGATCCTGGGACGCCTCGTCGCCCGACACACCGGACGCACCGTCGTCGACCTGGTGGACCAGCACGTCCTCGCTCCCCTGGAGATCACCGAATACTCCTGGCAGCGTGATCTGGACGGCCAAGTGCTGGGCTACAGCGGTCTCCACATCGACGCCTCGGACCTGCTCAAGGTGGGGCAACTGCTGCTTGACGACGGCATTCACCACGGCGCGCGGCTGCTCCCGGCTGAGTGGATCGACATGCACCGACGCACCCAGGTGAGGACGGACGGCAACGCTGGCCCGGACTGGGCACTGGGCTATGGCTGGCAGGTGTGGACCTCACAGCATGGCTACCGACTGGACGGGGCCTTCGGCCAGTACGTCCTGGTGCTCCCCGAGCAGGACGCCGTCATCGTCTCGACGAACAACTGTCCGGCAGCAGGCCCGGGAGCGATCCAGACCGTGTTGAGCACGATGTGGCAACGCCTCGTCCCAGCCCTGGACAGGACGGCACACAGCGACCCCGAACCAGACGATGCGGATCACACCCTGGCGGACGACGACGTCACAGAGGTGACACGCACGATCCCCACCATCGACGGGGATTTCGACCCAGTCCGCTCGGTGCAGACCATGCTGGAGGGTGGTCATCTTGTCGTGGCCCCCGGACAGAACGGGTGGAACCTCACCTGGACGTTTCCCGACGACAGAACCCTGCGGGTGCGGGTGGGACACCAGCGTTGGGAACACACCCGCTGCGCGCTGCCGCCCCAGTCGTCGACCGGTGGCGCCGAGGGTCTGCTGGACGTGGCCTGCTGCGGGGGATGGACTGCAGCGGGACTCGTCATCGATCTTGCCGTGGTCTCCAGCCCGCACACCCTGCGTCTGGTACTGGGTGACGAGCCGTGCGCCACATGGGACTCAGAGCCGCTGGGTGACCAGACGTTGTGGTCCCTGGTACGCCCCGTGTGAACATGCCCCGTGTGACGGCCGCATCGTGCAGGAGTCGGGAACCGCCAGTCACGTGCACCGGTCGCCCGGGATCGCACGGAGCACAGCCATGCCAGGAGCGACAGAACACCTTCTGCGGGTTTTCCGGGCCAAGGCCGCCACGCGAGTCACTCACACCCCGAGTTCGTCGACGCGCCCCTTGGCTGCCAGCTGGCCACACGCCCCGTCGATGTCGGAGCCACGGGTGTCGCGCACCGTCACTGGAATCTTCCACCGTTCCAGGGTGGCGACGAAGGCGTCCTGGTCCTCCTGACGCGAAGCCGTCCACCGCGACCCGGGCGTCGGGTTGAGGGGGATGAGATTGACGTGCGCCCAGTTCCAGTCGCCCCGACGCCGCAGCTGTCTGGCCAGCACGGCAGCGCGATCGGCCTGGTCGTTGATGTCACGCATCAGTGCATACTCGATCGACACTCGTCGTTTCGTGGTCTCGGCATACTGGAACGCCGCATCGAGCAGGTCGTCGACCTTCCAGCGCTTGTTGGCGGGAATGAGCTCGTCACGAAGTTCGTCGTCGGGGGCGTGCAGCGACACGGCGAGGGTGACCGGCAGGCCTTCCTCGGTGAGCGCCCGAATGCGCGGCACCAGTCCGACCGTCGAGATCGTCAGGGCCCGGGCGCTCATCCCGACACCTCCTGGGGTGGGGGTGGTGAGGGTTCGCACTGCGTGCAGCACCGATTTGTAGTTGGCCATCGGTTCGCCCATGCCCATGAAGACGATGTTGTGCACCCGCTCACGTGCACCCCGCACTCCCCCGGCCGCGATGAGACGGTTGGCTGCAAGCACCTGGGTGACGATCTCGGAGGCCAGCATGTTGCGCTGGATACCGCCCTGGCCCGTCGCACAGAACGGGCAGGCCATGCCGCACCCGGCCTGGGAGGAGATGCACAGCGTGGTGCGTGCCGCAGAGTGCCGAGTGGCCGGGTAGTGCATGAGCACCGATTCGACCAGCGCCCCACCGATGAGACGCCACAAGGTCTTGACGGTCGTACCGCGATCGGCGCTCTGCTGGGAGACCTGGGTGATCATGGTGGGGAACCAGGCCTCGGCGATCCGGGCCCGAGCGTCCTTGGGAAGGTCCGTCCACTCGGTGGGGTCGATCTCCCATCGTTCGAAGACGTGGGAGTTGATCTGCTTGGCACGGAAGGCCGGCAGGCCAAGGTCCTTGACGGCTTGGACCCGTTGGTCGTCGGTGAGGTCGATCCAGTGCTTGCGCGGCATCCGACGTGCTGGCGACTTGACGACGACCGGCCGCTGTTTTCCTGGTTCGGCCAAGGGTGTCTCGGGCAGGGCGAGGCCGAGTCGCGACGTGGTGGGGCGTGCATCGTGGGTCATGGAACCATCCTCGTCATCGACACCAGA